>JAFGIK010000033.1 GCA_016929645.1 Candidatus Dojkabacteria bacterium
CGAAGAGGATGGGTTTGAGATAATCGACATGCAGGGCAGCCACGACCATGCCAAAGCCCCCAAAGGAGCGACCATCCCAAAGCCCACAGGCCTGGTAATAGCCCATGCGGGCAGATTCGAGGTAGGTGACGACGGCGGCGTTGTTGACATGCTGCTGCGGGTCGAGATCGGCATAGCGCACCGTGACGGGATGGGTGTAGGCGAAGCGGTTGGGGTAGGCTGGTTTGATAGACGTCATGGTTTTATTATAAGCGAAGTGGGGGGCAAAGAAGAATCAAGACACAAGAGCCAAGAGGAGAAGGACTGATAGGGGCATGGCTTCGGCTGGATATACGGGCAGATCCCTACCCTTTCAGGGGGCTGCGCACAAGTCCTGCGGAAGGTGCTGGGCAAGACAGATGTGCGGTGGGTCAGAAAATCCCAGGGAATAACCTGAAGCGTACGCGTTTAGCATAAGCCTGGTAACCGGGGAGCTCTGCCTGTAGGGTGCGATCCTCCAAGATGGTGCGGATAACAACCACGATCAGCGCAAAAATGGCTGGGATGAGCGTCCAGAGCGAGCTGAGCGCCAGAACGATGCCAAAGGGTGGTAATGCATTGCCTGCGTATCCCGGGTGGCGCATGAAGCGCAGTTGGCGTACTCCACCCGCGGCACCTGCAAATGGATAC
Organism: Candidatus Dojkabacteria bacterium; assembly: GCA_016929645.1. Lineage (GTDB taxonomy): Bacteria > Patescibacteriota > Dojkabacteria > SC72 > JAFGCJ01 > JAFGIK01. The sequence continues at coordinate 670 of JAFGIK010000033.1, forward strand.
CAATCCGGTCCAACAAAGGTCCCGAGACGCGCTTCTGGTAACGTGTGACTGAAGATGAAGAGCAGGTGCAGGGTCGTGCCGCGTCTCCAATGTACCCGCACGGGCAAGCATGTAGTTCAATATAAAGGCAAGTTAGAAATAATTAGAAAACTAAACTTTGTTTAGGACTCTGAACGTAGACCTATTTCTGTAATAAAGGTTTATTAATTTCGAGGCAATTCTTTCGCACATAAAGAACCACTATTACATCCAACTGATTCGAAGTTCAAGTAATAATTGTGGTATATCTATATATAGGAGCATCATGTCCATTATGTACAATATATGGGGGTAAAAATGTGTATATTGTTCTTATTTCTAGAGTGTTTTTTGCGATAGCTGTAAAGTAGCTGTAAACTTTTTTTATTCTAGACCTTTCATCAAAATGATTTGTTAGAATTATTTTCTCCACGCAGTGAAGAAACCACTTTTATTCATTTGTGGCGAAATTCGGTTTTTGGGGTACTACCTTATCTACATATCTACATTTCTACACAAGTAACTATTGATGGGGTAATCTGATTTATAGGTAATGGGACGATTCTCGGTATTAATTAATGAGGATTTGCTGACAATATATAATAAGGTCAATCCATTCGATAATTCGAGATATTGAAGGATTGAAAAATGGTATTAGTTATTATGCTTGCAAGTCAATCGGTTGTTAATGAACATTGGTAATTCCTGACGTAAATCTACAAAATCAGATTGTTTCATCTTACAAATGATAAATTGTAATTCTTAAGGTACTGTATCGTATAATAAGTACGTTATCATAATATTTAGAACTAACCCAAATCTTCTTGTTTTTTTAGGGTTCCAGTTTATTGATTTTTTTCTTTAAACCAATAAGGAGATTTACTATGGCCGATGTCTTTATTTCATATTCACGTAAAGATATAGCATTTGCTTCTCTATTGCAATCTGGGCTTGAAAAAAAAGCAATTGATACTTGGATAGATTGGGAGGATATTCCACCCACTCAAGATTGGCTAAAAGAAGTATATAAAGCAATTGAAGAATCTAATGCATTTCTATTTATTATAAGTGAAGCATCGTTAAACTCAGATATTTGTAAATTAGAAATAACTCATGCGGTTGATAATAATAAGCGCCTAGTGCCTATAGTTCTCTCAGATACAGATATTCAAAAAATTCCTAAGTTACTAGCTTCAAAACAATGGATCTCTTTTCCAGAAAATGAAGGTGATGAGTTTCAAGAAACTTTTGATAAATTGGTAAACGCAATATACACTGATTGGGAGTGGATAAAGAAACATACCCAACTTCAAGTTCTTGCTTTGGAATGGAGTAGAAATGGAAAAAATAAAAGTTATCTAATATCCGGATCGCGCCTAAAAAATGCCGAAAACTGGTTGGGAAACAATCCTAGCAAGGAAATTTCTGCCACAACAGAACAAATAGAATTTATTCAAACAAGCAGATCAATTGAGAATCAAAGACAAAGAGCTATTTTATTCTCTATTCTGTTTGTATTAATCATATCTATAGGATTAACAATTTATTCAATTGTTCAAAGAAATCAAGCTCAAAAAGCTGAAGAATTAGCTAGAATTCGAGAGCTAACAGCACAATCACAGATATTCCGTAAAGATGATATTTTCTATTCTGCGATTATAGGGATTGAGACATATCAAAGGAACAAAATACTTGATACTTATTCAAATTTAATTAATCTTTATCTCTCATCTGCAAATATTTCTCGAATTTTTTGGGGGCATGACCAACAAGTAAACTGTGTTCAATTTAGTCCAAATGGAAGGTTTCTTGCGTCAGCCAGCAATGATGGAAAAATTATACTGTGGGATAATAACTCCTCCGAAATGAAAGGGATTCCATTAACAAGCCAATCCAAACCTATTTTATCATTAGCATTTAGTCCAGATAGTACTAACCTTGTCGCTGGTGATGCAGACGGATCAATAGCAGTATGGGATGTAAATAATAGAGAAATCATTCAGACAGTAAACATTAAAAATGAAGGATTAGTTTATATTGAAGAGATAATCTTCGATCCTGATGGGAAATTCATTGCAGTGAGAAGTTGGGACGCAAATGATATATTATTCTTGGATGCTAAAAATCTCAAAATAGTTCATAAATTATCAATTGATACAAATGTAACGTCTATAGCAATAAATCCTAATGGAAGAATCTTCGCTGCTGGCGGAGGTAATGGAAATCTGTATCTCTGGACTAATGATATTGGCGAAGATTTGCATCCAATGGATTTTTCTCGAATCGTAGAACCGATAGAAGTTTCATCTTATGAGATTACGGATTTAGTTTTTAATTCATTAGATGGGACATTAGCTGTCAGTTCACTGGGTTTTCCGACACTTTCACTATTCGATGTTAACAATGATTTTCACAGTCCATTGCTAATTGGCGATGGTTCACCAATTAATCGTTTGGCTCTTAATTATTCAGGGAATTTACTTGCAGCAGCTGCAAACGATGGCACAATTACGCTTTATAATACAAACACTTACCAACCTTATTCAAAATCATGGAAAGCATCTCCGAATACAATAACAAGTATAGTTTTTTTTCCATTAGGTGATTTACTTTCAACTGCAGGTCTCGATAACTCTTTCATCATATGGACATTTTGGCCTCCCAATCCAGGGAGAGATTTTTTTGTTCGTAATTATTCAAATAGAGCTTTGTATGTACCAAGATCAGGGTTGCTTCTAACAGGCGATTTAAATGGTAATGTTTCAGTATATGAAAAATCATCGCTGATAAATATTTATATTAAAGAGGGACATACGGAAGCCATAACATCAATGGCGATAAATCTGAACGGAGACAGACTTGTAACAGCGGGATTTGACTCAATGATTTACATATGGGAAACAAATCCATTGGAAAAACTTTATAGAATAAAAATTGATTTACCAGTAAATGAATATTTAATGAGTATTGCGATTAGCCCTGACAGCAGATATATAGCGTATATTCTATCGAATGGTATGTTCAGCTTATGGGACAATAAAGAAGAAAGTATGCTCGTAGAAAATATTCTTCCCAATGACATAGAAGTTTTTGATTTAGAATTCAGCCCTAATGGGGAAATTCTTGCACTCGGAGGGCAAGATGGGGTTTTATCTCTTTTCGATGTTACTAAGCTTAAAATAATAAAAACTTCTATCAAGGCTCATAATAAGGGGATAAATAATGTGACTTTTAGCCAATCAGGGAGTGTAATCATTACTGGAAGTCGAGATGGAATAATCAACACTTGGATTACTGATGGTTTAGAGTTGTACTATACATTATCACGGAGAAGTAGAGGAGAAATTGAAGATATATCATTATTAAAAGATACTACTATTATTGCAATAGCAGATCAGTTTGGTGTTGAGCTTTGGGATCTTAACAAAGATCGTTCTGTTGCCGAATTATGGGATTCGCCAGAAGATTATTCAATATCGGTCGATTTTGATGCGTCAGGGGATTATCTAGTTGCAGTTAATAAATCTGGTTCAGTAGTTGAGTGGAAGCTAGATTATCAAGAATTGATTGATTCTCTTTGTAATTTGGTTGGGAGAAATTTTACTCAAGAAGAATGGAATTTATTCTTTTGGGATCGGGAATATAACCAAACCTGTTCAAATTGGTAACATATAAGGAATATTATCGTGGAGTTATAAAATAAAAAATAATTTTCTTATTACAGTACAAAAATTTTGTTTGATAAGAATCCTTCCTATAAAAGTAAATGGTAATTACTATTTGAATTGAAAGGAAAAGTAATAAGTTTATCGCAAGATAATATCAAATAAACTGAAGTAATTATTTTATTTATAAACTATTCTATGTTTCCTAAATAGATGACAGAATGAAGAAAAAGCAGCATAAAAAGATTGAAGATACTATGACAATGGTTTTTTTATCAAAATTAGTTTACAGTAGAAATTAGCTATTAAGATAAAACCAATGAATACTATGAGAAAATGAGATTGGTGTGGAGTCTTATGTCTCAACTAAATTTTCTTGACAATAATTGACACTTGCTTCGTTATTGGTTTAATCTTTGGATTTTTTAAAGTTATTTTGGAATATAGAAAATATATATCTACGACTTATAAATACATTTTGTATAAGATTTTTACGTCTCTCTCAATATAGATAAACTATCATATAATACTAATCAAACAGAGAATTGCCTGAGTAGTCATCTCAGTAAATTCTCTTAGTGGAAATATTAGCTAAAAATATTCGAAATGAACTAAGAAGAATAATTAGTTTGAGTATCCATGAAATATCAAGGAACTATCAAAAGGGGACACACCCTCTGGCTGGGAGCAGGACATGAATAATCAAAAGAACTATTGCAAAATAATTATAGCTGGTGATACAACAATGGACTGGAATTTTGCCAGACTTAAGCAGGCTGAGAAAAAACTTCAATTTTGGAGTCCTGAAAACGTAGTAAAAACTTTCTGGCAACGAGGTGGATGTGCACTCCTAGCTGATCTGATTGAGGAGGTTTGCTCTAATTTAAGATCTGAAGGAGTTATTGAAAGTATTATTAAACAAAACTCTGCCCCTTGTCGTGTCAACAAGGTTTATCCTGGTGATCCGAGATTCCATCATTCTTATGTCAATTGGGTGTACAAAGAAAGTAATAGCAATTCAGCTTGGCGTGTTGAAGATTATCTCGGTTTAGAGCGATCAAAAAAAATTGATTCTTACTATTCTATAAATAAAGTTAATGAAGATATTGAGGATCCCGATTTGGTGGTGTTAGATGATGCGGGTTTAGGGTTTAGAGATGTGCCTGAGCTTTGGCCAGTCTCTATTCGTGAGCCTAAAAACCTGAAGCCATGGGTATTGGTTAAGATGGCAATGCCCGTTGCTCAAGGCCTTTTATGGGAACAACTTCATCAACACTTTTCGGATCGACTTGTCATAATTATGACAATCGAAGATGTACGGTTGACTGAGGTTCAAATTAGTAAAGGTCTCTCTTGGGAACGTACTGCGCAGGATCTTTATTGGGAGATAATTCATAATCCGTCTATAAACGCTTTATCACATTCTGCTTATACAATTGTTTCTTTCGGAACAGCTGGGATTTTCAAGATATCAAGACAAGAAAGAAGTGAAAATAAAATCAAGAGTGATTTATTTTTTGACCCAGAAGTAATAGAAGGAGTTTGGGAAAATAAGTATCCTGGCGGTGTAATTGGAAAAACAACCTGTCTAACTGCAAGCATAGCTAAACAATTAATATTAGATCCACTATCACCTGATATTGATTTAGGTATTCAAAATGGCATTTCGGCAATGCGAACATTGCATATACTTGGATATGGTTCTGATAGTCCGACAAGTGAAAATTTATTACTTCAATTTCCTAAAATTTCTATAGCAAAAGCCTTCAATAAGAACCAAGAAAAGTTTGTTAGAGTTCGGGTTCAACCTCCTTTCATAAGAACAGGAAACCATAGGAAAGATCTTATTGAATCGGGGGATATTAACTGGACGATTTTGAAAGATCAATACAAAGAATCATTAGACATTGTTGCATCGAATATTGTATTAGAGGGACCTGATACGGCAATTTGCGGTGTACCATGGGGTGTATTCGGGAGTCTAATTACACTTGATTGGAGGGAAATTGAAGGGTTTCGAAGTGTTGGTGCACTTATTGAAGAATATTACAAATCTAAGACTCAAACTCGGCCATTGTCGATTGCTGTTTTTGGAAGTCCTGGTTCAGGGAAATCTTATGGCATCATTCAACTGTGTAAATCTTTACTTCCAGAAGCTATTAAAATTCTCGAATTTAATTTATCTCAATTCCTATCTACTGAAAACCTTGAAGCAGCTTTCCATCAGGTTCGAGATATCAATCTTTCTGGAAAAATTCCTCTTGTTATTTGGGATGAATTTGATTCATTTTTTGAAAATTCACCTTTGGGCTGGCTGAAATATTTCCTAGCGCCTATGCAGGATGGTAATTTCCTAGAAGGGCAAATCAGCCATCCGATAGGAAAATCAATTTTTGTTTTTACTGGTGGAACAACATTGAGAATGGAATCATTTGGAAAAGAGTTAGATCCTGAGACACTCAAGTTAGTTAAAGTCCCCGACTTTATTAGTAGATTGAAGGGTTATGTTAATATTTTAGGTCCAAATCCAATTAATTCATCAAAAGACAATGTCAATTCTGACCCATATTACATAATAAGAAGAGCTCTATTATTAAGATCATTATTTAAGAAAAACATGCCTAATTTATTCATCAATTCAGAAGGAAAAGACCATTTAAATATTGATAGTGGTGTATTGCGAGCTTTCCTTAAAACCATAAACTATAAACATGGTGTCCGCTCAATTGAATCAATTATAGCAATGAGCCAACTTACAGGCGAATCAAGATTTGAGCGATCAAGTTTACCAGCAGAATCACAATTGGACATTCATGTAGATGCCAAAGGTTTTCTTAGTTTAGTTCAAGAAATTGAATTGAAAGGCGAAGTGCTCGAACAATTAGCTAAAGCTACGCATGAAATTTTCTGTGAAGGACTTCGATCTCGTGGATATCAATTTGGAACTGTCACAAGTGAATCAGACAAGACTCACAGCGCATTAATCCCCTATGAGAATCTCGACGAGTCTCTCAAAGAACAAAATCGGCAATCAGTCAAAGACATACCAAATAAATTGTCAAAAATTAACTACATCATGATACATGCAAGAACTAATGAAATAAAGGTTGAGCTTTCCAAAGAGCAAATTGAAATCTTAAGTAAGTTTGAACATGAGCGATGGCTTAATTCCAAACTTGAGGATGGTTGGACCCAAGGAGATCAAACAGACCGTGAACAAAAAAAGCACAAATTAATGGTGCCTTATAAAGAATTAAGCGAAGAGGAAAAGGATAAAGATCGTGACTTGGTAAGAGGGATCCCTGATATTTTGTATCGTGCCGGTTACACAATTGAGAAAACAATGAAATAAATAGTAATTAGATCCAATAAATAGCAAAACTCAGAAAGGAAAAAATAAAATTTATTCTATTTTTGGAAAAAAGCAGAAATTAAATTTTTATTGTTAAAAAATAGATATTCTATATATTTGTTAATCATTTAGGGACAAATGCCTCTTTATTAGGTAACTTATTATCGTGTCTTATTATTTGGAAACCGGCTAATGCCAAATATTTTGGAATTAATTTAACAGAGTTAATATCTTTTTGTTTATCCATTTCAGAGAGTCTTGGATCATCCCAACTAATTATACTGGGATGTATTTTCTTGTTTTCATCACGAATGTTCCCATATGTCCAACCCATTTCGATTTTTTGTTTGCACCATCGTTCATGCTCATTTCTTGATAAAATCTCTAATTCTTCAGATGAAAACATGAATTTATCTCCTCCTAATGAATACCAAGGTACCACTTCACAAGAAACTAAGCTTAACTTGCTAATAATATCATCTGCTTGCTTCCGATTCATTTCCTTTAAATCTTCAGGTAAATATTCCCAATTTACAAAAGCTCTAGAGGTTAGCTCCTTTAGGTCATCTTTATTAAATGTATTAAGATATTCTTTATGAATTACACAGGCAATTTCCTCACGACTTCCTTTATCAAGTAAATTCGAAGTGCAAGAAATTTTAAAAATGTTTATTAAATTTAGATTGAAACATATTTTGATGTTATCATTTTGGCTTAATAATTCAATGAATCCTGGTTCTGTTTTTACTGGAATTATCACTTGATGAGTGTTATTTTGAATTTGATTTATTATTGTGAGTCCTGCATTAATATTTGAAATATCATCATTTGAACATAAAAAAATGTTTTGATTGTAATTAGGAAGATGCAATTCAGTAAAAAAATTGGCTCTAAAAAATTCAGGGTCTTTATTATCGATTTCTACTTCTTGCCACAAACATATCTCACGTAATTTAGGGTATTTCTCATTTAAGACCATTATTTTCTTTTTTGCTTCTTTGTCAAAAATCCGAATGTATAATTTACAGTCAAATTGATTATTTTGATAATATATTTCTCTAGCGGCATTTAAAATTAATTGCTCACCCAATTCATCCAATCCTACAATAGTAAAACAAGGTATACCCATTTCACCCATAAACCTACTATCTGTCAGGTATTTCGAAAGTAAATAGCGAGCTGCTAGATTAAAAATATTGAAATAATCAACATGAAAGTTAGGAAATTTTTGATTAGAATAATCTTTTAATCTTATATAGGTCCAAAAACTCGGCATCTCTATATGAACAGAACATCGAATTTCCCTGAGATGCTTTGATTTAACCAAACTCTTAATTTTGAGAAACACACTTGCATTAGTAATATCATTATTGCAGACCACAATAATATGACTTGCTCTTTTAATGCCGGATTTTAGAAGAATATTATCTTCGCTTGCATTACCAATAATTATGAATATTTTGTAATCTTTACAAAGCGATAAATTTGGATTATTTGGATCCGTTTCTATAACAACAACTTTTTTCCCTTTACTTCTGTAATCTTTTGCTAATCGAATTCCTTTATTACCTAAGCCACATATGATTACATGATTTGATAGGAATTTAATTCTAAATGAATCAATTTGCTCACCAAACAGCCTTGCAATACCCCATAAAACTGCATATATAGAAACCGCAGGTGATAACCACCTGGAAATTTCTAGTTCAATAGGTATTGGCTCATAATCAAAATCGCCAGAAAAATTAAACAATGAAATCGAATTATAGAGTATGGTACCAAAATTTTGGTGGATTAATTGACGCGAATTGTACTTATTATTGCCAATGATCCCCAATCCCAAGGATACAATGCTGATAAAAAAAATAAATACAAATTTATATTCTTTTATATACTCAGCTAATTTTCTCTTTTTTAATTTACCCTCATCCATTTTAGACTTTGAACTATTTTCTATCATTTTATTATTCATAATTTTCTCTCTTACGAATCAGTCCTTCATACTATTAGAATTTTCTTTGTTCGAATCAATGAAAATTCTCTTTTTCCTTGTTTTCAGTCTTTTGATGGTTGGCCTAGAATACTTTCTGCAAAATACTGAACCTTGATAAAAGAGGTGTGTCAGTATTAACTTAAAAATCACCACACCTGAATAGAAATAAATGGCTCACGAAGATAATTATAACCTTTCATTAAAAACGATAGAAGATTAGACATGAAATGGTCATGATGCAATACCAGGTTATTTAATGTCCTGCTTAATGATATCATGCAAGCAGAATAGACAAAGAAATAATCAAGCTGAAGAATATGAACCGACCGAGGATCCCCAAGGGTATGCGAATGGATACAAGCCCATAAAAATCAAGACCAGACGAGGAGAGTGTATTGGAACCCAAAAATAGGACAGCTATGGAATGGAGAAGTAGGATACATATTGGAAATCAAAATGACAATAGATAGGCGAATAAATGCATCGGTATTCAGAGTACGGGTTGTTAATGAATGGATCAATTTAAATAAGACATTAAGGCAATCCAATCCTAAGGACAGGATAAAATACAGTGATCTATCGTGATGGAGACAATGATTTCTTGAGCGAGTGCCAAAGGTCAATAAAAATATCTGAAATTGGGTCATCAAACGAAGCGGATTGTTGAGCTGGAGCAAATCATTGGCTAGTTAACTGTTCGAGTAGAAATTGTAAAAATAATCTTCAGGATTTCGGATTATCTGTTCAGGAACAGAAGCTTATCCCGCAGATATTTTTACAACAAGAGGGCTATGCAGCCTTTCAGGTCAATGACCTGTTAGATCTTCCACCCATTAATTATTACTATCAAAGCCTGGGGCAAGAATTAGATCAAGTTGAAGAAGCGCTAATAGTTAATGCGGACTAGCACCTGCCTTATGTGACATACCGATTGATGCATCAACTGCGACGTCCATCGTATGACTTTTTGGTCAAATCGCAACTGGATACATCGTTTGGCACAACAATACGACCTGTTAAGACCTCAAAAAGCTCCAAGAACAGATACCACAAACAGTCAAATCCTTATCTCCTCTATGAGAACCTGGTCAAAGACATGAGAATAATCTATCCAGATCAAGTTAGGATTACAGAAATTACTTATATTCAGCTCAAACAGGATTTAGTGTTCCTGGCGATTATTATGGATGTTTATATACGTGCCATTCGTGGTTGGAGTTTGAGCCAGACTTTGGATCAGCAATCTTAACTGTAGTCACTTCGAATGGAATTAGAACATCAATCATTTACGATCCAACATAGCGACCAAGGTAATTAGTATCCCTGTTTTGCTTATGGTGGTCTGCTGAAAATAAAATCATCTATATCAATATGGCTGATGTTGGGAAAGCTGAAGAAAATGGATATGCAGAACGTTTTATGTGTACAATCAAAGAGGAGGGGATGAATTTTTCGGATTATGTTAATTTTGCTGATGCATATTCTCAGATTGGATATTTCATTATAGAATGGATGGTTATTTGATGAAATTATTCAATCATCTTTGGGTTATCTGATGACTTTTGAGTTTGATGCAGCTTACTGGTTGTCTGTTGATTTGATAGAAGAGACACATTTGTAAACAATGAAATTTTGTACAGTCTACTAGATCCATTTCATTGCCTCTTACTCTTCTTTAATCTTTTTACTGCCTCTTTTTTAGTTATCCTTTGATCGAGGCCCTGTTCGACTTCAGTTTTGCATATAATATCCTTACTACTCATTTCGATTGTCTATTTCATTGTTCCTAATCATACTTAGGGCATTTCTATTTTGCTAGTTTTGGATATTCTCTATTTGTTCTTGGAATTTTAGCTACATTTTATTTAGCAATACAGATATAATTAACAATATTTAGACATAAAATTTAAGAATTATCAAAACAGGTGGAATAATGAAAAGTAATAACTCAGACGGAATAATATCTGTTTTTATCTCTTATGCTCGAGAAGATGAAAAATTCGCTTCAATTATAAAGGAATCACTTTCAGACCATGGATTTTCTGTTTGGAAGGATAAAGATAATATCTTGGCAACTGAGAATTGGTGGGAAGCGATACAGAGAGGCATCATAGAAAGTGATTATTTTATTTTTCTAGCTAGCAAAGCCTCAATTGCCGATGAATGTATTTGTTCACAAGAAATCAAATTTGCTAAAGAGTTGAATAAACTTATAGTTCCAATGAGTATTGATTCTGAATTAGAATGGTTGCCAAAACAAATAAGTCATATTAACTGGATCGATTTCAGCGCCTTCAGCAAGCAGAAGTCAGATGATGATTTATACATTATGGTTTATAGTCAAGAATTCAAAAAATCTTTCAATCAGTTAATTTCTGTCTTTAAGACTGATGTGGATTGGGTTAAATTATTCACAAAGCTTCTTCAGAAAACTTGGGAATGGAAATCTCAAAATAAGAACACAAGCTATCTTTTGATCGGTGATGAGCTCTATTATTTTAAAGATGCAATACAAAAATTTGAGGGTAAGGAGCCATTCTTAATTGAAGATCAGAAAGATCTAATAAAGGAAAGCGAAATATATGCAATAAATGAACTGAAAAGGAAGACACGCAATAGAAAGATTCTCTTGTCTCTGGCAATCAGTGTATTCGTTATAGCTTTTGTTGCGATTATTTTAGGCATCAGCAATCGAAGAAAAATTCTTGAAAATCTAGCTATAGATCTAGCAAAAAAGTCTGAACTAATCTTAGAAAATTCTGCTTTATCTTTATTGTTATCTGTGAAAGCAAATCAAATTGATCCTTCAAGTATTACAAAAGCATCGTTGTTTGATGCTGTCATCAATAATCAATATTCTGCCTATAACCTTATCTTACCTCAAGACGCTCAGCTTAATCTTAAAGAAGATAAACTTATTGCTACATACTGTCTAAAAAAGGAAGATTTCTGCTCAAAAAGTGAAGTCAGGGTGATAAATCTTCAATCCTATCAAGATGCTATTCCTCCAATACAAGTCGAAGGTAAAATATATTCTCCAGAAATTAATTCCGAACAATCTTATATAGGTTTCCTTTCTGTAGATGTAGAAAAAAAATGTTTCCTTCAAGTATATGATATACAGGGAGAGGATGCTAAATTAAAGTTAAATAAGAAGATGGATGGGTTGAGTTTGATATTTGGCATGGATGATAATGAAGTAATTACAGGTGCCTCTTCTCATGGTAAAGGTTTTTTAGAATTTTGGGATATTAATACTGGAGCTTACATAAGAGAACCGATTAATACTGGTGGTGCTCACATATCCTCATTAATCATTAACAAAACTGAAAAAAAGTTATATGGTATTGATATTGTTAGTTTGTTTACATGGGATTTTTCGACAGAGTCTGTTAAAACAGTCTCAAAATTTGGAGCTTTTCATCCATATGTAGTTGAGCTTCCTTCTCCGGATGCTGCTGAAAACGCTATACCAGGTACAACCCTGAATTATGTTCAGATGGTCATGAGTAGTGATGGCAAATATATCGCCACCAAAAGCACTGAGGAGATTATTGTATGGAATACTTCAACTGAAACTGCAATAGAGTATATAAACACTCAAAGTATGGAAGCTAAAAAGTGTATGAGTTTTATTCCTAAATCTCATGTTCTCGCATATTGTGACGATAATTCCATTATCTTCTTTAATGTGGAATCTCATGAAACAATTATGTCAATTGATCAAAAAAATATAAACAACTTTTTGATCAGTGAAAGTGGAAGATTCGTAGTATTTTATTATTCCAATAGAGAAGTAACTATTTTAGATACATCTCAAGGGAATAAAATGATTACAAAGGAAAATAATGTTTGGCCTTCAACTTATCTTGAAGATTTTTCTATTAATGAAAGTTATGTTGTTGTAAAAGATGGGGAGTCATTGATTTTATTAAATCATAATCTTGAAGAGATAAAAAGAATTGAAGGAATATGTAATTATTCATTTGATATTTCAAAAAATCAAGACATGATTGTATTAGGATGCATAGATGGAAAATTTTTATTAATGGAATTTCTCTCAGAAAAAATTCTTGCTCAGTTCTCTAACGGGGATGGGAGTAGAATTGAGAACTTATTCATAACACCTGATGATAAAAGCATTATCATCATCTCCCAATTAGGAAATCTTAGTAAATATGATATAGACTCCGGTGAAATTATCTGGGATTACAAAATTGGGAATAATCAAGCTTTATTAGGAAAAGCAGCAAACCTCAGCCCTGATGGTAATTATCTCATACTACCTGCGTTGTTGTATAAGGATGAATTCACTCTTGTAGATATCAGTGGCGAAATCCCAATCTTTGTTAATCCTACTGCCTTCTTTGACTACGTCAATGAAACCTCTGCAATATTCACTGGATCATTCAGTCCTAATAGTAAGATTTCCGCCTTTATCCTTAATGATAATAGAGTGTTGATCTATGATATTTTGGGCGATGAAGTAATTCAAGTTATTACACGTGATGGTAAATTATTACCATCTTCAAGTTTTTTAGATACTAACTTGTTTATATTATCAATAGCTACAGGCAATCAGATCACTTCCCCAATAACAGGTCTTCAAATGCGGGAAAATAATCAAATAGAGATTTGGGATATTAGTAGAAACCTTAAGATTGCTGAGATTCCAAATGCACATCAAGGAACGATTCGAAAGATAATTGAAATTGATGAAAATCAATTCATTTCTGCTTCTCATGATGGAAGTATAAAGTTTTGGAACATCTCTAACAATCTTCTAGAAAATATTGCTTGTGAAATAGCTGGAAGAGATTTCTCGAGAGAAGAATGGGAAAAATATATTGGAGGAATTCTCGATTATTCCATCACGTGTGAACAAAAAATTGAAGCACTTGATAAAAATCAAGTACATAAAAACCCATCATCATCTATTGATATTTTATTAAAAATGGGAATAGATAGTAGACGGAAGGCTGAAATAATTAAATACGATCCTACTCTTGATTTGGATAATGATTATCAATTAATTACTGATATTGAAAATTCAACAAATAATATTATTGTCGAACAACCTCAAATTCTTCAATGTCGGGAATATGATAATCGATATATATATGTTAACAATTACTTTCTTGCTTGGCCAATAAATTTAATAGGTCAGGGAAAAATTGGTTTTCAAAATAATATATTTGTGGAAAATACAGGTCTGAATGCAATCATAATTAACTCTGATGGAACTGAGAAAAGCGGTGGTTTATTTGGTTTACATCATCCAGGTAATTTCGAAATAATTATTCCTTCAATCCTCGTTTTTGGGGAACCCCTTTCTTTACTTAATGAAACTACATTAAAATTTAAAATTGATTCGATTCCAATCATTGATGATTATTATAATGATGATGTATTCAACAATATTCTGATTGAGGATGTAACTCCTAATACACATCTTAATATTCATGCAAGTGATATAAATTTCCCGATGCATACGATAAAAGTAAAATTTACCAATGGAACCGATTATGTAATTAATTCCATCATGAGTGTCGCTATTATTTATAATCAAAACAATGAGATGACAGATTTTCTAATAAATCTTACACCGGAGATTCCATATTTACAACCAGACGAAACAAAAAGATTTCTTATGCAATCATATTCTCTGTCAGGTAGATGTATTGGTTATAGTGATCCTTTCTCTGCAATAAAAGTACGGCTTTGGTTCTCTTTTGAATTAGATGTAGATGGTGAATTACAGTATTACCAGAGGTATCAGGAGGTTGATTGGGGTAAATAAATATCCGTGGGTGACGAATGTTCTAAATGTTAGCTAGAAATTAGCAAATAAGTAACTGGTAATTTATTAAGAATATTGATTATTAATCTCTTGTTTATATGAAATTCTCATCAGGTGTTTCCTAAAGATTAGCCTAGAAAGAAACCTCGAAAGAAGATCGATTTTTTTATATCCTTTTCTTCGAAAGCTCTTGATTTTTTGAACTAGTGATGTAACCACATAAATGATTTAAATGAATTTAGAACTGCCAGTGGTAGTGCCAAGTTATTCTCGCACATTTCGAAGTACAAGAAACATTTGTTCTAAATTTGTGTATGGGGGTATTATGAACCACATATGATGAATAAATCATACATCATATATGAAATCCTCATTGTGTTTTTGTGGTAGCTGTAAGATAGCTGTAAAGTTATAATCCTTAAATTGTGAAATTGTATGCTTAAATTTCTACACCCGGTGGAGATACCATTTCTATTCATATCTTCCTTGCTTTAGCTTTTGGAGTACCCCCTTTCTACACATCTACACTTCTACATTTTATATTTAATGTTGTTAGTCATTTAGGGCAGACGAGAAAATGGAATCGCCAGGCGTGCAGTTCTGTATAAAGGCGAACTATGCATAATAAAAAGACTTGAGTTTTCTACGTAAATGATTGTTTTCTATTCTCATTTTATACAACCGAACATTCTTGTGATTTGATATCGTACTCTACTCTTCTTACTTAACCTGCGATTGTATTTACAGATACAACAAATTAAAAACTATTATTCTATATATATGCTAACAGTAGTTTAATCAATTCCGCTTCGCTTATTTTTCATAGTCAAATTGTTAAATCGGAGAAAATGAATTTTTCCCGAAATATCTCCGGCTATTAGAGTCCACTTGTCAACTGATGAAGCACAAGATGAGAATGCAAAGTCGCCAGTATATACTGCCATACATTCTTTTGAACGTATATTCCATGCTTTAATAGTTTTATCACTGGAGACCGTCACAACGACATTTTCACCAGGCATGATAATTGTTTGAATAATCTCTTTGGTGTGGCAGGGCATTACTAAACAATCTTCGCCTGTATTGATATTCCATATTCTGATAATGCCATCTTTAGATGAAGATAATATTGTGTTTTTATCAAATATAAATTCAACATGGTTTACACCACTTTCATGTCTTCTGTAAGAAAGATCTAGTGCTCCTGTTTTTAGATCCCAATACTTTTTATAAAGCTCAATTGCCACTTCAACATCCCAGATGTTAATAAGTCCATCTTCTGATGCTGATATTAACTTTTTTCCATCTGGAGAAAATAAGAGACTATTGATTTTCGATCTATGGCCACGTAAACGACATATTTCACTCTCATCTTCCAGATTGAACACAATAATATCTGTTGTATAACCTCCAAGCAGATTTGAAATTGCCATATATTTTGGACAAACACCGATTGAGTCAGGCGTAATTGCCATCATTCGTCCATCATAAAAATTCTGACTAAACTCATTACTGTTAAAATCCCATAACCACAAGGATGAGCTTGTATTTGAAATGATGACCCTATTCTGCTCTGGAATTAGTGATAGTTTGTTTACTTTATAATCTAAATTGGTTTCTATATTAAAGGTTTTCTCAATTCGAGGAAAGTTTTGTAGATTCCATAAATATAAGTGGGTTTTAGTTGCTGCTAACATAAACTCACTATCATCAGAAGTAACAATATCTATAATTGAATCATTGCAAAAAAACGAGCTATCATAATTTTTTGCACAGAATTCATTTATCGTCTTTATATCCCACATACTTATATTTTCCGAAGGGGAACTAGAAATAAGGTATTTATTGTTGGGAGTCACAAGGATAGGAGCATCGGGGCCCTTAAAATATCCCAATAAACTTCGATCGTCGTATTGCCAAACTGATATAATTTTTCCAAAATATGGGACAGCATACAATTTATTTAAGCCTTGAGAAATCACTATAGAATCGAAACCATATATACCTTCTCCAATGTAAGGTTCTTTTGGTAATCCAGTTTCTAAATCCCAAACCGATAAGAAATCTTTATCATCTCTAGATATGATTATTGATTTACCATCTGGTGAAAATGTGACACCTATCACATGCCACAAACCAAACTCAAAATACGCACTAATTTCTCGTTCATTGTTACCCACGTAACTAAACGAACTTATTTCCTGAAAGCTCACCTTATCAAAGATTTTTACATTACCATCACAAGATACCGAAACAATTTTTCGGTTATCCGGGGTGAAAAATAAAGTAATTGTGCTACCAAAATGACCTGCTTTTATAATTTCTGCTGATTTATTTACAAAATCCCAATGTATCAAATTCCCAGATGAATTCCCAGAAATTATGCATTGACCATCTGGAGAAATTGCTAATCCATAAATTCCGTCAAAGCTAATAGATTTTTGAAATTCTCCACTGTTAATATCCCACATACCAATCTGATTATTTGATACAGCAAAAATACTATTAGTTTCTTCATACAACTCAATATTTTGTATTCTCTTGTCTAACTTAATTACATTTTCTAATTTTCCAGACTGAACATCCCAGATTCTAATAGTATTATCGTCTACTAAGGAAAATAACCTGTCCCCTTTTTTAGAAATTTTCAAATCTCTAACAAATCTAGCATCAGTCTCAAAAACTCTAAATAGTCCTTGATCAGGAGCGATTAAATTTCGATATATGGGTTCAAACCAGGGATAACCATTATTTGAAGATGCTTCCTTTAGAAGGTTTTGTATCTCATTCTCTTTTGACCCAAATAATCTTCCGATTAATTGGCTCCTTAACTGCCCACAATCTTTTCCTAGAATATGCGCTGATAACCTAAGAGCAGATCCTATTTTTGTAAGCACATAATTATCGGGAATTTTTTGATAATCATGCAATAATGAAACTAAATTCCCTGTCTGTAATTGCTTTTCTAACCACCGATAATTTACTAATAACACTGCTACGGTTTTTATTTTCCCTGCCCTAAGCAAATGATATGTTAGATTCTCAAAATAATACCCATCATCAGGTCCACTAACCCATCCATCAGAACATTTCTCCCAATATGCTTTCACTAATTGTTTATGCAGCTCCTCAATATTGTCAATTTGCCTGCTAATGAAATCGTATTGTAAGTCATGTATCAATAAACTTCCTTGTTCATTTAGAAATCCGAGAGATCGATCCACAAAAGCATCAACAATTTCTTGCACATCATATTTGTTAAGGTTGTGGGATTGCCAGAATGTTAATAAAGCTGTTTGAGGAATAGGATGTTTCTCTGGAAAAATTCCAAGTTCAATGTAACGACCATATAAAAAGGTATCAAGTGTTTCTAAACTTACTTGGATAGCTTTCAATAAATTCGGGTATGGATAATTTTTGAATCGTTGTTCTATTTTATCAAGATCCGCATATCGAAGTCTAAATAGTACTCTCTCCCAACTATTGGGGTTTTTTTGAATTGCAGCGCCGATCATTGCTATAGCCAATGGCAGATTCCCGCATTCATCGACGATATCATATGCTTCCTCGGGAAAATTTTCTTTTGCTAATCCTGACCACTTCATAAGTAACGTTAAAGACTCATCCTTACTGAGTACATCAAGATAATTAGGTTGAGAACCTAAACCAGAGACAATTGTTCTATCTCTGGTAGTAATTAAAACTCGACATCTTGAGCCGTCAATAGCATTTATAAAAGGCTCAGCATGCTCAATTTTCCAAATGTCATCCAGAATCATAAGACATGCTTTATTTGCTAAACACTCTGAAAGTCTTTCTGTAGCATTTGAAATGTCAGTTATGTATTCTTGTTCATGGTCAAAATTATTTAAGGCCAGGTTTAGGTTTGAAACAATCTGTAAATCAGAGGCTGTTTGTCCAAAAACAAGCCATGAAATACCATCATGAAAATATCTACGAACTTCACAATCTCTCGCAAAAGCAGAAGCTAAGACAGATTTTCCTACTCCGCCCATTCCTAGTAAGGAAGTTGTCTGGTTAACTGATGTGACTACAATAGCTTCTTTAGAATCAGTTAATAATTTCAGTTTAAGTTGATCTATTTCATCATTACGTGGCAAATAGTGTGGGGGCAAAGAAGGAAAATTGTTATGTAGATTTCCTAATGGAAAATATTTTATTCTTAATTGTCTTACAAAATAAATTAGCATATCTGAATATTGAGAATCATCTCTAAAATCAGGAATATCATAATTTATTAATTCTTCTGGAACAATATGATAATTTCCTTTTCTCAATATGGGATTAAGAATGATACAGTTTTTTAGCGCAAATTTCCATTCCGCTGTCACATAATCTGATATCACAGCCTTAGGACCAAGAGTTAAGACCAATCTATCCGAGTTACTGATTGCATCTCTGATTTCTTGTAAAAATGTCAATCCACGGCCTGGCATCGATATTCGATCCCACCAAACTTTTATACCAGCTTTAGTTAGGTCTAAATATAATTTCCTAACAAAATTTTCATCATCTGCCCGCGCATAGGATAGAAATACATCGAAATGCTCGTTTATTTCACTCATTAGTTTGTATCACTTTCAATAATCTTATTTTTTCAATATTATCATAAAAGATTAGTTGATTGTTTTTTAAGGTAAACGGTGAAAACGATAAGTGAATCCGGGAAAATTCCACCACTCAATTAGCACAACAAAACTAGTCGGCATTTTGTTGGTAATAGGTACTTCATGGAGTAAAAATCAAGAGCTATTCACTTATAATGATGCATATCCACGAATATTGATTGTGTAAAATTATTTATGCAAAATAAACTTAGGATTGACCTGACCCAAAAATATGTACCAATCACAGTGATAGTCCAACCCGCTGAAATTGGGTAGGTTGGACTGAGATAGCTACAGATACTGGGGATTTATAATCCAGTGAAGTTTGAGAGCAAACCGCAATGTTTCTCTTTATAAAAACTCTGCAAGTATAAAAGCAAGTTGTATCTTTGGGTATAAAAAATCATATTCAAATTAGTGGGTAATTAAATATATATCCTGTGACTTGTTTGCACCTAATACCCAGGCGTGTAGTTCAGTATAAAGGCAAATATTTTGTTAAGAAGAGAATAGAAGTATTCATATTCTGAATCTCCCCAGGCAGAGCTGACACTGCTGCCTCCCATGTCCAGGTCTTGCCCGGCAATAACCAGTGTCCCATCCTTCAGATAAGCCCAAATATTAATGCTGATGCGGCTATCAGTTCGTTCGAATAAAGTCACTTTGTCCATTAATTTTCCCTTAGCAATACTACCTGCATTCTTCGATCCTGGCACATGCAGCTCATCAATCCCAAGAAAGCTAAAATTTATCCCGGGGAAAATAGGTGTGTTTTTTCCAACTCTTGTTAATCAACTGCCACCTGTGCCCTACCCTTCCTGGATAAAAACCACGGTGTCACCATGAAGAGCAACTATGCCACGATATAAAGAATTTTACTGGTCGATGCATTTTTATCTCTAAAAAATAGTATAAATGCACTAATTGTTTTGAAGAAATTCTAATACTATCTTCTTGAAAGCCTCGACATCCTCAAGTTTGGAAATATTCTTGCCTAACTTGATGATGTAAAACCATTTGTCAGATGATTCAATATTTCTAATTGGTGTTATTTGAGATAAAGATTTCTTAAAACCATCAATCTCACTATCACTGTAAATCTTTTGCATATAACCTAGATTTATTACAAAATCACCATGAGAGAAAACAGAAAATAATGATCCTTTGACTGAATCCCGAACACCATAGAAGGTAAATGAACCATTCTCCTTACCAGTGCCATAACCCATCCCAGCCTGAGAATGTTGTTCACAAAATGAAAAAAGATTTTCAAACAATAAAAAGGCTTCAAGCGAAAGCTTCTCTTTTGCATCTTTTATAATTAACTCTTTATTCCATGAAAACCTTGTTCCCGCTTCTTTCTGTTGAGGTTTTCGAAAATCTCCATCTACTCGAGGAACCAATATTTCAGTAGACTCAGAATGAAAACGGCGCATTTCAAGGGCTGCAAATGAGAAGTTGGGATTACCACAGGCATTCAAAAATCGAACAATCTGGGTCATATTATC
>JAFGIK010000034.1 GCA_016929645.1 Candidatus Dojkabacteria bacterium
TTTCTACAAATTCCCTGTTCTATTTTATGATACACTTCATTCAACCTCATTCTCCAAAAGTGGGCATTATCTACCCGATGACCTCAGATTATCATAAGTTACATTATTTTAACTAAAATATCACTATTTATGAACCCTTAAATAACAATATTTACTATAGTCAAGATTCTTAATATAATTCTTCCATGAAAATATGTTTTATTCTGGATAATTTTTATCCACATATCGGAGGAGCAGAAAGAGTATTTTCTATTATTTCTCAAAAACTCAGCGTGTTGGGACATCGCGTTAGAATTGTAACCTGTACAAATCAGAAGAAAGAATACTCATCTGAATACTTTCCTGGAGTAAAAGTATTTTATTATCCATGGGCCAATTATTTTGATCATCCAATTCCTAAAACCAATGATTTTAGTGCCCATGTCGAATGGGCAGATATCGTACACACAGCAACATATTCAGTAAGCTATCCCGCATTAAAAGCCGCACAAAAATACAACAAACCGTGCGTAATCAGTCCCTTCGAAATTTTAGGAAATAAATGGTATTTAGTTGAGCCTAACATTTTAAAAGCTACTGCCTTCTATCTTGTAGAGAAATTTAGTGTCGTTCAGCCATACAACGTGTGGACTGCAATTTCAAACTCGACAGCCAAGGATATCGAAAATCTAGGAATCCCAAAGAAAAAGATTAAAACAACTTATTTAGGAATTGATGATAATATATGGAATCCTACAATCAAAACAAAAGATTTAGGATCTCTTCTTGGATTTGACAATAAATCTAAAATATTTCTCTACTACGGACGACCAGGAAAACCTAAAGGTATATTTGTTTTACTTGATGCAATAAATATTATTAAGGATCAAATCGACAAAAATATTAAATTTGGATTAATCCTAAGTAACAAACCAGAAAAAGAGCGGACAAAATTCATAAATCAGGTAAAAAAACAAAAGCTAGAGAACATCGTTCACATAGTAGATTCAGTAAAAGAAGATAAGGATTTAGCATCATATGTAAAATCAGCATTCTGTGTGATAGTCCCATCAATCACAGAAGGATTTGGATTTTGTGCCGCAGAAACCTGTTCGATAGAAATACCCATCATTGCAAGCAATGCGGGATCCTTACCAGAGGTTGTTTCAGGAAAACATCTTTTCTTTGAAAATAAAAATTCTATTGATCTAGGAGAAAAAATATTACAAGCATCCAAAGGGAACTTTTGTCTTGAGAAGAAGAAAGTTTTCAGCTGGGATAAAACAGTAAGCCTATTGGAATCAATATACAACCAGCTAAAAACAAATAATAAAGAACCTCAGTAGCGTTCATTTTTTCTTCGCATCTTTTAAAGCAATCTCTCTTATTAACTTTGTCACCGTTTGTTCTTGAGCTTCAATCACATTTAGTAATTTGAATAAAACAACAAATACAACAATAAAACCCAGTAATATTACGGCATTTAGATTATCCTGCAACCCAAGAACATTCGAAAATACAAATGTAATTTCCGGGTATATCGTGATGGCACCAAGACCACCCCATACAACTAATCTCAAAAGCAACTTTAGTAATGTGTAACCCCGCTCTCTTTTAATAAATCTTACAAGAGATCGAAAAATAAGAAATGCACATATAATAGGTATTACTATTTTATACATAATTATCAGCTAATCGCTTTAAATATTAATCTGAAGAAAGTGTTGATTCCCGAAAGCAATGATTGTCTTTTAAGTTTATTTTGAGAATATTTCGTATATAAAACTTTAATTGGAATTTCTTTATACTTTAAATTATTCCTCCCTATTTCCCTTATAATCTCGGTTTCATATTCATACTGATCACCAACATCACTTATTTTATCAGCAGCTTGAGCTGTATATCCTCGTAACCCTGATTGACTATCTGAAACCCAAATTCCAAAAAGTAAATATGTAACTAGATTTGCAATCATGTTATACACGACTTTGATCTTTGGAATATTATTTGTATCAATAAATCTGCTTCCAAGAATGACATCAAACTTGGATTTTCTTAATTGTGTATCCATTTTCTTTATATCGTCAACCACATGCTGGCCATCAGAATCCATTGTAATAACATAATCAGCCCCAAGTCTTAAGCAAGCCTCTATGGCGGTTTTTGTCGCAGCACCTTTCCCACGGTTTATCACATGGGTAAAAACCGTTGCTCCATATTTGCTAGCAATTTGTCCTGTATTATCACTACTTCCATCATCAACAACAACCACATTCTCAAAATTATTGTTCTTCAAAGTTGAAATCACATCACCAATAACTTTTGATTCATTATACGCAGGAAGCGCTATATATGTTTTTAATAATTTCATTAAATTTTTTTCAATTATTAATGAAATAAAGTATATTAGTATGTATAATATTAAAGCTTTATTACACGGTCAATACATAAACTAAATTGGCAATATTTTCGGAGTTGACTAAGACTTTATTAGCTAAAGTTAATCAAGGAACTAAAGGACTTTTAAAGTTCTTTGAAGAAAAGATACATTTCATCTACTTTATATTAGCCTTATCAATAGGACTCTTTTTCGTATTTGCAGTTCCACCATTCCAAGTTCCTGACGAAAATGCGCATTACCTCCGTTCAGCTGGCCTTACGGAAGGAACTTTATTGTGCCAAAATGACACGTTTAAAATAGAGGAAGAAAAAATAGACCTTATAGATACAATGAATGTATCAGGAATTGCTTTTCAAGCAAATTCCAAGTTTAACCGAAATTTAATTAATAATTATAAAGATTCTGGGGATCACAATAAAAAAGCAATAGACCCAATTGTCTGTAACACCTTACCATTTGGACACACTGTGTCAGCCCTGGGAGTAGGAGTTGGTAATCTACTTGGTTTAAATGAATTATCTTCGTTTTACCTCGGAAGAATATTTAATCTTTTGGCCGCAATTACAATCGTTAGTTTATCAATAAGAATCATTCCATTTGGAAAAAAGCTGGTTTTTATACTTGGTCTTTTGCCAATATCATTATTCTTATTTGCATCATTCAACTATGACGCAATTTTCATACCATTTTTACTACTATGGAATTCATTAATATTGAAATTTTACGCGGAAAAGAAACTTCTTAACGCAAAACAGTGGATTATTCTTGGATTGGTGGCCTTTATAATTTCTACTATCAAACTTGGATACCAACCCCTTCTTTTGTTATTACTCATTTTTGTCAATAAACCATACTCGCGTAGTTTTTGGCGAGCTCTAATTAAGATAATAACAATATGGATTATTTCAGTTGCTCCAATAATTGGAGTTCTTGGGATAATAAAATCTGCTCCATTAAGCAATACATTTTCACCCCAAGATCAAATTGATTTTATAATACACAATCCATTTTCCTATCTGATAATATTTTTTAAATCTTTATATATTACATTACCAACTAATATTCGGACTTTTATCGGTGTTCTCGGATGGTTAGATTACAAAATTAGTACACCAAGTATGATATTGATAATCATACTAATAGGACTGGTAATTATTGACTTAAGCCCCAAAGTAAGGATAAATAGATTTCTAAGAATATTATTAATAACCTCGTGTTCGCTAATAACCGTTTTTATATTTACATCGATGTACATTTTCAGTACACCTGTTGGGACTCCTTATGTTACCGGGATTCAAGGTAGATATTTTATTGGGATATTTCCAACTTTAATCATAGGGTTTATAGGCATAGATTACAAAAAGTTATTTTACAAATACAAACATCTACTTCCAATACTGATCCTACTTATCACTGGAATAGCAATTTTAGATGCTATTATTTCGACAGTTTTAAGATATTATTAAAATATCCAGAATATAAATTACTATTTTTTAATATTCAAACTTTCTCATATATTCTGATATAATAGACTAATGGTAACAAAACTCGACACAAGAAATAAAACGACAAAAACACTAGCCGTATTTATTGGAATTTTGGCTTTATTTTTAACAACAAACTATTTTATTCAAAATAATACTGTAACCCAGAGTTTTGTTAAATCGACACAAAGAGTAAGTCAGATTTCAGAAATCCTTGAAAATAAAAACAAATTTGATTCACAAAGTAATTTACTAGCGATAAATGCAAGAGATACATCTCCACCATCAGAAATAACTAGTTCTAATGACACCTCTTCTGACCAAACCGATTATTCCCAAGCAATAATCACACCTTCCCCAACTTTTAATCTACTATCCGATAATAATATAAATACCATTGGATTTAATGCAGGTTTAATAGATTCATTTGACCTTTACTTATTATCTGCAAATAATACATATACCATAGATACATCAAATATTGAGTTTAGTGCATTTGCAATTAAATGGGACAGCGCTGACTTGGAATATTCAATAAATCAGGACGATTTCAAACAAGTCCCTCTAGCTGACGAAGTTGTACAATCACCAGAGCTATATGTCTCAACATTAATTGAATTATCCGAAGAAGTTACAGAAATTAGAATCCGAGCTGATAAATCAGTAAATAAAGTCGCAATTAATTTTATAAACCCTGTTGAGCAATACGAGACTCCAGATCTATCCCTTCAGACTCAAGGTTTCTATAACCGAGACTCAGGGGCGAAATACTCAAATTTAAACATAATCAGTCGAAGTGAATGGGGTGCAAATACTTACGCATGGGATCCAAACAGCAGCTCAGATATCGACGATGTGGCAAGACTTGATTATGTGCCGTACTATCATCAGATATCAAGAATTGTTGTACATCACACAGCAGGTGTTAATAATCCATCAAACCCTGGAGCAACAGTAAGAAGTATTTACTTGTATCACTGTTACACTCTGGGATGGGGAGATATTGGGTATAACTATCTGATTGATCAATGGGGAAATATATATGAAGGTAAGATCGGTGGAGAAGGAGCATATGGATACCATGCATTCACAGAGGCTAATACCATGAGCATTGGGATATCGCTTCTTGGTACATTCAGCTACGTTGCCCCAACAGCTGCCGCTCAAAACGCGTTAGTAAACCTGATGGCGGAGAAAGCTGCATTTTATGAAATAAATCTTAAATATACTGATGGTTCGCTTGATAAATGGCTAGACACTTCTTACACTGTGTTTGGACATAGGGATGCCTGGCGATACGATGGTGTTTGGACTAAAAGTGGTGCTGCAGCCACTGCGTGTCCTGGTAATGTTCTTGAAAGTTTACTTCCTTCTCTTGCTGCATCAGCACAGGCAGTAAAATACTACTCACAGAACGATAATATAAGAAATGCTGCAGCAAAGGCTAGAGCTGCAGTTCAATCTGATCACGATCCAGACAAGCTATATGTTGTTTTCAACATTCAATCTACAGGCACAATAGAACAGATAGAAGCATTAATACCTGAATACTCAGGCATCACAGGTTACGAAATTAACGAGAGATATACACTTTTGTACGTTGAGGACTGGGATACAAGTGCATACGGCGTAATTCCACCTGCAGGATGGACCGGATATAATCCAGGCACAATACCACCGTCAAACGGTTCAGATGATCGAATACTAACACTATTTAAGATCTTTTACCTCGATCCCAATGTAAAAAGTGTAGAACTTGGTTATAATCGAGAATTACACTAAAAAGCAATACAAACACTAACAATCAAAGTATTTATAGGTATTGTAATCTAAATGTTTCGTCACAAAAAACCCCGTCACCATAGACGGGTTTTTTCAATCAAATAAAAGAAGCATTTAGAGTAATATCTTCTTATTTCTTTTTCTTCACGGAAGTCTTCTTCTTTTTAGAGCTATTAACAGCTTTCGCAGAAATAGTTTTTCCAGATGACTTATTATCAGAAACCAATGGTGTAAACATATCCCTCTTTGCTCTAATAACAGCACCTACAGTTACCATAAAGAGCAAACCTCCATAAAGAGAATTTACACAAGGAATATACTTAATAATAAATCTCAAAACCCTACCGAAAAGAAGCGATAGATAATAGTTGTTGTTCTTGATACCAACTAACTTAGAAAAAGCACTTCCGACTGCCATATCAGCCCACAATCCTCCAAACATCAGAACAAACAGATAAACACAAAGAATAAATAATGCTACTGGAATACCAACTATTAATACGGTTAAAACCAAAATCAACAAAGGCAATACAAAAACAGCTACAAATCCAATCAAGAAACTAAAGCCAAAGTCTCTCCAACTTCCAGAAATTTTCTTTACTATGGTATCCGTCTTTACTGGAGCTAGCTTAATAAGCAAAACACCCACAATATACATTCCAATAAACCATAAGAGTTTTGAAAATAAGTTGACAAAAAATGCTGCAATAGTTGCCTCTCTACCTACTACATTAAGCCTTTCATAATCAATGTTTGAGAATGTACTTGAGTAGTTTACTCCATAATTATTCCCTTCATCGATTTTTACTTCACCGCTAACTTTATCCTCATCTACATCTACTTGACCTCCAGCTGCAAGAACATCACCCGCAACCTCACCAGTTACCTCAACTTCACCTCCAGCCACTCTTACGTCATCAAAAACATTACCTTTAATAGTTACCTGTCCGCCAGCCACAATAACATCTTCCCAAACAGATGCATCTTCAGTAATAGTGACAATACCACCAGCAACAATTACATTCCTTGCAACGTTTCCCGAAATATTGATTTGTCCACCAGAAATATAAAGACTTTTTCCAATCTCTCCACTAACATCAATAACACCTCCGCTGAGGTATGCATCTTCATATATATTTCCAGATACATCAACAGTATCGCCACCTGCAAATAAGTCTCCATTTACTGCACCGGCAATATCAATTTTCTCACCACTTAGGTACAAATCGCTAGTAATAATCTCACCGTACTCAATATTCGTATTTCCCTCTCTGTAATCCATTGCCATTGCTGACTTAACGGTTAATGCTCCGACAAGCAAGGAAACCATAATGAAAACAGGCAATATAAATTTAAACCTCTGTTTACGCATTTCTAAATTTATAATGAAAAATTAAATCTATTTTTAATATATCACTATTGAAAATAGATGTCGAAGATTACGACAAGCCGCTAAGTCTTGTCATACAAGTAGTAAATATTCTCGACTAACCTTAAGTTTGATGTCAGTAAACCTTAAGCAAAGACTCGTTTTTACAAAAGATTATGCTTTGGAAAATTGGATTTTGTCGTCTTTGACAAAGATTTTTATATCGTCACCTTCTTTAAAGTTATCAGTTAATAACTCCTTGCTTAAAGGATTTTCTATTTCTTTCTGAATTGCTCTTCTCATAGGTCTTGCACCAAACTCAGGGTCATACCCAATATCAGCAATGTGTGTAATAACATTTTCGTCAAAAGTAACATTCATACCTTGAGCTTTTACCAAATTAGCAACACTATCTAATAATAACTTGGATATTGATTCAAGCTGTTTTTTGTCCAAGGCATGAAAGATGATTATGTCATCAAGTCTATTTATAAATTCAGGTCTAAAATGAGATTTTAATTGATCCATAAGCTTAACTTTAATTTCATCCCATTCACCAATTTTTTTAACTTTTTGCTTTATATATGTCAAAATCAAATCAGCTCCAATGTTACTTGTTGCAATTACAATTGTGTTTCTGAAATCAACAGTTCTACCTTTAGCGTCAGTAAGTCTACCATCCTCAAGTATTTGTAAAAGAATATTGAAAACATCAGGATGAGCTTTTTCAATTTCATCAAGAAGAATCACACAGTACGGCTGTCTTCGTATCTTCTCCGTGAGTTGCCCCCCTTCTTCATAGCCGACATAACCAGGAGGGGAACCAATTAACTTCGCTACCGCATGTCTCTCCATATATTCACTCATATCAAGTCGAATCATAGCTGACTCATCACCAAATATTTGTTCTGATAAAGCTTTAGCAAGTTCTGTTTTCCCAACGCCAGTTGGTCCCAGAAAGATAAATGAAGCGATTGGTCTGTTCGGATCTTTTAGTCCTACTCTAGCCCTTCGAACAGCCTCAGAGACAGCATCTACTGCTTCATTTTGACCGACAATTCTTTTATGCAACGCCTGCTCTAATCTCATAAGTCTATCTTTTTCCTCTTCTTTAAGCTCAGTGACAGGTACCCCTGTGATTCGAGAAACAACATCTGCAATATCATCAATAGTCACCTCAGGACTACCAGTACCCTTATGTTTAATCCATTCAGATTCAAGAGGATCAACCGATTCTTTTTTAAATTTTTCGATTTTTTGCTTAACCTCAGCACTTTCTTTATGCTTCTGAGCCCTACTTAAGGACTCACGTTCCTTTTCCATTTCCTTAAGAGTTTCCTTTGCTTGTCGAAGATCCTCTGGCTCCGTTGTTTTTTCAAGTTTAACCTTGCTACAAGCCTCATCCATAACATCAATTGCCTTATCCGGCAAAAAGCGATCCTTGATATAACGAGAAGCAAGATTAACCGAAGCAACAATTGATTCATCGTTTATCTTTACCTTATGATGGCCTTCGTACCGATCTCGTAATCCCCTCAATATCTCAATAGATTGATCAATACTAGGTTCGTTTACCAAAACCGGTTGAAATCTTCGTTCTAATGCCGCATCCTTCTCTATATATTTTTTATACTCGCTTAATGTCGTAGCGCCAATTACCTGTAAATCTCCTCGAGCAAGTGCTGGCTTCAACATATTTGAAAGGTCCATCTGACCTTCTTGAGAACCTGAACCGACAATTGTATGCAATTCATCAATAAATAAAACAACATCTCTCCCTGATTTTTCTAATTCATTTAATACATTTTTCGCTCTTTCTTCAAATTCTCCTCTGAATTTTGATCCTGCAAGTAGACCTGCAATATCAAGCTCCCTTACGGTTTTCCCTTTCAACACTTCAGGAACATTCCCTGTCGTAATCCTATGTGCAAGACCTTCTGCAATAGCAGTCTTACCAACTCCAGGTTCACCAATCAAAACAGGATTATTTTTCTTTCGACGTGAAAGAATCTGAACAACACGAGTAATCTCATCCGTTCTTCCAATAACAGGATCTATCTTACCTTCTTCTGCAAGGGTTGTAAGATTTCTACTAAATTTATCCAAGGTCGGAGTATCAGATTTTTCCTTAACTTTTTTACCGGATTCATCACCTTCCCCAATAAGATTCACAACCACCTGTCTTGCCTTGGTATATGAAATTCCGTATTTCTGAAAAGTTAATGCAGCAAGACCCTCACCCTCTTTAATCAAACCGAGAAGTATATGCTCAGGTCCAATATACCTGTGACCAAGATCCATTGCTTCTTGGAAAGATATTTGCAAAACCTGTTTGGCCCTTGGTGTAAGACCAGGTGTTTCTACCTCTGCGTCTCCCTCAGTCATCTGGCTTTCAATGTATTCGGCAATTCCCTGTTTATCAAGGTCGAGCTTTTTGATTATCTTATCTACAACTTCATCGTCCTTCATTATCCCAAGAAGCATATGATGAGTATCAATATTCTTGTCTTTATTTTCAATCGCGATTGCAGCTGAATATTGAATCGCTTTTTTAGCACGTTCAGAAAAATATTGTGTTATATCTGTACGTTCCTGATAGGAATCTGGTTGATCATCAAATCTTGAGCCAACAGTATCAGAGTCATAGCCATCAGAGAAATAATCATCAAAAACTGAGCCTGATCGTCGATATTCAGTGTATCTTCGAGCACAATCAGAGCATATTTGCTTTGAGTACTTCTTACCTCCTGATATACGGGTAATTGAAGTCGTTGCTTGATTTTTACCACATTCTTGACAGATCATATAGGTACTATTAAATATTAGCAGTCGCGTATTACGACTGCTAATATATTATCATATCTACAAATATTTTTCCAAGATATTTGCGATTCTAATATCCGAGTCTTTAATATAAATTCTATCAATCTCTTTATCCTTGACTTTAAGCTGATTCGATTTAATTTTATCTATCATTTTATCGATTTCAATAGCAAGCATCTCAGGACTCAGTAAACCCTCGGGCAATATTTTACATAGCCCCAAATCTTCGAGCTTCTTTGCATTAGAATATTGCTCATTTTGTGTAACCCACGGCACAGGAATAATTATCGATGGTGTTCGAGTAATTGCGGCCTCATTTACCGTAGCTGCACCTCCCCTGCCAACAAGAACAGAGGCAATTTGAACATAGCATCCGAGCTCATCCTGAGCATATTGAGTTACATAAACTCTACTTTGGTGATCAGAAGATAACAACTTTATTGCCCGGACAAACCGATCATAATCTTTAAAGACTTTATTATCACCTGTAATTATTATTAGTTGATAATTACTAATAAGGAATTTCAATGCCTGCCGGACAGTTTCATTTATCAGATGAGATCCAAGACCACCACCATATACAATAATAATTGGATATCTAGAGGATCTTTCCTTAAAAAGCTTTACTCTGGATTTGTGTTCATTGGGACAACATTTTAGGCTTTTAAAACTACACCTAATTGGATTTCCAACAAATACAGTTTTTTTTCGTCTGAAGTGCCTAGCCGATTCTTTATGTCCAATTAATACAATTTTTGAGAACATTGCACAAAGCTTATTTGCCAAACCAACATTGGTTGTTTGTTCGTGAATTATTATTGGAATTTTTTTGAGCCAGGCAACAAAACAAACGGGAACCGTAACATAACCACCAGTAGAAAACAACAAATCAACTTCATTCTCATTGAAAAATCTCCATGAATCAATAATGCCACCAATTACCCCGAAAAGAAGTTTAATTGTCTGTAGACTGAAATTACGCTGAAGTTTTCCTGCTCTGATTCTGAAAAACGAGATATTTCGACGTTCAGCCTCCTTTTCTTCGAAACTTCTTTGAGCAACCTCACCCTCCATAGCAAGATCTCCTCCAACATAGATAATACGCTCCTTAATCCCAGGATTTCTTCTCAAAAGTTCTTCAAGCACAAGCATTGCGGCAAGGGTGTGACCTCCTGATCCACCTCCAGTAAAAACAATTTTGTTATTTTTTTTCATATTTCGAGACCGAGTCTAAATCTGAGTTGCCTTTAAAGCAATAGTTCTACTTTCTTTAACCACTATATCATAAAAGCAAAAAAAATACATGAATAATGCTAGATTAAAGCCTAAAACCCAGACCGAGTCTAGTTTTCTGCCGAGTATTTACTAATATTTAGTAAGATTCCAATAGCTGCAAGAGTAACCAAAGTTGATGAACCTCCATATGTAAAAAACGGCAAAGGTACACCAGTCAAAGGGATTAATGCTACATTCGCACCCATATGCATAAAAGCCTGAAATACAAGCCAAAATCCAATTCCACCAGCAAGAAGCTGCCCAAGTCGATCTGGAGCATTCATGGCAATTCTATATGCACGAGCAAGAAAAATAAGAAATAGCATAATTAATACAACACCGCCGATCATCCCCAGCTCTTCAAGAATAATCGCAAATATTGAATCAGTAAACGCTGTTATCTCGACTAAATAACCCCATCGCTGACCAGATTGCCCAAACCCTTTACCCCAAAAGCCTCCAGATCCAATTCCTATCAAAATCTGCTGCATTTGATACCCGGAACCCGTAGGATCAGTAACTTTTCCTGTTTGCAAAAGCTGAACAAAAGTTCTGATTCGATCAAGACGATACGGAGCAAGCAAAGCTGCGGCAAGACCTAGAATCCCACCTACTATTACGATCAAAATTGAACCAAGAGAATGGATGTAATCTTTTCCTGAAGTAAAATAAATAATAAACGCGGTAACACCTATAACAATTGTTGTTCCAAGATCTGGCTCAAGAATAACAAGCCCACCTATAAAACCTAGTAATGCAAGGAAAGATCCAAGCTCATATATAAAATGATACCTGATAGCCTCCTTGAACGTTTTATATGTTTTTTTCTCTTTCGAAAGCCAAGAACACAAATAAAGAATAAATATTGGCTTAATAAACTCTGCAGGTTGGACAGGAATTGGACCAACATAAAACCATCGTTTTGATCCATTTATTTCTGTTCCAAAAATAAGAACAGCAATTAGAAGAACGACGTTTGCAATCATTGCTGGAATCACCAGTTTACTAAGTTTACGATAATCCCAAAGATAAAAGATACAACCAGCACCAACACCAAGGACAATCCATAAAAATTGCTGCTTAACAAAATAAAACTTGTCATGAAAATATTCCTCGGCCCTGTAGATACTTGCTTCAAAAAGCATGATCAATCCAAAAGTAAGAAATATGCCAACAATTGTCAGCAATATATAATCCGGCTGTCTTTTCTTAGAATTTTTTTTACTAACTTTTTCACTAGATTTCCAGAATGGCACTTGATACGTAGTAGAAGTTTATGTAGTATTAATAAATTAACATACATGAAATTATTTTCAAAGTGGCAGAATATTATTATCAAAGACCTTCAGATTTAAAACTTCTTGTAGTAGTAGGCGGCCCTGGAGGCAGTGGTTCTTCGACAATTTCGAAGTATCTTGCAAAAAAATGGGGTCTGCATCGAGTTGATGCTGGAGAAATAATGCGAAGTAAAACTCAGAAGAAAGAGCTTGAGGCATATCTTGATAATCAGGTAACACAGCATCCCGAGATAGATAAAAACATCGATCAATTTTTAGTAAGAATGAGTTACTACCCCAATATGTTGATAGAAGGTAAATTCTTTGCAGCTATTGCAACACTAGTTGGCATTCCTTGCACAGTAAAAATTTGGATTACAGCTTCACTTGAAGTTAGAGTTAAGAGAATTATGCTAAGAGAGGGATTTATTAAGCCTGAAGAAAAAATCTCTAAAACAAACGAAATCTACATAAAAGAGGAAAAGGAATTACTAAAGAGGCAAGAGAGTGATATAAGTAGAGCACAAAATCTTTATCACGCAGATCTTTCCAAACCTGAATTATTTAACGATATTGTTTTGGATACTACAAGTCTGGATGTAGGTCGATCCATAAAAAAGATTATGGAAGAAATAGCAAATAATGACAAGCTTACAGAAAGGTTTACTCCAGAACAATTAAAATTTTAACTATTAATAATGGACAAAAATATAAATAACGCTTCAGTTGCACCAATCACAAACGTTGGCGGAAATAATCAAACACCCATGCCAACTCCAACAGCACCTAATAATCAAGTACCAAATACTTCATCGAATACTGTCCAGAATGCAAATAATCAGGAATCAAAGGATGACTCAAAGGATTATCAGGCAGACTGGAGAAGGACAAAATGCACTAATTGTGGATACGTCCATGAAGGTATGACAATCATGAAAGTTTGCCCGTCATGCGGAAACACAGATCCAGACAAATTTGTAGAGGCAGATTAAGTACCATTCAACTATCATCTCAAACAAGTTTAATGTGAATTTTACAGAATTTTATCTGTTACTGTGGATGTGATGTAAAGGATATATGCCGGGAGCGGGAATTGAACCCGCACGCCTTTAAAGGGCACAGGATTTTAAGTCCTGCGTGTCTGCCAATTCCACCATCCCGGCAAAGCATTGGATATGGAAGGTTTATGAAATATTAACTCAAAAAAACACTTCTCGCAACTTAAAAAGTGGAACATATATAGGACTTGAACTTAATGTCACAGTCCAAATCAAGCAATCACTGTTAGTTCTGATAAAATATATTCTACAAAGCTTTTCATGCCTAAGCACGCGAATAGCCTACACGAGAAGTAATTTAATATGGAAACTCTGAACCCAAAAAATGAGGTGACGGTGGGACTTGAACCCACGAATAACGGTTTTGCAGACCGTTGCCTTACCACTTGGCTACGTCACCATAGAATTTATTCAAATCAACTCTATGACTATAACAAGATATTTTTTATCTGCTCAGATTCTATCACAAATTACAAACATCAAAAACTCTGGCAACCTCAAGAATTGAATTCTGATATTTACCGGCAACACCAGATCCACATAAAAGAACAACAAGGTCAGCAGGATTTAATAGGTTCTTTTTTACCCCATATTCAGAAAGGACTCTGACAAGCCAATCCCTGTCTGCAGGAAACTCTGTCTCAATAAAAACTGGAATCACCCCTCTAACAAGATTCAGTTGTCCAGAAAGCATTTTCGAATTCACAAAAGCAATTATAGGTACATTAGGCCTGTGACGAGCAACAGACATTACTGAAAGTCCAGATTTGGATCCAATAACAATTTTACTGATAGGCAGTTCATATGATAACTCCAAAGCACAACGGCACACAGAATCTGTTTCAATAGAGGCAGCAGTTTTTTCAAGGATAAGTTCTGGCATATTAGAGTTTTCCGCTTCAATACAAATTTTAGCCATCCACTCAACTGCTTCTGAAGGATATTTCCCAGTAGAGGTTTCTGCTGAGAGCATAACTGCATCACATCCATCAAACACGGCATTTGCAACGTCACTGACTTCTGCACGTGTAGGTCGCGAATTCTCACGCATTGATTCCATCATTTGGGTTGCAACTATTACAACCTTGCCTTCAGACCTACATTTCTTAATCATTTTTTTCTGAAGTGCCGGTACTTTTTGGGCTTCTAGCTCTACACCTAGATCACCTCTCGCTATCATTATTCCATCAACCGACCTAAGGATTGAGTCAAAATTTTCTACACCTTCAGAGTTTTCAATCTTAGCAATAATCTTTACCGGAGAGTCACCAATAAGTTTTTTAATAGAATCAACATCTGAAGTATTTCTAATAAATGATGCAGCAATATACTCAAAGTTATTTTCTATTGCATACTCAATATCGAGTTTATCTTTCTCTGAAAGAGGGGGGAAACTGAGATGAGAATCAGGTAAATTTACTGTTTTTAAAGGTAAAAGCTCACCACCAATTACAACTTCACACATTGCGCAATCATTCTCAATACTTTTTATTGTAAGTTTTTTCGTACCATCATCAAGCAGAATTGTTTGACTTGGTTGGATATCAGAAAGAAAATTTTTATAATCTACCCAGATATCAAAATCACCTTCTTTGTTACCGATTTTTACAATTTGCCCAACCTCCAGTGTTTTGGTACCTTCGAACTTGTTAATACGAATTTTATGTCCTTGAGTATCAAGCATTATACCAATACCATCGGAAAGTTTTCTTAATTGCGTAGAGACCCGTTCGAGTTCAGCGTGATCAGCAAACGAAGCATTAATCCTTGCAACAGTCATTCCATATGAAATCATTTTCTTTAAGGTTTGATCTTCCCAGGTTGATGGGCCAATCGTTGCAACTATTTTTGTCTTTGGTTTAGGAAAGGTAAGCCTATCAAAATCATCCATTAAATTTTTCTGAAAATTTAGCTACAAAAGCCTTTCCAAATGGGCATTAATTTAGTATACTCTAGTTCGGGAAGATGATCAAATTTCACAAGGTATTTACATCACTGAATGGCTCGTTATAATTAGAAAGTATGCCAATTTTTGTGTGAATAAGTACACATTCAAAATGACCAAAAGGCTACAAATTTAAATTAAGGATTAACCCAAAAAAAGCCATGAATATGTCTACAATAAAAAGTTTTTTATACAATTTTATCCTTGGCGCAATGATTGTCTTTATAACCTTCAACATCCTAGATGGGGTACAGACATCAAATAATATTGTTCATTGGCTGCTGATTTATCTTGTGTTCTGCCTTGCTAATCTCCTTGTCAAGCATACAATCAAGTTTCTGACTCTACCTACTAACTTTTTATCATATTTTCTTATAGGTTCACTTTTAAGTTTTGGGGCTTTTTACCTTATGGATATCTTCCTTCCTGGTATCAAATTTGGAAGCACATTGGTGAATCCTTTTTCGACAGGAATTTTCTCAATTAATCCATTTACCTTATCACCTATCCTGACAATGCTGGTTGCTGGTATAATATCAGGATTATTTAGCTCTCTCTTTTTCTGGCTAGGTAAAGAATAATTTTTTTGAAAAAAATGTATCAATGGACACTAAACTAGTTCTTAAAATCGCCCAGATAGTTGTAGCAATAGCGGTAGTCGTATCAATTCTTCTTCAAAATAGAGGCGAAGGGCTCGGTACTTTTTTAGGTGGAGGTGGCGAAGTATTTAGAACGAGAAGAGGTTTAGAAAAAAGCCTTTACATAACTACAGTTGTCTTAGCAATATTATTAGTGATCCTATCACTTGTTAATACAAGTCTTTCATGAGCGAGCGTCCAAGAAAGATTCAAAACTTTAACAATCTAGCAAATGCGGAAAATAATGAGAATCTAACGACTCAAGAATTTAACGCGACCAAATCACAGTATGATATTGAAAAAGAACAGAAAAACAGGGTTTACTGGGAAAGTCCTAAACCCAAAAATATCTCAATATACGAAAGAATTCGCAACTTTTTCTGGTTTTACCCTGATATTCTAGCTATAGCGATCTACAAGATTAGACCACTAAGTTACCTTATTTTATATACAGGGCTTCTCTTTCTTGGAATTAAAACTTACAGCTACGCTTCTTCCAGCAATGATACATTCTTCAACCAACCAAAAGACCAGACACTTTATGAAGGAGTTGTTGGTAATATTTCAATGATAAATCCGTTATTTGTGACACATAACCAGCAGGAACGCGACATTCAATCTCTTGTTTTTGATAAATTAATCTATTTCAACAAAGAGGGATTACCACAACCAGAGCTTGCAAAAACATGGGCTATTTCTGCAGATGGCAAAACCTATACATTTTTCCTAAGATCCGATGTTCATTGGCACGACGGTGAAAGATTTACAGCTGATGATGTTTTATTTACTTTTGAAACAGTCAAAAAACTAAAAGACGATGATAGCTACGCTCAGGTTTTTGAAAACGTTGAAATGTCGAAGATTGACGACTTTACAATAATATTCACATTGCCAGAACCAAATGTAACGTTTATGGAATCACTATCTATAGGAATAATGCCAGAACATAGTTTTCAAGGAATACCTAAATCTGATCTCAAAGATCCAGAACAATATTTCAATCGTTATCCCATTGGGACAGGGCCTTTTAGGATAATAGAAAATACCCCGCAATATATATTATTTGAACGAAATGAAGATTACTTTCAGGGTAATCCTAAAATAAAATTTATAAAGTATATTTTTTACCCTTCAGAAGAAGATGCGTTGACAGATATGAAATTGTACAAAATTCACACGATTTCATCATCAAATTTTGACACAAAGCAAGAACTAGACAAATACGATATTTTTACAACAGATGGATTTACAATGTTTCTTCGTGAAAGACTTATCTATGTAAATCTAAGAAACACAACAAGCATATTAAATGACGTACGTGTAAGAGAGGCATTATCGAGAGCAACAGATAGACAGAAATTGGTAGATGAATTAACTGAGTTTGGGAAGGAAGCTCTCGGACCTATTCCGCAAATATCCTGGGCATTTAATACTGAGTGTGACAGATATCTATACAACACAGAGGAGGCAGACAAACTGCTCACTGATGCTGGTTGGGATTATAAAAAAGACGAAAACGGTAATCCTACAAGTGAATATCGATACAAAGATGAACAAGAATTGAAAGTAACCTTAACAATGCTGGACACCGATCTGAACGATAAAATCTCAGAAATATTAAAGAACCAATGGGCTGAAGTTGGAATTAATTTGATAATAGAAAAACAGGACTACGAGAAGATAGCAGGTCAGATAATTCCTCTTAGAGACTTTGATCTGCTGTTATTTGAAATAGAAATTGGACCAGATCCAGACAAATATTTACAATGGGATTCACAATTCTCTGAATACCCAGGTTTAAATCTTTCTGGATATGAGTACAATAGAGTTGACATAATACTGGAAAGAGCAAGAAAAGAGACAAAGGAGGAAGTTAGAAAGGGAGATTATGATTTGTTCCAAAAATACATCATGCAGGATATGCCAGCTATTTACCTTTATCATCCAGATTATATGTTTTCGTATCATGAATCAGTAAAGGGAATAGACTTAAGTGACGCAACCTTGCCACAGGGTCGATACAAAAACGTCTACGAATGGTATATCGAATAGATTAAATGTCACGGATTACAGATTAATCAGCTGAAGTCAATCATTTATAAATTGTATAAATCGATATCTAGCACGACTAATAGACAAACTTTACTGAAGTATAGATAATTAAAAACGCTGGAATGGTGGAATTGGCATACACGCTAGGTTCAGGGCCTAGTCTCGTAACAGAGGTGGGGGTTCAAATCCCCCTTCCAGCATTAAGTCATAATCCGATATCAAATTTATTTGACATACAGCTCCCCGGCATAATTTCAGCTCAGCAAAGTAGTTTGTCTCACTATAAACTTCGTACTAATGAAAATCGATATTCGGGAAATAACATACTATCGTTACCTATTTTTTAGAGGTTAAGGTAATTTTTATCTTATTTGACTCTTCCCGTTCATTTTTTTCTTCTTTGATATCTCCGGAGTCTGAGAATTTCTTTAAAAACTCATCCTTAGAATATACCTTGCCAATTTTAGGTTTAGCTACATCACTATTTTTTTCACTATCAATACTTTTATTTTTCTGAGATATTGACTTTTTTGCATCTTCTTTTTTGCCAGGAACTCCTATATTATTCCCCTGCATTGATACATCTTTTTCAGATTTATTATCTTTTTTAGACTTGTCTTTTCGATTAAAGAAGAATGAGAACAGACCTTTCTTTTCTTTAGATTTTTCGTTTTTCTTATCGTTCTGTATTTCTGATTTATCATCGATTTCTTTTGAATCTTTGTCTTCAACTACATCATCACCGTGTTTTAAGGTATTCGCAACATATTTTTCATAGGTGTATTCTGAGGAAGAAAATGGATTGATACCAGAAGTTTTTTCCTCGTTGGTTGCATTCTTGTCGGTCTTCTCCTTTTTGGGCTCAAATTTTGCAGCCTCTTCTTCTTCAACACTCTCAGGCTTTGATTTATTTTTTGATTTAGATTTATCTATAACCTTTTGCTCACTTTTCAAATCAGAGATCTCTTCAACTTTCTCTTCTTTATTTTTTGATTCTTTATCCAAGTCGTCCTTTTGCTCTTTTTCTTCATCTTCTATTTCAGGAATCTTTTCTTTTTCTGTTTTTGATTCATCATCGTTATCTTGTTTTTCAACTTCTGCTTTAGGTTTGAGTACTTTAACAACAGGTTTAGCCAAATCCGAAGTCACATCAGAATTAGAGGCTTTTGATAATCCTTCCTCAGAATCTGCGGTTTTTTGGTGCTCCTTAGAACTGGAAATTTTTTCTTTTTGGGATTCGTTAGTCTCTTCCTCATCCTTTACCTTGTGTTCTATTTTGTGGGTTGATTCTTCTTTCTTTTCTTTCTTCTTATCTTCTTGCTTATCTAAATCTTTTTTATCAACAGAATATCCAAGCATTGCAAATTTTTCTCGCAAAGTCATCTTGCTTTCACCCAAAGCATTAGTTATATCTTCAGAAGTCACTTTTTGTTTTGATTTTTGAACTTGATGCTCAAAATCAAAGTTTTTCTTTTCTTTTCTTTTTTTAACAGCTCTTCTAATAATACCTAATATCTGAAACAAAACTATAATTGCCAAAACTCCAGAGAGACCATAAATGATTAATTCCTGATCACTTGCACTATTAAGATAGTTTGAAATTATAATGAAAATATTTGAATCGTTATTATTGTTGTCGGAATGATTACCAGCACCAGATTTTCCAACAGTAAAAGTAAATACATCTGAAAAATTACTTGCATATCCACTTTTCCTTACAAATGCAACTGCTGTATGTTCTCCTTTTTCAAGAGATGCATCTAA
This sequence comes from Candidatus Dojkabacteria bacterium, assembly GCA_016929645.1. Taxonomy (GTDB): domain Bacteria; phylum Patescibacteriota; class Dojkabacteria; order SC72; family JAFGCJ01; genus JAFGIK01. The sequence goes on from JAFGIK010000034.1 coordinate 19,848, forward strand.
ACTGATCTCCCACAATCCTTCACCATCAACAGTTACGGACTGAGAATAATTTGCAGATGTAACAAAAATAATCAAAGTTGAATTAGGTAAAGCAGTACCAGAAATTGTGATTTTATCCCCAGTGTCAAAAATTGTATTCTGTTCGGAAGAAAAATATGGCGCTCTTGGAATTAAAATAACTCTTATCTGTAGATCCTGCTTAACACCAGTTGAGTCTTCAAATCTAAAATCAAGTACATGTTCACCAATCGATATTGCTGGAAGCACATATGGACTCTGTCTTACTTCAAATCCTTGACCATCAAGCTGAATATCAACTCCTTTTCCAGAAGGATCCGTGAAAAATATTGAATAGTTAGGATTATCTATTTCAGAAGGAACATCCAGTTGTAATGCTTCTCTAAGTTTTTGATCTCTCTCAATAGAAGGATCAACAGATCCTTCAGCCCCATCTGATCCATCAGTAGAATCAGCTTGAGCAACAATAACTCCTGTTTGAGTACCTGATTCTGAATAAATACTGTTGAGATCATATGTTTGAGATAATTGTTCGTCAGAAGAAGATTCATCAGTAGAATCAAGACTGACATCAGAGTCAGCATCCAGATCGCCACTGTCTTGAGACACTTCTTCCGCGCCATCAATATTTTCCGAAAGATCATCCTGCCCAGAAACCGCAGTTTCCTGTACTTGCTCATCAGTAGCCCCGAGTACTTCCGCATCCAATTCTTCTGAATTATTAAAATTCGTAAGCTTTAGCCCAAGTTCCTGTTGAGACTCAATATCTTCAACATTTTGAGCAATATCACCAAGATAATATGTGTAAATAACAGCCCAAAATAATACACCTCCCAGAATTACAGTCCAAATAACAAATTGAGAAATAAAACTTTTCTCGAATTTACGATAAAAATTCGCTACTATCATAATTTGGCTAGCTTTTGTATTTTTTGATCGATCAGACTCCGTATATTTATCTAAATCAATTAGTGATTTTTGAGCCTTAGGCATAGATTTCATATTAAAAAAACTAACATAATGACAATAAAAAAGCAATGGTTAAAATCAACAAAAATAAGAAAACAATATCTCCAAAAAGATAATTTAATTTAACAAGTCATAGTCACAATTGCATTTTCTACAAGGAATACAGATAACCTTCAATTCTTTTTTTATCCTCGCCTTCAACCAATCTTGGCTGAGCCTCATCAAAGAGCATTGTAGGAAAGACTCTAAATCCAAGGTACTTGCCATCGTAAAAATAATGCTTAACAATCAGGCCTTCGCGTGTTTCTGTTGACCAATCCTGATCAAAAAGCAAATTCCCAAGACTATAGAAAATCATTCCATCATTATAGTACTCAAGCGGTTCAATCCAATGCGGATGGACTCCATTCACAAAATCGGCACCAAAATCAATTGCATTATGACCGTAAGTTTGTTGATAGTAATTTGGCTCTCGAACGTATTCGTCCCCCCACTGCATATCAACAAACACATAATCATACTTCTCATCCGCAGATTTGATATCGATTTCCATCTGATTAACATCAAGATATGATGAGCCAGACAATCCGTCATCGGCACTGTATGAATATGGAGGAATTTGATTATAACCAAGAAAAGCAAATGTGGTTCCATTTATGTCAAACACTGCCGGGGTATGAGCATCATTAAAATCTCGACCGCCACCAAAATATTGAATTCCATTTTGATCATAAAGGTCCAAAGTTGACTCAAAATCATCACGACCATAGTCAAGGATATGATTTCCAGTCAAACCTACCACATCAACTCCTGCGAAAGTCAGCATATCAAAAGCTTCAATAGTTCCACAAAAACTCATCGTCCAAGTATATTGAACGCACGATGCGGAAAAAGAATCCTCATTACTAATATGCGTGATATCAGCAGATTGCAAAACTGGAGCTATCTCACGCACAGGGTAAAGATTATCTCCATTTTCCTGAACCTTTAGATACAAAGACCTGCCTCCGACAACCGAAGTTCCGGTGCTAATCACAGACACCACTTGGTCCGGGTAATAATTTACATCACCCGTGTATTCCAAGATTAACTCATACAACCCAATATCCGGCTTATCATAAAGCCATATTCCGTCATAAAGAGAATACTCAGACTCTATCCTTGTATCAGCACCTTCGTCATCATTTGTCTGAAGATCAAGTTTGGCGATATTATCGGAATCAAATATACTTACCCCATCGAATAGAACAGACCTATATTTTGAATTAATCTTTTCAAAAGGAACTAAAACAATCTTCCTCTGATCAGTTGCTATCAGGTCAAACGGTTGCGGCTCTGGTTCTAGCGACATATCTGCATTAAAATATCTTGATACAAAATCATATGCTAATTCATCAGTATCAAGAGAATACTCTAAATTGTCTATTGAAGATTGACCATTTTCAACTAACTTAACAAAGTCCGAATACGAAACATTATCAAGAAGTGTTGAATAGTCAGCCATCAATACAAAGTATCTTTTCCAAACAAGTTCAAAATTAACATCCTTATCAAAAGTGTTATTCTTACTTAATGAATCCTCATCTACTGCAGAAATAATACAATCACACGAATCAAGATCAAAACTTGATCCGTTATCAAAAGATTCAACCGAATATTTACGATCATTTTTTTCTTTCACCCACTCCTCTACAAGAGGCTTTACCCCATTATCTACCCGAGAATCAATACAAATTGTAACATCCTGATCAGAATTTTGTTTATTATTTGAAAGAAAGAAAACTTTGGACAAAACAGGATTCAAGCTGATGTTGTTTTTTGAAATATAGAAAGAAGCAAAACCCCAAATAAATAGAAGCCCGCCTAAAACCAGAAAAAAAACATTTACAAATTGAAATTTTTGCGCAAATTTATATCGCTTGTTCACAAATGCATCACGTTCATCCGATTTTTCATAAGCCAAAACTGATGGATTTACACGATCTTGATCAGACTTTGAAGACAAGTTTTTAAAAATCGAGACTTGTGCTGCCACTGGAGCAGATATAGAAGATGATACGGAATAAGGCGTGGGAGATGTAGTTTGTGATGGATTCTCAGAAGACCTCAAAAGATTAACAGACAAAGGCCTTTTTTTGTTATTATTCCTTTTATTAAAAAAACTAAAAAACATTACATAACGCAGTTAAAATAACCATATACAAATCATCTTTTAGTTTGCACTGATTCAATTAGATAAATCTTAAGATGCACAGATACCTCACAGTAATAGAAACCAAGAATTCATAAATCAAGTATAGTACATTGTTCGTGGGTCAGTAACCCTATCTACCCATAAAATTCCCTCCAGATGATCGTACTCATGCTGAGCATAAACAGCAAAATCACCACTCAATTTCTTTCTGCATTTATTGCCATCAATATCAAGATATGTAAGTTTTACTTTAGTATGCCTTTTAACATTTCCACATAATTTAGGAGTGCTGAGGCAACTTTCAACATCCTCGACAACTTTATCAGACATAATCTCAAGCTGAGGATTTATATAGACGATAAAGTTCTGATCAGAAAACTTTGAGTTCTCATCCATAAGAAGGAATATTCTCAATGGCTGAAACACTTGCGGTGCAGAAATCCCAACATTAATAAAGCCTTCTTCGGGCTCAGATTTTACAGTTTCTATCATATCATTTATCAGTTTTTTGGTTTTAGAATCTTTGATCTCTTCCTGAGTAAGCGCCCTGGACTTTTGTCGAAGCACAGGCTCACCCATTAGAGCGATATCAAGTATTGCCATAACGAAATTTTAACACAAAATAACGTCTGGGTCTCAAATTATTTAGCTTCATTAAATTTTTATAAAATTAACATTTGATTTCAAGGTTTTCTGAAAAAAATTTAATATTGATTCTCAAGAATGTAAAAATCAATAGAGTATCCAAGCAGCAAGTATTCATGGTAATATAATTAAAATCTAAAAATGGAAAACAACACAAAAAACAACGGAATAGCAGGATTTGCTGCAGCTGGACTTAATATGTTTATCATAGTGATATTAATTACAGTTTCCTCAGCCTTTTATATCCTTAACAGAAACTATTTCAGCTACGAAACATACAGAAGTTCTGAAGTAACAGAACAGGCAGAAATTGCCAGCGCTGAATTAAGCAAATTATCCGATTCCTCAATGATAATATTGATTATGGGAATGCTTCTTGTAGTCGCACTTTTGGTAATCTCAATAGTGCTTAAAACAATAATGTATTCAGGATACTTTAAAATTGGCCAACTGCTAAACATTCCATTAATGAAAATTTCAGCAATAGCAGTTATGATTTTCTCTGCAATGACAATTGCATCAGGTATAATTACACTAATACCATTCATCGGGACAATCGCACAGTTAGCAAGCTGTTGCATACTAAATCCGATGACAGGATTAAGCTACATTCTGTTTGGAGTATCAAATATCCAGCTTTACTCGAGAAATAGAAATATACTCATAATCATAACAGGTATTCTTTTTATCCTTATAGGAATCCCTTCATTCTTCATAGCTGGATTTATGGAATTTACCTCACCAATATTTTTGGGACTCGCATCATGGGTATTATTTGCAAACCAATGGCATGACAGATAAATATTGGTTAGTCCTACTATCAAAGCATAAAGCGGCAAGATTGCTCGATTTAATGAAATTTTCATAAAATATAGTATAATCACAAAAGAATTTAACTCAGGAGAGGGAAAGCTTAGCAAAAAAGTCATTTGCATAATTTAACTAAGCAATCAAAGCAGTGAATCTGCAAACACTCTCAAGTTAAATCAGGCCACAATTTAAGGTTAAAAAACAGGTTAACAGACTAACAATTTAACAGCGCTTTGAGACACACAAAATGGTGGATGTAGCTCAATTTGGTTAGAGCACTGGTTTGTGGCACCAGAGGTTGCGGGTTCAAGTCCCGTCTTCCACCCCAGATGTACTTTTTCCCTCAGAATAGTCCCTAAAAGCCTGATATAACGGGCTGATCTTGGGGTTCAATAAACGCCCTTTTGAGTATAGGGGGGTACATTGAACCATACTTGAAAGCATATGCGATTTTTGTGCAGGAGTGGCAATATCCCAATATTTTTTGACTCTATATCCAAAATTGGCGAAAGTTCTTAATTGTGTGAGTAAGTCTTGATAGTCAATTTGCGATTCATTCATCGCTACTTTGTAAATCAGTTTCTTGTCATCTAGCTCTGAATCTAAATCCTTGTAAGTCTCCTCATCTACTAATCCTTTTTTGTAGTCGAAATAAAGATCTTTCTTTTCCTTCTTTATACTCTGATAATCCTTTTCTCGCTGATCAGCTTCATTTTTCATTTCATCTTCATATCTCTTTAGATGTTTTTCTACATATTGATCAACAACAGGTATAACAGCAGATGAGAATTGAAGTGTCTCGATTAAATCCTCAAACGCTTTGTTCATATCTTTTCCTTTTATGTTTTTCACATCTTTAGGATTATCACATCGACAGAAATAATATAGATGCTTATTACCTGATTTCCCCGTAGAATACCCTGCTTGAAGATTTTTTCCACAATGTTCACAACGTACAACTCCTTTGTACAGGAAATTGTGTACATTCTTTTCTTTTTTACTTCCCCCATTCCTCATATATGCAATTGTTTGAGCGGTTTCGAAAATATCCTTACTAATGATTGGTTTATGTAAACCTTTTGTTTTTCTTCCTATTCTTTTGTATTCAACGATACCGATATAAGCGGGGTTCGTAAGCATCCTGCCAATTACAGTTTTACCGAATGGCTTTCCTCCCCTAGTTTTATATCCGTATTCTTTTGCTATTAACTGTGCGAGCCTTTTATATGAATATCTTCCTGTATTGTATAAGTCGAATATAGTCTGGACGACTTTTGCCTCATCTTTGTCTATCTGCATAACTTTACTATCTGGAAAAACTTTATATCCATAGGGAGGTGCTGTCAGATGATAACCGCTTTCAAATCGTTGAACGAGACCTTTTCGAGTTTCAGTTTTGAGATTATCGCTATAGAATTGTGCCATTGATGCCATGATGTTCTCCAAGAATATTTCGTGAGGAGCATCTCCTAATTGTTCTGTACATGAAAGTAATGCTGTACCATTCCTCATTAATAATGCTCTTAAAGCTGAGTGGTCAACTACTGATCGAGCGAATCTGTCTAATTTATGAATTACAACAGAGGTTACCTCCTTCGTCTTTGTATATTTGAGCATTTCTTGTAGTGCAGGTCTATCTTTACTTCTTCCAGAATAACCTTCGTCTTTAAATACTTTTACAACTTTATGCCCTGTCCCAATTGCCTTTTCTTTACATGCCTTAATCTGTGCATCAATAGAGAAGCCTTCCACCTGTTCTTGTGAAGAGACTCTTACATAAATAACTGCTGTTTTCATATATTCCTCCTTTCTAATAAATACAAAAAGGGCGACTCGTTGGACACAAAACTACAGAGTAGAATTGTACGAATCGCCCTTATTACTATCAATTCCCTTTGATAGTTAAGGTCTACTCTGATATTAGTTTGTGTCCATTCATATATTATCATTTTTAATATTGCTTCTCAAAAGAATCCTTTAATTCCCTTTCAATCTGTAAGATAAGCTTTTCCTCATCGACCTTTTCCAAAAGTTTAGCCTCATCTATTGTGCAATGAATCAGTTCATGAATTAATGTTAAATACTTGTCTTCATCACTTAAATCTTTATTTATAACAATTAGCCAATATACTTGAGAATCACTAATCTGATTTCTCATACCTTTTATGTCTTCTTTAAAGGTCTTTTCTTCAATTTTTATATGAGGCCATCTTTCTTTCGCTATTACCTTTATATACTGATATTTTTGGGGGAATCTTGTCCGTAGGCTTTGAGCCGACATGTTTAGCATGTCTTGGACAAGAGGTAAAATCATTTTTTATCTGTTTCCCAATAATTAATATCAGGGCAGTCATGAGCAGTTTTCCTACTAAAATAAAAATTTTAGGCAAAAAAAAAGGAGGCTTTTCAGCCTCCTGTCGGTAGTAAAACCGATAAGGAAATCCCTTATCGGATAAAACCACACTATTAATTTTCTTTCTTTAAGTTTTCCCACCATTCTTCGAATGATTTATTGGTAGATTCCTCTAATTTATTAGCTATATACCAGTTTTTCATCATGGTTCTTGCCTCAGCAATAGCATCTTCTGTATTAGCATTAGGACCAAGCGAAAAAGCTAGCATCTCTTTAGGAGATAACGAGACATCTCCACCTACTTTGTCTTTCAATAACTCAAGGTATCTCTGAGCTTCTTTCCATACTTTTTGTGAATCTTGTTTAGGTTCTTCTCCAAAGAAA
>JAFGIK010000035.1 GCA_016929645.1 Candidatus Dojkabacteria bacterium
AGATGGTTGATGGTTTTAATAACTCTTCTGTTAAAAAACAACCACTCAATGGCAACCTCGCATATACTTTTAAGGATATTGAAGTCGTTTTCTTCAATTTCATCAATACCTCTATGGACGAGCTCATTTCTCTTTTTTGATAGATCATCTACATAGGTTGTAAGGTCAAATCCAGGGGTTGGTTGTGTGAAGAATAAAATTCTCTTTTTTATTGTATCGTTCGATGTACCATATGGATTTGTTATAGCTATCCGCTCGGCTATCTGCCAAAATTTTAAAAATCCATAGTATAATTTATCTTCCTCCAATGCCTGATTATATAACCTTATGATGTCAGAAAGAAGTTCATTAATTGAATTTTTCTTATGCTTTTTTCTTAGGACTTCTGAATATTTTTCGAATTTCTGTTTTGCCTCAGGATTGATTTCCGATGGTTTGCGACTTAATTTTTGAACATGAAAGTCAAGAAAACCGATTTGGGAAACAGATGAAATACCGTAAACAGTTTGGGCGTGTGGTATCTTTGTCCTGACTTGTGGCATAGAAAGGATTTTCCAAGTATTGTATAAGATCGCATAATCTAATAAACCTCTCAATAAATTGTATGTTGGTTCAATTGCTTTCCATGCTCGATAGAGTGAGTATCCAGTTGATTCTACTACGAGGTATTTACATTGTCTATTCTCAATCTTGCTTGTTGCCACTAATTTCCCTTTGTAGAAACGATTAAATTCTAAAGGGTATTCAGCTTTTATTTTTGAATAACTTAATATTTTGAAGTCTAGTCCATTAACTGACACATGTCTTTTTTTTAAGATTATTTCAAAGGGGATTATAATCTTCCAATTTGTTAACTTGTCTCTAAGGGATTCAGACTGAGTGATGTCTTTTAGGGAGGCTTCAAAAGAAGCGAGATTTAATGTGCTTAAATCTTCTATAGAAGCAATTGATTGAATAATGTGAGTTTCTTTACACTGCAATCTTAATAACGACTTTAATACCTTATTTTCGAGTATTGTAAGGGGATTATACTGAATTCCAATAAACGAGTCTGTCTTGGATATAGCTTTCTTTTCAAATATATTTTTTATCAACTGTAGCGCTTGTTCTTCATCTGCCCTTTTCATTCCGATTGGATTCATTTATGAAAAATTCAATTATGGGTCTATTACAAGATAGACAAATTTGCCCGAACGGCTATTGTCTCAACCCCCCAAATACCTGGACATAATCTCAAACCCATTCCCAACCTCCCCCTTTCTCAGGTCAGGTTAAGGTCTCATTTCTGACCCCAGAACAAAGATCTCCATGGTGGATGGGGTCGGGGGAGGGTCGGGGGAGGATCGTCGGTCTGGGCCAACCAGAATAAGAATTGACCTACCTGAAATCATTAAATAGAATTCTTAGTTAGTTCTCAAATTAGTTCATGTCACATTGGATTTCACCTTAAAAATATTGTGCCCCACCATGAAATTAAGAATGAAAAGGTAATTGCTATTTAACAGATTTTACATAAATTAGACAGGATTAGTAGGAACAGGAACAAATAGTAGTTGTTATAAACCTCATTGATACTAACCCTTAATCCCTGTCTTATATGAAAAAGTGCATTTTAAAGATCCACTTATTTGGAATAAGTGTCTTTTTATTATTGTTGGTCATTAGTTGTAAAAAGGAAAATGATGAAACAACTGTAACTGACATTGATGGAAATGTCTATCACACAATCACCATCGGATCACAGGTGTGGTTGAAAGAAAACCTAAAAACGACCAAATATAATGATGGAGCTGAAATTCCAAATGTCACCGACAATACCGAATGGGGAAATTTGACTTCGGGAGCTTACAACTGGTACGATAACAATGAAGCAACACACAAGAATACCTATGGGGCATTATATAACTGGTACACTGTCAATACAGGTAAACTTTGTCCAAACGGATATCATATTCCCTCTGACGCGGAATGGACAGAATTATCCGAATATCTGGGCGGTACAAGTGTAGCTGGGGGAAAACTCAAAGAAATTGGCACGACACATTGGATGACTCCAAATACAGGCGCAACAAACGAATCCAGTTTTACGGCTCTTCCTGGTGGTTTGCGTTCCTATAGTGGTACTTTCAACCTCATTACCGAAATCGTTTACTGGTGGTCATCTACGCAGTATGAGTCACCAGAGAGTGCTTATAGCCGTAGCCTGGGATACGATAGCAACACTTTTTACAGACACGGCAGCAATAAGAAGAATGGGCATTTTGTTCGCTGTCTGAAAAATTAATTGTCAAGCTGTAAAAGCCAGACGGGTTGACCACTTTCGGCCGCTCAAATGGCAAAAATTACAATTTACATATTGCCAGTTATTTATGACAGGAAATTGATGGTCAATGATTTTCGGCGTGAAGTAGTCACGGTTATCGGCTTATGCAATAAAAGTACATTTTATAAATAACTACTGATGATATATGGAAACTGAATTAAATAATAACCAAGGAAAAAGCAAAAACAGAAGTCTATGGATTTTGCGCATTCTCCTTAGTATCTATGGTATACTTTATATATTGATTGGCTGGGAGGATTTTTTATCTATTAATGCTCCGAATTCATGGAATATTGAGTATTCTGCATTAAAGATACTTTTTGCTCTATTCGTTATTGGCTACACCATTTCATGGAAGAATGTGTTAGTATCAGGTATCATCTTTATCCTTTGGTTTATTGGGATGTGTTATGAAAATTTTTTTCTATGCACAAGTGATTGTGGTGCGGGGATAGCGATGGGTATCCCGCTACTCATCATAAGCATATTTTTCATTGTTCATGGGATAAGGGGAAAAAAGTAAAGAACATGCTACAATTTACAACGGCAGAAAGTCAAAGCCACTTAAATCTTTTCAGGTGACATTAATTGTCTTAATCCCAAAATACCTGGACATAATTTCAAATCATCCCCAGCCTCCCCATTCTCAGGTCATGTCAAGGTCTCAAACCTGACCCCTGGGAGACGATCTCCATGTTGGGTGGGGTCTGGTGAGGGTCGCGGGAGGATCGTCAGCTTGGGCAAATCAGACTGAGAGAACGGAAAGTGCTTTTCCCCCAGTGGTCAAAGGAGCCTATGATATATTTGACTTCGCCTTATTACTGGCGTAACTTGCATCAAAATTATTGGCTCACAGATATTCCAATTATTCTCAATCACAAAATATTATGCTATGAAAAACTTGGTACTTTTAGTTTCGGTGATGTTAATAGTTCCAGTTAACATTAAAGTATCTGCCCAACAATCCATTCAGAACAAACCAAAAGAGAGTGTTGTGGCTTACGAAGTGGAAGGCATGAATGATGTAATTGTTAAAAAAGATATACCATACCTCAAATCTTCGGATTCTGCACTGAAAATGGATATTTATTATCCCCCCAGGTTTGATTTCAAGAGAAAAATACCTGCAATCGTATTTGTATTCGGTTATACAAATGAAGGTCAGTTAAAAACAGCTAAACATCAGCTTAGAACATGGAGTCCATATACTTCATGGTGCAGGGTTGTAGCTGCATCAGAAATGGCTGCAATTGTATATGAAACAATTAACCCCGAAAATGACTTAAAGTCACTAATACAGTATATTAATTCAAATACAGATAATCTTAATATTGATGTAAATAGAATGGGTGCATATTCATGTTCTGCCAATACTCCAACTGAAATGGCATATATACTGAATGATCCAGATTGCATCTTTAAATGTGCCGTTGTTTATTATGGGGTATTCCTGACAAAAGGCTTTAAACATATTACAACGATTGACACATTATCTCAAAATATGGGATTCGTCACTCCAAGGTTATCTGAATCAGCGTCCTGGAATAAAAAAGTACCCATTATGATTGTTCATGCTGGCAAAGATTTTGTACCGCATACAAACGAATCTTTAACGAGTTTTGTAAATGAAGCAATAGTTCAAAACATACCGATTACACTGATGATTCACTCAGATGGTGTCCATGCTTTTGATATTAACACTGATAATGAATCAACAAGGCAGATTATCAAGAACACTCTGGAATTCTGGAAATTCTACTTGGAATAATGTAAATGCTCATACTTCAGAGTCCTCTTTAGCATCAAGCATGTTTGTCAATTTATCTCTCGTAAAGGGAGAGATAATTCCAGCTCATATTTTCGGTCAAAACAACCCATTTCCTTCAGAACCTGGCCCAAAACTGGCGCCAAAAGAAAACCGCTTATATGAAATCTCACATAAGCGGTTGATAATCTTCGCTCCCCAGCTAGGACTTGAACCTAGGACCCCCTGATTAACAGTCAGGTGCTCTG
>JAFGIK010000036.1 GCA_016929645.1 Candidatus Dojkabacteria bacterium
CATTGATAGGTTAGATCTCTCAATTCTCGCAACTGGTCCCATTTTTGTGAACCATGTAGGTGGGCATTATCTACCCGATGAGTAGACTTTTGCTTTGACACAAAGCTTAATAGTTATTATAATTGCTTGACATAACGCCCTTTCTTTTTTCTAATTTCATCAGAACTCGAAGAATGAAAAATCCTGTAGAAAAAGCGGATTTCAACAAATATCGGCTATACAAAAAACGCAATCTCATACCTTTAGCCAAAAGAATTCCAGCACAAAATACCGAAAAACAAAATATCCAAGAGGAAGAAAAAAAATACAGTGAGGTATACGATAAGATAAAAGACGATTATAAAAAATGGGAAAAGTTTCTAAAAAAACAATATGACCTGATGCAAATGTTTAACCGCGAAATTGACCTTACCTCAAAACCAGATGATAAAGCAAGTGCAAGAAGCCAGTACAGAAAATCTGTTACAAATTTAGAACAAACAACAAAAAGGATAAATAATATATCCAATATTTCAACAAGCCCTTACTTTGGAAAGATAAAATTCAAATTTTCAGAAAACACACCACTACACAACTACAAAAATAAAGAATTAGTATTTTACATAGGAAAACAAGGACTCCAATTACAAAAAACAAAAATAACAGATTGGAGAGCCCCAATTTCAACAATTTACTACAATTTTCCAAAACCCCAGAGCAATTGCTTTTACAAAACACAAGGAAATGTAGTCTCAGGAGATCTCAAGCAGAAACGAAAAATCGATATCGAACACTCCCAGCTGATCGAAGTTTTCGAAGGAGAAGATCTGCCAAGCTTGGTTGGTTCAGATCCTTTTTTGCTGAAACAATTGACAAAAAGCGCAAGCACAAGACTAAAAGATATTATTTCAACAATACAAGCAGAGCAAAACGAAATAATCTCTCACGAGATTGATAAGGATATAATAATCCAAGGTGTTGCAGGAAGTGGGAAAACAAGCATTGCAGTTCATAGATTATCTTGGCTTTTGTACAACTACAAAGAAATCGATCCCAAAAAATGCTTGATCATTGCCCCAAGCAAGCTATTCTTGAAATATATTGCAGAAATACTGCCAGAAATTGGATCAGAAGACGTGCCACAAACAACATTCGAAGACTGGGCTTTGAGTAAACTCAAACCTTCATTAAAAGACGAACAGATAAATCTTGACAAAAAAGATCCAGAAGCAAAGAGAAAATCTCAGATAAAGTATTTATCCGGTTTAGAAAAATTTGTAAGAAATTTAAAAAAAGATAATACAAAGGTATCAACAGGAAATTTGGTAAAAATTTATAAAAAATACGCAAAGACCAAAGAACTTTCAAAATTTGATCTTTCTGCCCTAATCTACATGAAAGTCTTAAGTCTTGGAATTGCCCCAGCAGAAAAGATTGATTATCTTGTGGTTGATGAAGCTCAAGATCACTCTCCAGCTGAGGTTTTCATTCTAAAAAAGTTCACAGATATTGGAAGAAATCTATTTGTTGGAGACATTATGCAAGGAATAATAAATCATTATGGATTTGAGTCCTGGGAAGAACTGATAAAAGAGGTTTTTAATGAAAATGAAACAGATTTTTATAAAATAAAAGTCAGTTACCGTTCAACAAAGAACATAATTGAGTTTATTAATAAAATATTAATAAAAAAAGGAATATCCGCAAACAAACTACCCCGCCCGGTTCTAAGAACAGGAAAAGATCCATTAGTATTCGAGGAAGACACCGAGTCTGTCTTCAATAAGATTATCGAAATTTTGAAAAAACAAAAAGACGACATTGGGGAAAATGTTGCAGTAATAGTACCCGAAAAATACGTAGAACTTTTTTATGATGAAATTTCACAGAAAATAAAAAAGTTAAGCCAGGTAAAAACATTTGACGATAATTATAATGGAGGCATTGTAGTCGGTCATGCCAAAGTTTTCAAAGGAATCGAATTCGATAGTGTCATATACGTCAACAGTAATATCAGCGAAGAAAAACTAGCCTTGAAAGAATTCTATGTAGCATGCACAAGAGCGATGCATAATCTATACTTAATCAATATCTAAATTTGGTTTATCAAACGGTTCAAATTTAAGAGGTTGACCCGAAAACCCAAAACAAATATAATTCCAACAGATTTAATACAGTTTTTAACCTCATTTTTCCGAAATTATGGCAAAAAAAGAAATAAAAACAGTAATCGCTCTGCAATGTTCAGAATGTAAAAGCAAAAACTACACAACGTACAAATCAAAGCAATTACAAGGAAAATTAAATACAAAGAAACATTGTAATGTCTGTGGAAAGCACACAGTTCATAACGAGACAAAGGCCAAATAAGTTAAGTTACAACACATTACAGGATAATCAAGGGCCTATAGTTTCAATGGTAAAACAACGGTCTCCAAAACCGTAATTCTCCGTTCAAATCGGAGTAGGCCTGCCAAACTAACGAAACTACCAATCTTGATTAATTCGCAAAATTAAAGAAAGTGCCATTAAAAAGCAATAAGTAAAGAATTTTAGTTAAAAATATGATATATTTAAGACAATGCTAAATAATTTAGGACAAAATATAAAGAAATTAATAAAGGAGTACAAGGAAGTTAAGTGGCCTTCAGCAAAGACAACAATTAACCTTACACTTTATGTAATTATAGTTTCTGCTATAATCACGCTGATGATCTTAGGCGCAGATGCATTCTTCTACGAGCTACGATCAAGATTTATTATTAACTAATACAGATTAAATACAATGAGTCCCAAAAAGAAGCTGAAAGAAGAAAGCAAAGATTCTAGAGTAAAAATTACACAAAAAGCTGACAAAGAAAAAGTTAAAGCTGCAAAAAAACAGGCAGAAAAGAAAGCTAACCAGAAACCTCCAAAAAACGACAAGACAAAATGGTATGTAATCAGTACTCAATCAGGACATGAGAAGCGAGTTGAAGAAGCAATAAAGCAACGAATCGAGGCAATGCAATTACAAGATATTATCAGTGAAGTTTTCGTCCCGATCCAGAAGAAAATAGTTATCAAAGACGGCAAACAGAAAGTTAAGGAGGAACGAATTTTCCCAGGATATGTCTTAGTCAAAATGATGCTTGATAAAGATACTTGGGAAATTATAAGTAATACTGAAGGAGTCTCAGGATTTGTTAGATCATCAAAATACCCAAGACCATTACCAGACGACGAAGTTCAGGCAATATTGAAATTTATGGAAATTGAACAGCCAGCATTCCAGGCAAGCTTTAGTATTGGGGATGCAGTTAAGATCAAAGATGGTGCTTTTGTTGATTTTGTCGGAAGCGTAAAAGAGATCGATCAGGCGAAAGGTAAGGTTAAGGTTCTTATTTCAATATTTGGAAGAGAAACACCAGTCGAGCTTGAACTAAGCCAAGTAGTCAAACTCTAGAAAATTGAAAATTATATTAAATTATTGTTAAGAAAAAATGGCAAAAGAAGTAAAAATCAAATTAAAACTACAGATAGCAGCAGGACAAGCAACTCCTGCTCCACCTATTGGACCAGTATTAGCTCCTCATGGAATTGATTTGAAGGCATTTTGTGATCAATTTAATGAAAAGACAAAAGAAGCTCAGGGTATAATTACACCCGTTGTTTTGACAGTATACGAAGATCGATCTTTTGATTTTGTGACCAAAACTCCACCTGTTGGTGAGTTAATTCGAAGAGAGCTCAAACTAAAGAAAGGTTCTGATAGACCAAATCTTAACAAGGTTGGAAAATTGACTGAGGAACAGATTTCAAAAATTGCAGAAGTCAAAATGCCAGATCTTAATACAACCGATTTAGAAAAAGCAAAGGAGATCATAAAAGGAACAGCTAGACAGATGGGTATAGAATACTAAAACTTAACATTCGTTTATTTTAAAATTTATTTTGAAATTCGAAAATAACCCAACAGTTTAGAGTAAAATATGTTGGAAGATTATTAAATTACAATTAATTTATATTACTTGATAAATGAAACACAGAGGAAAAAAATACAAAAAGATAACAGAAAATGTTACAAAATCAGAGTTATCTGTAATTGAAGCAATAAAAAACGTCAAAAAACAAGCATACACATCATTTGCGTCAAGCATTGATTTACATGTATCACTGAATCTACCAAAAGACAAAGATTCAAAATCCATTAAGGCTTCAGTTTCACTACCAAACCCTGTAAGCCAGGAAGACTCAAAAATTATTGTATTTTGTGAAAAAGATGATATTAAATCAGCAAAAGATGCAGGTGCAATTGATGCTGGACTTGAAGATTTAGTTAAAAAAGTTCAAGAAGGATGGACCGACTTTGATATAGTTCTAGCTACTTCAGAGGTCATGCCTAAAATTGCAATATTAGGTAAAGCTCTTGGACCAAAAGGATTAATGCCAAATCCAAAAACAGGTACACTTGTCACAGATATTAAAAAAGGCGTTGAAGAATTTAAAAAAGGTAAAACAAAGTTTTCTTGTGATGAGGGAGGTGTTGTTCATTTTAAGGTTGGAACTACAGAAATGGAAGACGATAAAGTAAAAAATAATATTGACTCAGCTATCAAGGCAATAAGAGAAGCCGTAGGTAAAAACTCACCTACCCTACTAAAAACAATCGTTATTGCTCCGACAATGGGACCAAGTGTAAAAATCAAGAATTCAGAATACCAGGAGTAATTTGATCAATAACGACTTCTAAAGCAGGGAATAAAAGATTAATTACCAAAAGGTAACAGGGAAATAAAGTATTCACGATAAGATAATTTGACAAAATATCTTATCTAAACTATCATTCAGACCAATAGCCAAAGACTGCAGCCTTAAACTGCATAGGCAAGTAATGATTTTCAAATAAAAATAATAATAAATTCAATAATAAGACCAACATGGCAAAAACCAAACAAGAGAAAGAAGTATTGTTGGAACAATATAAGGAGCTAATTGCTAATAAACCAAATTATATTTTGGTCAACACAGAAAAAGCTTCAGCAAACCAACTCACAGAATTAAAAAAGTTATTGAAAAATATAGATTCTGTTTTAGTAGTTGTAAAAAATACATTGTTCAAAATAGCAGCACAGGAAAAAAATCAACCTGATCAGATGCAGGAGCTAGAAAATGCTACAGCTGTAATATTCTCAGGAGAGGATATAGCTGCAACAGCAAAAGCTTTAAAAGAAATGCAAAAAAATGATGAGATCTTAGAAACAAGATTTGGAGTACTTTTCGGAGAATATGCAGATCAAGGCAAAGTGAAGCAGATTGCCGATCTTCCATCAAGAGAAGTCTTACTTTCGAAGCTTATTGGTTCCATGCAAGCTCCTATCTCTGGATTTATGAATGCAATTACAGGTAATGCAAAAGGGTTTGTTCGTGTTTTATCAGAAATTAAAAATACAAAAAGTAATTAATATAAATTTATAATTAATAAAAATTATGGCAGAAGAAAAAGTTACAAAAGAAGTAGAAGCCCCAAAAGAAGAGGCCAAAGAGGTTGATACTTCAAAGCTTTCGAAGGAAGCACAACAGGTTTTAGAACTCGTTGAAAAAATGACAGTTCTAGAGCTAGCTGATCTTGTCAAAGTAATGGAAGACAAGTTCGGTGTCAGTGCAGCAGCTCCAGTAGCAGTTGCAGCAGTTGGTGCAGCAGCAGGAGAGCCAGCAGAGGAAAAAAGCTCCTTCACTGTAGTCCTTAAATCAGCAGGTGATCAAAAGATCAACGTAATTCGTGTTGTCAAAGACGTTACAGGACTAGGATTGAAAGAGGCAAAAGATCTCGTAGAGGCCGCTCCTCAAAATATCAAGGAAAATGTAAAAAAAGAGGATGCCGAAGAGCTTAAAACAAAGCTTGAAGAAGCCGGTGCCGTTGTTGAACTAGCGTAATCATGATCTAGACTAAATTTGGGGCCGGAGGGAGATTTTTTGATACTCAAAAAATCTCCCTCCGGCCCCATCGTTTTTACACCTTAAAAATTGCACAAATCCCCTACTATCTCGATATCTGTCAGAAAAACCTACTATAACAACCAAATATCAACACTCCGCATCTAGTAAAGTAACATAAAATATAGTAAAATTAGGTGATTTTTTTCAATACTGACAAAAACAGCACAACTAAAATTAGACCCAAAAACCTATGCCTCAATTAACTCAATGGTTCTTAGATAGAGGTATATCAGAAGACATTCTCCTTATCATAAGCTTCATACCAATACTTGTAACAATGACATCAATCTCAAGGTATATTTTCGGTATAAAAACATTTGGTATATATTCTCCAATGGTACTAGCATTTTCCTTTTATTTTATGGGAGCAAGACAAGCCTTTATTTTTACATTTATTGTAATACTTGGAGCATGGTTAATTAGAGATCTTATTCGGAGGATGCAATTCCACTACATTTCCCGTATTGCAATTATTTACTGCGGTGTAAGCATTTTCATGCTCATTTCTATTACATTATCAACATTTATTTCAAGTAAAGACCCGTTTTTTAATTTTGGTCAACTTTCAATAATTCCAGCAATAATGATCATTTCAATTACAGATAGATTTGTTTCAAATTTTATTAAAAAAGGGCCAGATGCGGCGGTAAGATTAACATTAGAAACTCTTATAATTGCAATTCTTGGATGGGCATTAATGAGATTTGAACCGACCCGATATTTTGTTTTAAACAATCTATGGCTAATACCTGTAATGATTTTTGTAAATTATCTAACAGGCAACTATACAGGGATGCGTTGGACAGAATTTATTCGTTTTAATCAGGTAATAAAAAATGCTTCCGATAGTTCAAATGATTAAAAATAGCAGACAGACACTTGGACTTAACCATAGAAATGCGGTTTACATTAGGCCGTACAACAAGTCAAAATTCAAGAGAATCGCAGATGATAAACTCTTGTGCAAAAAGATTCTTTCACGGAATAATATTCCGACATCTCAGATCTACAAAGTCATCCGAAACCATGACCAGCTAGACTCTATCAAATGGGAAGAACTGCCTAAAAGTTTTGCATTAAAACCTAATATCGGTACAGGTGGTAGTGGGATCATCGTTGTCTATGGTCGAGTCAAAAACAGTCTTGAATGGATAAGAACTGATGGATCAACATTAAATGTAAATGCTCTTAAAAATCATATAAGTAAAATTCTTGACGGACAATTTTCTATGGGAAACCGAAAAGATACAGCATTTATAGAAGAACGGGTCATCAATGATCCATTATTGAAGAAGTATTCATATAAAGGTGTTCCAGATATTAGAGTAATTGTCTTTAACAGGGTTCCCATTATGGCTGAGTTAAGACTGCCGACAGCAGAATCAAGAGGTGCTGCAAACCTTCACGCAGGTGGTATTGGTGTTGGTATCGATATTGCAACAGGTATAACTACAGTCGCAATCCACCGAATAAGTAATCTCTTAACTTGTTTCCCTGGAATGTCCGACATGTATGAGATTATTGAAAACACTCTTGACGAAAATCAACTTCCGATTAGCGGTATTCAGATTCCTCATTGGAGAGAAATTCTAGAGATAGCAATCAAATGCCAAGATGTTTCAGGACTAAAATTCCTTGGTGCAGATATAGCATTAGATCGAGATAAAGGACCACTAGTCTTTGAGCTCAATGCACGATCAGGAATAGCAATTCAAACAGCAAATCTATCTGGGATGCGAGACCGACTAGAAAGAATTAACGGGCTAAAGATAAAGGATGCCGAGCATGGAATACGAATCGCTAAAAACTTATTCGGAGGAGAAGTTGAGGATGAAATTAAATCAATTTCAGGAAGGAATATTCTTGGGCTTATAGAGAAAGCAATATTCCAACCAGTACCTCCAACAGAAGTTCCTGTAGAAGAGGTGAAAAAACACAAAAAAAGAAACAGAAAGAAAAGGAGTGGTTTTACAACAATAAAAACAAAAGTTAGAATTAATACAGGTATAAGAACATCTAAAATTTCTCCGATCCTTGCTACTCGCCTGGGATTTAGGCCAGCTTTAGATTTTTTTAAAAATGAAGAAATACCGGATTCTTTTCAATCAAGAGATGACGCTCGGAAATATCTTGAATCTGTAAAAGAAAAATTAATAGGTCATACAAATATTGTTGATGTTGTAATAACTGTTGAGGATGACAAAATTTCAATACGACCTGTGATCGAAATAGAAATAGAGCTTGATGAGGAGAATATAAAAACCCAAATGATAATAAGTAACAGGAAGGATATGCCATACAGTGCAGAAATTGGTAGAAATGATCTCAAAAATTTTCTCATCGATACAAGTAAGACGTTCTCTTTACACTAATCAACATATTGATATTTAACCCGACAATATTTAGTTAACATATCTTACAAAAATGCATAAATATACTCTCGAGGAATTTAGACAACAGGTCTGTAACTCACAAATGTCACTTTACATGAAAGCTGCACAAGATCTTGGTATTAAGAGCAAGATCTTAATAAAAGGTATTTTGGTAGAATTTGAAAAAGATAACAAAAAATGGAGAATTCATAAATCATTACTACCTATAAATGACTCTGTATCAATGATGCTATCAAGCTACAAATCTACTTGTAACCAGTTTTTAGGGAAAAATAGTATCCCTGTTCCAATTCAGATAAGCACTGACAAATCTGAAGACATTCATAAATTTGTCGAACAAAATCATCTCGCTAAAATTGTCATAAAACCAATACGTGGATTTGGAGGATCCGGAATTACAATGCTTCCTCAAAAAAATCAGATAGATGGAGCATTCAACCTTGCTTATGAAAAAGCCCTGACAAATTTACGAAAAAGAGTGATTGCTGAAGAATTCATTTCTGGAGAAAATTACAGAATACTTGTATTAGGAGGCAAAGTAATTGCAGCCATACATAGAATTCCAGCGTTTGTTGTCGGTAATGGTAAATCAACGATTGAAGAACTAATAAAACAAAAAAACATTGAAAAAAGTAAGAATGATGCAATTGAAATTCCTGTTGATAACGAAACCCTACTCGCTCTCAAAGATCAAGATTTATCAATTGAGTCGGTTCCACAAAAACAAGAACGAATCAAACTTAGATTTAATGCTAATTTTTGCACAGGAGGATCGACTAGAGAATGTCTAGCCGAAGTTCATGAAGAATACAAGAAAATTGCAATTGCAGCAACGAAACTTTTAGGTCTTAAGTTCTCAGGTATTGATTTGATAACCCCTGATATCTCAAATACCAATGTAAAATATGCAATTAATGAAGTTAATCATGACCCAGGGCTTCGAATACATTATAATGTAGATGAAGGGGAAAAAACTGATATCGCAGTAATAGTTCAGAAATATATTCTTGAAAATTATAATAATTAAATTCTAATAATCCAAAGATGAAAATAAAAGTTCTTCAAGGTTTAAATTTAATAAATCCGCACACAACAGTAATTGTCGAGATGGAAAAAGTAAGCGATGAACTTGTAAAAATGATAAAAGAAATTCATCCAATATTCCTTATCGACTACAAAATACACACGGAGGCCAAGCTAGAAGTGCAAACACATATTCCAAACTTATGGAAGAATGAACAATTTCTACAGCCAATAGAAGACTATGCAACAGGTAAAATCGATTATGAAAAAGCACGTCTTGAAATGCTTGAAGTCGCACGGTTACTTTTAGGTTCAATGTCTACAATCCCTACCCTACATGCTGCGCACAAGAAAGGTTATGAAACTATCCAGTATTTTGTAAATGACAGTTCAATAGAAAAACTTTCTTTTAATAGGACTTATTCAATAGGAATTGGCTTAGAGTCAGAGGTCATGACATCAGCATCATCTACAAGAGATGCTCATCTTGCCCAAAAAATACAGCGAGATAAATCAATAACCAATCAGGTCATAGAAAAGATGGGAATGCCAATTGCTAAATGGGCAATTGTAGACTCAAAAGAAAAATTAAAAGACCTAGGAGATAAAGTCGGCTACCCTCTTGTCATGAAACCAGTTGGCTTAACAGGTGGCCATGGTGTCCAAATCGGTATGAAAAATTCTCAAGAACTTGAGGAGGCTTGGGATAGAATACAAAGTTACTATGAGAAAGATATGACACATCAAGAAAAAAAATCAGAATGGCAAAAAACAATAATCATTCAGCAAGTATTAAAAGGCTCAGATTACAGAATCCTTGTAGTTAACGGAAAGTTCCAAATCGCAACACACAGGCTTCAGGCACAGGTTACAGGAGATGGCTCAAGTTCTATTGAAGAACTAATCAAAAAAGAAAATGAAAACCCAGCCCGTGATATTAACCTGCCAACTCACACACTCAAGCCAATTGTTATAGATAAAGATCTCATCAAAGTTTTAGAAAAACAAAACCTAAATATCAACTACATACCAAAGAAAGATGAAGTCGTAAGGGTCAGAGACGTTGCAAGTATGAGCCAAGGTGGAATTACAGCTGATGTAACAGACAAAATTCATCCTCAGATAAAATATATTTGCGAATCAATTGCACAGACTATTCATGCATTTGTTCTTGGAGTTGATGTACTAGCCCAGGACATCTCTAAACCACTCACAACAGACAATGGAGGAATTATTGAGATGAATACAATGCCTGAAATATATCTCAATACTCATCCAGTAATAGGGACTAAGAGAGAAGACTTTGGTGAACTGATTTTACAAAATCTAATTAACCAGAATATCCATACAAATCGTGTAGTAGTATTAGGAGATATCTCTTATGAAAAGATCGAAAAGAACGTAACGGAACAACTGCCAGGTGCAACAAAGATTGGAAGATTCTACAACAACACAATATACATCAATGGATTTGAAATCAATAGTAAATTATCGATACATACTGGTGTTTTATGTATGAAAAAGAATAAATCCCTGGATACAATAGTCCTTCACTACCAAGATATTCAGGAGATAGAGGAAAATGGTCTAGGATTCGACAATATTGACCTTCTAATCTCAACGGAAGAGACTATCAATAAAGTTAAGGCAGATGTTCAAAAATACCTTGACGAAAAATTAATAAAACGAATGATTATAGTTTAGTAAAAGAATAAAGTTCAAGTTATTTAAATTATAAGAAATTTATAATGAAATTTTTGATCGTTGATAAGAGCAAGAGAGTTGGAGATCTTGATTCACAACACTACGCAGTACAACGTATTATTGACAGTCTTGGTAAAAAACAAATAGAACACGAATTCTGCCATTTTGATGAAATTTCAATATGTGTTGAAAATGGACAGTTAATGCTTAGAATCAAAGGAAAACCACTCACTGACTTTTCACACATAATAATGAGAGGACACAGAAGAGAGGAATTTCAGATAAAACAAGCTGTCGTGTTCTTCAGTGAAAAACATGGGATCAAAGTACAAAACGCAGAATTCATTAAGTTAATGCCAAGCTACAACAAGCTATTTCAACAGGTATTTATGGCACAAAACGGAATTCCATATATTGATTCAGCATATGTACTCAACGGAATGTATCACGAAGAATCAGAAACACTTGACAGGTTAGAGTTTCCGCTAATTTACAAACATGTCTGGGGTGAATATCGCGTAGAAAAAATCGATGGAGAAGACAAACTGAAAAAAAATGTTTTTCTAGTAAACAACATCGATGAGTTAAAAAAACAATGTACTGATCGAAGCGATCCCCAGGATTATTTTATTCAAAAATATGTCGATATAGGAGAAGATACAAGAGCAATGATGATTGATGGAAAATTTATTGGAGGTTGGAAAAGAGAAGCAAACGAAAGCTTTTTAACAGTCGGGGGAAAACCCAAGTACAGCCTTTTTAATAATCCAGATCAAGAATATCTCGAATTAGTTGAAAAAACAGCAAAACTATTCAAAGCTCAATACTGTGCACTAGATGTCATATACTACAAAGATAAACCTCACATTCTCGAGATTAATATGGACCCAGGATTTAAAGCATTTGAGACCAAAATTGAAGGAATGGAAATCGACATCGCAATGGCAATCGTTGATAACATGCTTGAGAAATAAGTAAGATTTACAAAAAACTGAAATTAATCTATACCAATCCTGTTTCAGAGAATATCCTATCAACAAGATGTTGCGTTGGATATACCGAAGGTTTTGGAATAATACCCTCCTCTACTAAAGGAATCCAGGAATATGCAATTTTACCTGCATACATATATTTATACCCATTCTCATCGCCAGAAAGCTTTCTTCGAATATTAAGAAAACCTCGGAAATATGACACATCTTTACAGTAGCAACCAGTAAGAGACGTATCTGACATTCCGCGTTTAACTCGATACGTTATCTCAAATGCTGATCGTCTAGCATAAATCGATCTAAGTGCATCAAAGATTTGCCTAAAAGATGAATACTGAGCCAAATATATTGCATATACAAATGCAGCCCTCTTCTTAATATCTATCGCTCTTAATAACCCAAACTTTTCCTCGTTATATGTTGCTAGACCTTCTTCATCATCAAGATAATCAGCAACAGTAGGCTTGCCAAAGGATTCTATACCTGTAGCAAAGCCGTTACTTGAACGAAGAACATGAGTTAGAATCTCATGAACAATCGTCTTCCTTATCTTCTCAACGTTAGTATCAATATTCGGATCAAGCATAACTCTCTTTGTCTTTGCAACAGTACGGATACCAGAAGACACAATAGCCTTTGATTTATCAACCTCCCAATCAGTCAGATCAAGAATCTCAAAAACTTTTTGAAAAACAACAACTAAATCATCATATCTAAGCTTTCGCTGTCTTAACTTTTTATCAGATTCTACAATATTTATGTCACCATAACGCCTTCGTAAAACTCTACAAGCTTTTCGAAACAATTTGTAAGATGGAAGTTTAAAACGCTCATAGGAAATCTTGACAAAACGCTCATCATCTCCGATCGATTCAAGCAGCTCGGATGTCTGTTTTTTACTTTCTACAATTTGAAGAATTATATTTGATATCGCAGGATCTACATCACTAACAACCCGAAGATTATCAAGAATTTTAAGTTGCTCCATATTATCTTTTTCAGCTTTACGGTATTTAAAAACCGGGTTATAATCATCTTCTTTAAAAAACTTAGCCCGCTCTTCTTCAAGATTTTCAGGAACAAGATACAAACTTAACGGAGTCGCGATATTTGATAGAATTTCGTTAACTTCTTCAAGAGTAAATTCTGTTTTATTTTTAGTGAAATTAAACATCTATAATTATTGGATTATGTAATTTTATCTATTAACATATACATCGAAGATTCGAGAAAACCCGTCCAAACACGGAAAAATCTTTTTATATTAGCATTAAATCCTCCACCTTGCTTGCTAAAACCACGAAAAAACCACTCCAAGCCTAAATATCCTAAATTGACATCCACTTTGTTAGCCTCACCAGCAACAAAATCAAAAGTCCCACCAAGGCTAATACCAAGCCCACACTTTAATTGAGATCTATTTGCAAAAAGCCATTCTTCTCCGCCTTTTACACAAACAACAAGTATATCAGGATTTGCTTTATTTATTAACTTCAGAGCCTCGGAAGATGATTCTTCTGAACGCTTCCCAGGATAAACATCCTTGATTTTAAGACCAGGATACTCTTTGCTTAAGCGTTCAGAAGCAAGAATACCAGTATTTCCATGTCCGAAATCAAATCCTCCATAAAAGAACACAGAATACCCCCTTTTTAAGGCAAGTTCCATAAGTGGACGGATTAACTCAGACCCGGAAACTTTTGCACGCAAGACACTTCTAATCGCGTCAGGATAGAAAATTACAAGGATACCAGACAGGATAAAATGAAACACCCCCTCCACCAATCGTATCACAAAATTATTACTCAATTCTAAACTCCTCAAATATGCAGCCCACAAAACAAAAATACCATCGGACAATGATAAAACCCCATTATTCAGCGCATCTCTGAAATACCTGTCACGCTGGGCCTTCACAACATATTCAGAATAAGGAGTAACAACATACGAAAATTCCCCAGAATTTATCAGCTTGTCCATCTTTCCGATTGCAGATTCCACTGTCTCATTATTGATTTGCACACCCAAGACATCAACAACATCTACCCTCCTTCTTGATTTATCTTGAATATACAATTTGAACAAATCATTAATCTCAGACAATATTACTGAAATGCAAACACACAGAATTGCAAAAGAAAAAAGTCCAAAATAAGGAATAATTGAAAATAAATACCCTAAAATAGCAATTAAAATTATACTTGAAAGAAAATTTATTAAATCTTGAAATTTTTTAGCTTTGTGAAGCCAACGTATAAGAAAAATAGATAAAAATACAATACTAAGTGCCCAAAATATAGAGATAAACATAAATAATACTAGAAAAATATAGCAGAGTACTATCGGAATTACTCTTAACAATCCAGATTCCATATTCCTTATAAAAACCAACTTAGAGAAAAATATATAAAAAAGAGCCATGGAACCAACAAAAATTGACAAAAACAATCCATAATAAATATACGTAGAAACAATATTCCTTAAAATAGAAATTTCAATCATAGGAAGTTGCTGATTGAAATAGTAACCAATACATAGCAAAATCAAACAGTAAATTGAGAAAATAAGTTTATTACTCCAAAGCTGAAACCCAAGGAATATAATTATGAAAAATATTAGCGAATATACCCAGACCCCAGAATTAATTATGTTAAATCCAAAAAAATTAAACAGAAACAAAATAAAAATGCTAAAACAGAACAACCCAACAATATAAATATTCTCAAGACCAGAAATATCAAACAGGCTTTGTTTCAAGGATGGGTCCTTTTCTTTAGTCAAAATTTTCAATGTTGCTTTATCTTTTCCAAAATTTTTAGATTTGGGCATAATTAATTTTGTATAAAATTACTCCTTGTCCTATGCTCCATATTACCAAATACAAAACCTATTTACCTGTATGATCGTATAAGTTACTCGCTATCTAAACTTTTTTGTAATATATCAAGATTCTTTAGAGCTTCTCCCGTACCTTTCACAACACAATACATAGGTTCCTCTGCTACGTGAGCAGGAACACCTGTCGCTTTTGTCAGCAATCGATCAATGTTTCGAAGCATCGCAGTACCTCCGCTAAGGACCATTCCTCGATTAATAACGTCAGAAGATAACTCTGGTGGTGTTTTTTCAAGAACATCCTTAACAGCCTTAATTATCTTGCTTAATGGATAATTCAAAGCTTCAACCGTTTCATTTGATGTTACTTCAACCGATCTTGGCATACCACTAGTACTATCACGACCACGAACATCCATAGTCATAAAGTTATCAATAGGTAAAGCAGAACCAATTTTTAACTTAATTTCTTCTGCAGTTTGTTCACCAATCAATAGTCCATGATGTTTCCTCATATAAGAAATAAGAGCATCATTCAATGCATCACCTGCAACACGTACTGAATTATATACAACCATACCATTAAGTGAGATAACAGCAACTTCTGTCGTACCACCACCCATATTTACAATCATATTCCCAGACGAAGTATGAATAGGAAGCTTTGCTCCAATTGACGCTGCAAGGGGTTCAGGAATAAGCCAAACTCTTTTTGCTCCAGCAGAGAGAGCAGCTTTTCGTACAGCACGCTTCTCTACTGACGTAATACCAGCAGGAACACTTATCATTACATCAGGCTTAAATAAACGTGAATAGCCAATTGTTTTATTCAGGAAATATTTCAATAATGCTTCCGTTATGCGATAGCTGGCGATAACACCACTTCTCAACGGTCTTCTGGCAATGATATTGTCAGGAGTCTTTCCAATCATTGTCTTTGCTTCATTTCCAACAGCTACAACAGAATAATCATCCGTATTCAAGGCAACAACAGTTGGCTCTACAAGTACAACGCCCTGTGGTTCAAGGAAAACTATTGAATTTGCTGTGCCAAGGTCAATACCAATTCTTTTGTTAAACATATAAGCCTTATTATAACATTGATCATTATCTCAGTCATGTGAGAATTTATTACAAAAATTAATATTTATGAAACAAATCCAGAACATTGATTCATATACAGCAGACTGATATACTTCAGAAGATATGATTAAGACAGATTCAAACAAACAACTTGACATAGCTGTCCTTTCATCATACATATTGCCCATTCTCCTAATTATTGGAACAATCCTCGTCTATTTCACTGCAAGAGGTTACAGAATTGACTTTGAAAATCAAGAAATCGAGACAACCGGTACACTAAACATCAAATCTTCACCCACAAGAGCATACGTAATTCTTGACGATAAGTTAATAGGCAAGACACCCAAAGTTAGCACTGGACTGGCAGAAGGCGAACATTCAATAACCATACAAAAAGAAAACTATCACTCATGGAGTATGGATTTTTACCTTGAAGGAGAAAGCTTAATCCCAATACATATTCCATTGTATCTTAAAGAAACAATGCATAAGAAAATTTTCCAAATAGATGCAGACACAGAGCTAGATCAGATTATCAATTCTGAGAATAATGAATTTATTTACTTTACTACCATGAGGAAAGAAGAGACACAAGATCAGCAGCAAGAGGAATCAGAAAACAATCAAACAGATCAGGCTCTGGACACTTATACTGACATAGAAATCTGGAGATACCAGATTAATAAATACTTTTGGCAATTCGACATAAAACCAGAGATCGTCTATACCCTGGAAGTTTATGATGAGCAAAACGACAACAATAAAACAGCCCAAAAAATCAATATCAAAAATTACAGCATTTTACCTTCACCTAATAATGAAAATATTCTTATAAAAACGAATATTAACGATAGAGTTTACTATTATATTACGGGCAACCTTACTCAAAACGAAAACAAACTTACAGAGTTGGATTTACCTAACATTACAGAACAAGACAAAATATCATGGTCCAAAGATTCCAAGTACCTGATACTGGAAAAAGAAAATGAGCTTCGATCCATAAACATACAGGATGGACAACAAACAATAATTATTGAGAAAAATCACAATACTGAATTTATCTGGACGTCAGACATGCAAGGAAATCTATACTATGTTGACGAGACAAAAAATTCCTACGATTTTTACCAAGTTCTTCAAAACGGAAAACAAAAACAAATGATATTCAGGACATACAGAACAAACATAAACGAATCAACAGAAGAAACACAAACAAATCCTGATCAACAAGATATAAACCAAGATACAAAGCAGGAGGCTCAAGACAACACAGAAGATTCAAAACTAATCGAAGAACAGAACCAAGATGTCAAAGGAGCACAAACAGAAGCCATCGAAGTTACATTAAATAAATTGAACGATATTATAGTATCAGATAACGGAAACTTCATGATAATCTTTTCCGATAACAAATTAATCGTGAACAATAATAAAGAGAGTACCACAGACAGTTACTCTGTCGACAATCCTGAATTCATTGGATTTTCACCATCACAAGAAGGCTTTTTATTTCTGGAGGAAGGGAATAAAGTCATAAATTACAACATTGAAATAGAGGAAAATCATCCACAAAAAAAAGAAGGTCCAACATATCTTTTTGAATTTGACGAAAATTCAAGCTATTCAAACTTCAACTGGCATCCTTACGAAAACGTTATTTTCTATACGAAAGAAATAAAGAATTCTGAAAATGTAGATGACACACAACTCAAGTTATGCGTATTCTATATTTATAATAAACAGGAAATCGAGATCGACGACAATTTAATATTCAGTCAGTATTCTATAAACAGCGAAAGAAATAAACTCTATACCTTTTGTCAAAAAAATTACCTGTGTGAAATAATAATTTCAGAATAAAACATATTCAAGGGGAAAAATATCTTGTGATTAAGAAAAATAAAAAAATATCACTAACCTTTTTTACGAATTAATAACCTTTTCTATCCTCTTTAAATTCACAAGAAATTCCGTATTTTTACTACCTTTCCCTTTAATTGGAGATTCCACTACACCTTCGATAGAAAATCCAAATTTATCAATATTTTCAAGTACAGCATCTAAAACACTTTTTACTTTCAAAGGATCAAGCTGACCACGAATCAGCCATTTTTGAGGAGCTTCATAATGAGGCTTTATTAAACTTACAGCCCTACCATTAGTCTTAAGCAATTTGTACGCTTGTGGCAATATTTTATCCTGTCTTGTCCAACTAACATCAACAGAGATAAAATCAACCTTTTCTGGCAATTCGACAAATAAAGCATTAGTGCGCTCCATAACAACAACCCTTTTATCGTTACGAAGTTTCCAATCAAGAACCCCATACCCAGTATCAACTGCATAAACTTTTCTCGCACCAAATCTAAGAAGACAATCTACAAACCCCCCGGTACTACAACCTAAATCAGCGCACACAAGATCTTTTACACTAACATTGAATACTTTAAGTCCATACTCAAGCTTCTGTCCTGCTCTTGATGCAAAATCTGAATTTGATGAAGATTGTTTATCCAAAAAGTTATTCAAGAAATGTTATATATTTTCCAGTTTTACTGGAGAATCAGACAACACCAAATCGCACCTGGCGGGAATCGAACCTGCAATCTACGCGTTAGGAGTGCGTTGCTCTATCCAAATTGAGCTACAGGTGCAAAGATAGTATGAATATTATATTATGAATTATATTGCATTTTTCCCAAAATTACCTAATTTTACAGAAATTCAGTTAACTTGACTAATAATATGATCTATCTCGACGGTCCTAATTAAAGAATAACTTGAAGTTATCAATCAACGAAACATTATGCTAATATCAATATATAATATTAATATATCGAGACAACAATATTGCAAGGTGTTGACAGTACTACATGTAGACAAATAGTAATTTATCATATTAAATATAAATAGTATTTTATAGAATAATTATGTTTATGTAAAAAAGAATCTAAACAGTATATTGAGTAGATAATAATGGTAAAAGATCAGATTAATACAAAACAAGACCCCAAACAAACTCTTAAAATTCTGCTATAAAAGTTCTTAAATTTCACCCCGGTAAAAATGGATAAAAAAATATTACATGAAAAACTAGTAAAAGAGATCTCCAAAGAAATAGCCCAAAAAAATTGTTTTTATTTCAAAAAACAGAAATTCCTTGTATCTAAAACCGGTTTATACCTATACAAAATGAAAAAAGAAGAAAAACGATTAAGAATAAGACAGGTACGAAAGTTCCATTCATTCTTTTCAAAACAATGGATTAATTTATTAAAACGGAAAATACATAAAATTAGAATTAGCGATTGGATCGGGATAGACTCAAAAGACATTGCTTTCGCAAAGGAATTTAATCCAAATGATAAAATTTGGACTCACTACTTTGGTCTTGATCTTTGTGGAAAAGATAGCAAAATATGCGATTTAAACAGCGATAGAACAACAATAGTCGGATATCAAGACGAATTTATTGAAGTCTTTAGTAAATATTTTCCAAAATCAAAATATCAAGGATTTTATTATCAGCTAAACAAAACAATTAATAAAGAATACAAAGGAATCGATCCTAAAAAAGTTTTTGTACTAATATCTACTGAAGAGAGTCAAATAAAACCCATAACAAGCTTTGCTAACAGATTCAACTACTCCATCGGTGACATTACAAAATTCGATTCCAATAATATTGACTTGGTCATAAGACAGGTTAAGACTGAGGAAATATTAGCAAACAAGAAGAAATATTCAAAATTATTAAAATTCCTACGAGATGGAGGAAAAATAATAAATCCACTCGGCTCATATTTACCAGGAAATAAAGGATGGATAACAATAATTAAAGTTCTAAGATTAATGCCAGATAATTGGTTTCCAAAGACCTGGCTAATTAGTAAAGGAATGGTTCTTGAGGATACAGGCAAAATATATAAAATTGAAGAAATTATTGATCAATTTAAAGACAAAAAAGGTGTAAATATAAGAAAAAATTATGTTATCAAAAAAGGATTCAGTGCTGGTGGTTGGAAAGTAATGATAGGAAATCAGATGAGAAAAAATAAGTGGGAAAGTTTATGGAAAAAAATTATAAAAAGTAAAGATAGTTGGGTCGTAGAGAAAAAAGAAGAAAACAACATGACAAAAATATTAGTTGGCGATTGGGAAAGCCAAGATGACAAAATAATTACTTCAGAAAAATATTTAAATATAATACAACGAATTTACTCATCTTCTGGAAAACCAGATCTTTTCTCTGGTGAAGTTTTTGGCAGTACTTCGGACAAAGTTAATGCTAGTGGGTATACTTTTCCAATTACCATAGACGACTAAAATTGAGAATAAATTAATTATCTCCAAGCAGAGACCATAGTGCAACATGAAAGGATTTGAACCCAGCGGCAATAGAACTCGATTTCACCTCTATAACATAAGGATTTTGTTTCTCCAGTTGAATTAAGGCCACAGAATCGTTAAAAATAATAAAATCAAATCCGGAAAAATGTGATTCAGCAGGTATAAATTTCACTTTATAGTTTTTAGAATAACCACCCTCCATACGTTTTTTTATAACTTCTCTAGCAAGTGGTGTATCAACAAGTATATCTCTAACATTTCTACTTATCTTTTGTTCAACAGCCCTTTTTTGAACTCCCAATCCATATTCAAAAACTTCATAATATTTATCAAGATTCGCATAAGAATAAACTTCTTCCTCCGTAACAGTCTTATAGTAGTATGATTTAACACTTGTCTTTCCTTCATAATAACGAATATTAACTTCAGCACGATTATCATTCCTTACTGAAGTGGTATTAAAACTCTCAATAAATTCCTCAAAATTTTTTTCAACACTCTCTATCTGCTTAAACTTGTTTTCAAGATCAAGCTTCTTTTCCATAATAAGAACTTTAATTTTGTTCAGATCCTCAGCAACAAGCTTTTTCCTTGAATGGTTAACTGTTTGACTTAATAAGCCTTTTTGCATAAGCCTTTCCACATTTTCTCTAACTGTCGTCCTAGGAATTTCTACTTTCCTCGTAAGATCTGCAATCGAAGAAGGACCAATCTCTAAAAGCTTAAGATATATCATAGTCTCAGTGTCGGAAATCCCCAATTTCTCCATAACCTCACTGATATTCGTAGTATTCATGTGTTGGCAGATAAGTTTGAATTTAAAAACGGTAACGACGATTACCGTCAATTAGTTTAAATTGATAATACATCACAGTTACATAAATGTCAATATAACTTATCATAACGGCAAAAGATTAATAGACCGTCGTATTCAACCGTTATCCAAGAGCTTCGTTATATTTCATAAATTTACTCAGTTATCAAATTTTAACCATAATTTTTTACATAATTATGTAATTCTCTATTAATATCAGATTTTGTTGACACAAATACCAATCGTAATACAAATTTGCTAATTGACACAAAGACAGTTAATAGTAAAATAGAAACAATAGTAAATTAAAAACTGCCAAAAATGACCGGTCTTCAAGTATGGGAGCAAATAAAAAGATTGAAACTCGATAAACTACCCGAGGTATACGAGATACAAAAAAGTATTGTACCCTACTTTTACACAAATATACCAACAGGCTTATTAAATAGAATTAATGACAAAATCAAACAACTTCTAAATCAATCAGTGCAACAGACACCTCTCGAAAATACTACAGATACTTCACAAAATGATGTACAAATCAACAAATCAAAATCAGAAATCCTGATAAACACTGATATTGAAGACAAACAAGAAGATAAGTTTTTTGAGAACAAAGGAGAAAAAGAAACAAAGTCTCCCAACAGCACAGCAGCAATCAATGCTAAAATTGATAAAATCGAAAGGAGACTAGATTTAGTAATGGCTTTACTTAATAAACTAAATAACACTGCCAAACGAAATACTTCAGAGTATGACTACAAATCAAGCACGTATGACGAACCACATCTAAATGAGAATACACCAATCAAGCCATTACCAATACCACCTGCACTAGAGTCTCACACAGACCCAAATATTACCAAACCAACAAAAACCTTGCCCAAAAGTGAAGATCCATCGTTTAAACCTAAACATCCTTTTTTTGATAAATTACAGAAAAACATCTCAAACATATCTCAACAACTGCAACCAGATCTACAAGAACAAAATACATCACAAAATCAACAACCTGATACCCAAACACCTCAATTTTCAAGTCCAGCACCAACAATACCACCACATACACAAGATTTGAACCAACCAAACACAACAAATCCTAATACTCCGCAAGGACCTACACAAGAGGATATAAAAAAACAGAATCAACAAAAAGATCAAGAACAACTTAATAGAGTAATGCAAAAACTAAACGAACTTCGCCAACAACGTCTAGTAGCAAACCAACAACAATAAGCATCATCGAAATAATAATCACTCAAGATACAGCAAATTTTACAAACTGATAATGTCAGAACTCTAAAAAACTATTCTAAATAACTCTCCCTATTATCAACTTCAATTGTTACAGAGCCATTATCTGCCGAAAGTGAAACCCTGCCACCAACCGGAAATGTGAACCTTGGTTCAGTATGACCAAAATCAAAGTCTACTACAACAGGCAAATTACTAAGCTCTTTTTTAGATCCAATGATCTCCATTAATTTATCAAAAGTAATCCCACTATTATTTTGAAATCTTCCAATCACCAATCCTCTCACATTTTCAAACCAATCTTGATGAAATATTGACTGCAAAAATCTATCAAGCAAAAGAGCATTAGTACCACAGTCATCTTCCAAGAATAGAACAATATCATCAAACACTCTTACATATTCCGTACCGGAAAGAAGACAAAACGTACTTATATTACCACCAATAATAAAGCCTTCGGCATCACCCTCATTTATCACAACTGGACCCTGATTCTTAACAGGATTCCGACTATCCTGATCAATCCACCATTCATCATCACTCCACTCCAAACTTGGCTCAACAATAAATCTATCTTTTGACATAACACATTTTTGAAAATGATCAACAGTATAATCCACCTGAGATTTCTGTCCAAAAGTCGAATAATGCGGTCCATAAAAGGTTACCAGTCCTGTTTTAGCAAGAATTGCATTACATAATATTGTAATATCGGAATACCCGCAAAATACCTTAGGATTCTCAGCAATAATCTCCCAGTCAATATATTTCAAAAGTTGATTTGAATTGAAACCACCAATAACAGTTAGTACTCCATTGATATTTTTATCTGAAAATGCCCAATGTAGGTCCTCAACCCTGCTTTCAATCGATGAAGACAGAAAATCATCAGATTCCTCAACATTTTTTCCAAAAATTAGCTCCAATCCAAGATCGTCGAAACGCTGCTTGGCAATTTCTCTGGTCTGTGCAGAGATTATAGACATCGACCTTGAAGGAGCAATTACCGCTATTTTATCGCCTTTTCCTAAAGGCTTTGGAAAAATTGGTTTCATATACATTAATGCTAATATTAATGTTTGTTAATTAATTCTATAATAATTCTCAACATATGGAAAATAACGTTCAGAAAACAGAAATTAACGGACAAACAGAAAAAAAAGAATGCAACATACCAAAGCTATCAAGAAGACAATTCCTGCAACTCACCGGGGCTGCTGGACTTCTTTTGGCAGTACAAAACGGATTTGAAGCGTCAAAGATTTACAGCCAGCTAAAAGAGCAACTTGATAAAGATTATGAATACGCTAGACGATTCTCTACTCCTGAGGCATTTTTCAAAGAAAATCAAAGCTGGTTAAGTCAAATAGAGGTAGGCTGGAACTTCAGAGTCAGCCATATGCTTTACGTGTCAGCAAAAACTGGCATCCCATTTGGTAAAGGCCAAGGCATAATTCCAGAGGCGATCTTTGTTGCGGATGTAATAAACGAAAAGTTAGCAATGACAAAAGGCAGACTAGGAATTCGCTTAAGCGAGGTGTTACCAACAGATGTAACTAAATGTAACCTTGATGATCCACAGCTAAATATGGACTTTTATCGCCCATGGCTTGATCAATTTCAGGCCTGCAACCAAAAGCTATATATAAGCCCAGGCATAAAGTCGCCTGGATGGCCGGAAATTCATATCCCTAATGCATATATCAAAAAAATATATCAACAAGCAGGCATGGAAACCCCAAATAACAGTCACTTAATACACAAAGATGATCCATTAGCCAAATTCGCACTCAAAGCGATGGCTCAGGTATACCAATATTTCCAAGAAAATTACCCGAACTTGATAGCCGGAATCGTCCCAGAAAACGAGCATAACAATAAATTTGGCCCTAATGGAAGACAATGGTTACTAGCAGACGATTATTTAATACTAGCTTCCCAACTAGCAAACCATTATTTTCCAGATGTTCCAATTATCATGAACTGTCCTGGAACTAGGAATACATTAAGAAAAACAATCAAGTCAATAAACATAGTTAGTGCAGCAGTACCAAAAATTCCATATTTTATTGCAGGAATCAACTCATATCACATGCAGCCATATACCAGAGAATTTGGTGATAATTATCTTATGACAAGACTAAATGACCTTTTCTGGCTTGGTTTATTTATGGGAAAGCTAGAGCCACAAATACAACAACTGGATAAAAGAGGCAATAAAGTTATTATCACAGAGGCTCAAGCAGAGCCATGGTATAACAATAACGACAAACACCCGGATATGTTCAAACCGGGAAACGATTTTCAATTCTTCTGCTTCTTTCTTATTAGAATGATGCGATACTGGTGCCAGGATCAGGAGATATCTGATTTTTCGTTGCCCAACTATGTAAATGAAAGAGTTGAGATTTTACTTTGGGGCATTGAAGAGCTTACTCGTCATATGATGAGAGGCGAAAATGACAACTATACGATGGAGCATGAAAAAATTATCAGACTAATAAATATGATTGGAGCTCAAAATTTGCGCTGAGCTAGCTGAGCTAAACGCAAAAAACTATTTCATTTCAATTAAAATTTCCTCATAATATCTGACTTCCCAACTGTAAAGACCAGTATCAAGAAAGTCCTTTACGACGACATCTGGCGTTGATGAAACATCCTTGACTGTCGCATGCCCAAAATCACTTGCATTATCACGAGATGGAAACATAATTGCCAGATTCATTGGCTTGCCGGCATAAGCATATACAAGAGCTCGAAAAATCGATTGTTCAAGACAATAACCAGCCTTTGACTCGGCCAGATCAGACAATTTTACAGGATCCTGTTCACTCGACTTTGCCATTTTTTCATCATAATTAAAATCTTCAATATTTAGTGCTGAGAAATTCTGTTTTGAAAAATCATACAATGCAGAAGAATCATCAACCATAGATGTTCCTTGCTCGATTAGTGAATTCAGATATGGGTCAGAAATATCCGCAAGGACATTCTGCTCATCCGAGAGAAACAAGATATCACCATTTGACGCAAAATTCACAACTACAGGTACAAAATCAGGATCCTGATTTTCCATAGCATTCACTTGCCCATCGCTTACATCAATATCAAAGTTCTTGATTGTTATATCAAATGTATCGTTTGATAACTGACTCTCAAAACTTACATCTCGATCAGATCCAGTATTTTTGTCATCTTCAGATTGACCATCGCCACTGTCCGACGATTCCGACACATCATCATCACCGGACTCATCAGAAGTATCATCTTTCTGTAATTCATCTTTTTTAACAGTTTTAATATTTGATAAAATTAAAATCACAAGAACTAAAGACACAATAATACAAGCGACAATACCCGTAGCACCCAAAAGGCCGCCAAAAAGGATTCTATTTTTCCGATTCATGTTTTTTAAGAAGTTAAAAATAAGTGTTGATACTCAAATATTAACACTTATTGCTAAGGAAAATATACTATTGCGTTTTTCATCAGAAAATCAACGATGAGATGAAAGTTATCGACCTATGCCACCACGATTTTTTTCACGTTTTAATTCTTCATCAACAACATGGGGATCTACGTGAGATACAAGGGTAAGTAATAAAAAAGGATATGAGAAAACTCTATTTTGCCACTTTACAATAGATTGTCTAACACCTTCCTGTACTCCATATTGTCCCCTAGCTTCAAAGGCATTATATACGCAGGCTCTATCATGTAGTTTTTCCAAAAACTTACGACCGAGAACTTTAGGGAACGCAGACACGGCTTTAGCTCTATTTGCAGCAGCTACAAGCAATTTCCTTATTGATTCCGTTCCTAAATATGCTTTGAAGTTCTTAAACAGACTAATTATTCCTTCTGCAATACCATCGACCATCCTTTTTCCAATTTCCTCTGACACTGATATTAACCACAAATCATGATCGGAGAAGACTGGTATATTTGAAGTACATGTCATTATATAGCCATCTTGTTCCTCTTTGAAAGCAAACAGTCCATTCAATGTAGGATATAATCCATTCAATGTAGGATCACCACGAAATCTGTTTGAAATTACATCGTATTGACCCTTTGTTATTGTTATACTTCTATCTTTCTCATCCTTGCTTCCAGAAAACAGGACATTTATAGCATCGACATCCCCGCCAAGACACTGCGTTAAAACACCTTTATCATCATCCGTTATCAGAGTATAATTTCTTTGAGATTGCACCACGTTACAGAATTCAAAGTATTTTTCACCAAGCTTTTCCTTATCGCTTTCTGTTACTAAGACCGATTTTGTGTAATATGTAAGGTTAGCAAATATTTCAGGATTAATTTCACGTAAATCTTCAAGGCCAAGACCGGCAGCTCTTGCACCAGCAATATCTAGTATATATATCGTAGATTTAGGACTACCAAACAAAACATCAAAACGACGATTATCACTACCAATATTGAGCATCCTCATAACAGATTGCACCTGGTGAGGAGTCAACTTAAGTATCATGTTAACAACAAGATTTGCAAGAAAATCAGTAATAGGCTCAGACATTTCACCATCCACTGACTCTCCAGTAATTCTCTTACCACTCATATCTGATACAAGGGCTGTATCGTAAAGTTCTTCAATAGATTTTAGCAACTTTATCAATGAAGGAAGTTTAAGCATAGGTGTTTCACCAGAAGTAAGATCTGCATTCAATTCTTGAACCAGGCCTTCATTATATATTGGTCCCAAAGATATCAGGCCTTCCCACATTGCAATCCCACATGCTCTTTCTAAAGCTTCCATAATCCCTTTTTCAGCAACACTCCCAGCAGCATCTTGATATAATGCGCATAATAATGAAGGAAACGTTCCCACAGGTCGATGCTCACCTTCCCTCCACTCCTGAAGGATTCCATCTATCTGCTCCTGAGTACACCAAGCGTTTAAAGCATCATGATCAAAAATACCTTCATATAAACTCAGAGGAAGCATCGCATATAAATCTGCAGATACACCGTCAGCCTTTTCTGTTGGACCCAAAGGCTTAAATCCGGTTGCTCTTTCAAGCAGTGTAACTCTTTCAGCTAAAAGTGGCATACGACTAGAAGTATCTCTCGCTTCAAGAACATCATCCCAGCGCGCAGTAAGTACTTCACCTGCCATAACTC
Source organism: Candidatus Dojkabacteria bacterium (assembly GCA_016929645.1). Taxonomy (GTDB): domain Bacteria; phylum Patescibacteriota; class Dojkabacteria; order SC72; family JAFGCJ01; genus JAFGIK01. The sequence continues at coordinate 27,561 of JAFGIK010000036.1, forward strand.
TAAGTTTATGCTCCAATTGGGCATTTTCGACATCACGATCATATCCGCTAATCACACTTGAAACCTTGGCAAGACGCAATAGCAGCTCCACTCGACTCCTAGCTACAGCAACAATGTTTGAGCCAGATTCACTATCTACTACCTTGAGAAAATTATCAACAAGTGAAGAATCTCTTCCTCTTGGTTCAGGACTTACTGAACGACCCAACTTTGGACTTGTCCTGGCTAAATAATCAGCCTGTTCTATCATCTGACTTGCATCTTCTGAAGTAAATCTATCATTCCCATAATCCATTACGGTCACACCTGATAAAATCTTATCCAGAGCAAAGTCAACCCTGAAATATGATGAAAGTAACAACATATCAGATAAAGCAACCACCGCGTTATGCTGCTCACCTGTAATCTTACCTTCTTTTAGTCTTGATAACAGAATTTCATAAAAATGATCTAAGCGCTCGACATCTGCATCATCCGTACTTATTAAATTGATAATATGCCTGGCACTTCCAAAATTTAATAGGGTCTGTGCAACATCAGGACATTGGGCTACGGGAAGCTCTTCAATATACCTTCGCCAATCTTCAATATCATGGAAATACGCTTCTGCACCACTTAAATGCTGGGTAGCCAAATCATTATCTTTTCGTTTTCTATCTTCAAAATCGGCAACAGTTTCATGAATTGCACGGGAATCTAAAAGTATCTCAGGTAAAAGATTGGAATAACCGTTATTTACAACATTATCTACTAAATTATAGGATTGACGGAAAGCTTTACCTTCAGAAGAAGGATAAACACAGCGTTCATAACATCCACGCAAATAGGCATATCCCGAAAAAGAAGAAGTATCACAAAGAGACACAATGCCAAGAGTATTTTCAATATTCGAAATAGTTTGTTCTGATCCTAATATACTGGAAATCAATACATTTAATTGTTCTGCATTTTGATAACCTGATGTCAGAATTTCAGCAATTCGCTGAGGCATATCTTTTCGTTTTGATCCTTTATGCCAGGATTTAAGAACCTCATAAACCAGCCTTGATTGAATGTTTTTAAGCTGAGTATCTGGACTGGAAAACGCCCGAAACATACCACAAAGATTTTGCTCAAAGCTAGAATGCAAATTTTTAGATAACCTCCTGCCGGATCTATTATCATCCAATCCTTTTAGCTGGTCTTTTTCCAATTCAAGATAAAGACCTAAAAGCTTGGAATTCCTTGGATCTGAAGAAAATTTCTCACTAAGTTGAGGTATATACTCTAATGGGAATTGATCCTTTTTGCTAGGGGTAAGAAACTTAAAATCGCGATTGAGATTTTCAATATAACGAGGATTACTATAGACCGCAGCCAAATCATGACCCCAGGTTTTCTTATCAAAAACCAAATGATGCTCACCCGAGCCTTCGCAACCAGAAGTCCAATTATCTCTTGCGTATGATTTAACATCCATAGCTTAATATTTACGCCTTATCTATAAAATAATGGGCTAGATTTGCCGCCATTATATCATCAGTTATAGAGCCAAACAATAGCATAATAGTTTTCGATAATACTCAAAGAAATCTACCAAATTACCTATTTTTCGGGCTTTTCAAAATCCTTATCCCACTCAATCAAAATATCCTCTTTGTTATCAGGATTAATAAGCACAGGCAGCTCAATACCCCTTACAAGTCTGCCAATATCTAAAATATCAACAATTTCTTTATGTTTAATCGTATATTTTCCAAACATACTGTTATCAATTTCAAATGTCATCTCCAGCTGGGGCTGATCATTGACAGTAAGGCCTGTTCTCTCGCAGCCTATCAACCGAGCATTTCCAGACAAACCGACTTCATGGAATCTCTGCACACGTTTCAGATTCTTTTTTTCAAGATAGTTCAAAAACATCACTAATCCTATGGGAAAAATCGTAAAACTCATACCCATAATAAAGAAAAACCACCGAAGCGAAAACCCATCATCAGTCAAAGCCTCAGGATCAGTGAAGAAAATTGCTATAAAAAAACCTATTCCGACAAGAAATTGAGGGATAACAAAAAGGAATTTGGACATAATTATAAAAGAATTAGTTTAATTATAGGGCAAATATAAAAATTAAATATTAAGCAATACCAAGCTTCTTTTTTCTAATATTATTGATAATCAAAACTGTAATAAAATAGACAAGAGAAAACATTACAAAGACAGCTACAAATATAATAATCGCTAAAAATACCAACCCCAACCCATTGAAACCTCCCCAAAAATTCTGTAAATATTCATCCAAATCACAAGAATACACTGGAATATCAGTAGCATATGGACCACAAACACCACTATAAGACATAAGATGTCCCATATAAAGAGTACCAATTACAAGAACATCGACAATCACAGGAATACTTAATGCAAGAAGAAAATAAGTCAATATCAGAAGAGCTATATTCAACCTTTTTGGGGAACTTTTACTGGAGCACGAAGCTGAAGAATCACAAGATATTTGAGAGTTATCTGCCATAATATTCCTAAAAAAGTTAGTTTTATGCCAGCCAAATACTCCTAATACTTCAGCATCCATAGTGGATTATTAATTATAAGTTTATCATACAAGGAAAACTTTTGATATAATCTCAAATATTTAACATTAAGAGAATAAGCCGATTCAGATATATACCATGGAAAATCAATCCACTCTAAATGCAGTTTTTAGTATTTCTGAGCCCTTAAAGTCAGAAATCATTAAAATTTCATTAGAAATTAAGGAAAAATACGGTTCAACCTGGTGGCTCGATAACAAACAATACTATCTTCATCTTCCGCTGTACCTTTTTGCATGCAATAAAAGCTCTGTTCCTAAAGCAATTGAAGCAGGTGAAAAATTTGCTGCAAAACTAGAACCTATTGAAGTCAAAGTCGAGGATTTATTTAAAAGCCATGGAGGACTGATTATGATTAAGTTTTCCCTTCCTGAAAAGCTATATCAATACCATATTGAATCATTAGAAATATTCAACCCTATACGTAATGGATGCCTTAGAGACAAGATGAAAAACAAAGAATTTCTTGAGAAGCTCTCAGACACCGAGCGCAAAAATATTGATGACTACGGACATATCTGGATCAAAGATAAGTACAGTCCCCATGTAACAATAGCAAGAATCGAAGACGAATCAATAGCCAATGAAATTATCGACAAATACAAATTCAAATTCATAGGTAAAAAGGCTTTAATTGAAAGATTTCAGATCCATGAAGCATTCTATGGTGTTGACGACAGGGTGGAATTGGCACTGGATGTGAAGATCGGCGGAAAATGATCAAGGATAACAGTGATTTGATGGGATTTTATATCATCAGAAAACTATCTTTTGATATTGTTGCTACTCGACTATAAATTAAAGGCTTTTTCTCGATTAATTATTTCAGACTTAATTTCGTATCACTCATATCCCCCAATTATGTCAAATTGAGGGAAACAAATCCCGCAATTTAACAAATTTGTGGGAATCATGAAACGATTAAGCATTTAATAATTGCATATTTCAAGACGACTAGACATTTTTTCAAGCAGCGCGAAAAGTTAAATGAAATTTATCGATACTCTTATCAACTTTTTAAACTAAATCCAACGTAATTCAGCGAATAGATATGCCAAGCGGACAGGGAACATTATCAGAAGTTTTTCCAACCCATAGCAATGAGGCTACTTGTGACAAGTCCGTAATACTTACATCATCAGGCGCTAAGAACGTTGTACCATCTAATTTAGTAACTACTAGTTGAAGCAACTGTGGATCATATTCTATTGTAATGTTTGAAGGTGTCTCAAATTCTATTAGTCCAAATTTTTCATACCCACCACAAGCAAGCGTTAAGTTGGTATTTACTTGTCCCGCAGGGATAAAGCTAACATTGCTCGTATTTGCACTTGAAGCATTTCTATATATTTCCGCCCCAGGAAAATAAAAGCTACCACTTATTGTTCCTGCATACCAATAACTCACAAGTTCTTCAATAGTTGTAATATCTGCCAAAAATGGGTTACCAGAAGATCTTACCATTTCTATCAAAACCTGATCAGCATCTACGTATATACTTTGGCCTCCATTAAGATAATATGCATTTGCATTTTCAACCTGCTTGGCACGAATCTTATCAACATAATTGTAGACAAAGTTAGCATATGCATTTTGTAAATCGACTTCCGGTTGGAGAGTCTGCGACAACCAAATATAAAAACCCCATAAGCCATAGTTTTTATCCTGAATATCCAAATTCCCTTGCGCAGTAAACCATTCGACACTTTCAACAAAATGCCTACGTATTGATGGATTATTATTATATGCAAATTCGGTAAAATCCTGAGCTGGAATCTGCTGTAAATAATAAACAACCTCCATAGCTCTAGCCATGCTTTCTTCAATTTCTGGACGCGATCCACAAAAGTAAGTTTGAGGATCTGCCCAGTCATCTACTTTTGTTACATTACCCAAAACAGAAGTAAAGTACTTATGAATAAATTCATGGAGTAAAGTTGCAATCCATTCCTGTGACGATTCAGACGGTATTTGGCCATAATCTGTACTTACAATAATATACCCACCTCTAGCACAAGGCTTATTTGGATCTTTTGCATCAGAATATGTCCAATCCGTCATTGTTACAGCATTACCACCAGATTCCTTTTTTAAAAATATCTCTAATTTATCATCTTCTACTGGGTAAAGCGGTAAAGCTAACGATCCTTTCCAAAAACCAACCGCTTGCTCACTAGCTGATTGTATTGACTGTAAAAGACCTGCAGAGGCAGGATCTTGCGCATCATAATAAATACGAAAGTCAGGAGAATCAACAACTTTTGGCTCAACAAATGTTGAAATCTCCTCGCGTACACGATTGTAAGGCTCTACTGTCGAAACTGGACATTCACCAGCACACGGTGTGAAAGTCGGACGAGGAGTAGATGTTAACCTTATCGGAACTGTAGGTGTAGGAGTGAAAATTGAAGATTCTCGAGGAATAATATTAGTTGCAGTTGGAGATGGTCCTACACTAGGACCCGAAGTAGACACTCCACTCGGTTCAGACCCACATGAAGTTCCTAAAGTAAGCATAATCAAAGCAACAACAAAAGCTTTAGCAAGGCGATTATCGCAGATTGATCCTTTCAAATGATTTTGAGAAAGTCTTAGAAACCTTGTATAAAGATCAGGCAAAATTTGCAATAAATCATCACCAGCTTCAAATATTTCTGCTACATAAGGATTAAAATCAGGCAAAATACCTTCTGTATAAGGATTTCTTTCGTATCCAATATTTAAGACATTTTCATTGATTTGAAGCATAGCGCGATGATATCACAATATGCCCCATAAACATACATATTAGGTCTACAACGTATTGAGGCAGTCGCACTATGTAAAAACTATTTTTCCCTAATATTGACAGAATAATCTTACATGTTAAGGCGTATGAATATAAGTGGAAGTTCTTATTTAAGATTCCAGATTTAGATTAATTGATGTCCGATTCCAAAAGCTCGGAATAAGCTTTAGCTTTGGGAATAAGCGATAAAATTGTTTAACAAAACAACATCGGGCTAGCCGGACTCAGTCTCTTCATATTAATCTTTTATTGTAAGACATACGTAACTGTAAGCTCGTTGCATTCGTCACTCGCTAACCAGTATACGGAAACCGGCTTCGCCGGTGTTATTCCATATACTCGTATATGTTTGAAAATACAAACTTTGTATTTTCAAACATATCGGGGTAGCCGGACTCGAACCGGCGACCTCACGTACCCGAAACGTGCGCTCTAGCCAACTGAGCTATACCCCGAATATGATGAATTTTCACACTATTATAACACTAAAATATTGTTACTTAATTGCCTAGATACGCGTACTATAAGGTATCGAATACCCCATAAGGGTGATTCATTAAAAACCAAAAGACTTGAGAAATCTTTCAGAAAAGGAGATATAACATGGGAAAGAGAATGTTGCAAAAAATCGGTCTGGGAGGAGTTTTTTTCCTCCTTTGCATCATCGGGCTCATACTGGCAGACACATTTGGCATCCTGCCAAGAAAAACCGATATTACGGCAACACCTCCGGTTTTACGGAGTACTAGTTACTCGTGGCAACGAGTAGAAACGCAACAGTACCTCCTGGAACCCGGCAAAACAATGGAATTTCAAAGTCAGGGAGAAGTCTTCTCCATGACAAATTCCACGAATGCCGGACTAATCTGCGCAAGATGCGAAAGCATCGCAGACGGGAGGATAAAAGTTAACGGAAAAATAGTTGGTTCATATTCGCAATCAGAGGAGGATTTTATAATTTCAATAATAAAGTAAAATCCCGCCACAATCCAATGTAAACCATATTTTCAAAACAAAACTCAAGTCTTTTGGTTTACATTCCTTGATATTCAGAGAAAACGCCAGAGATCGAAAACCATCAAATACGTAATCAAACTACATTCTCTCCAAAACCTTAATTCCAAGAACCGTTAATCCACGCTTAATCACCCTTGTTACTAATTCAGAAATTGCAATTCTAAGGGATTTTTCAGAACCCATAGCTTCACCCAAACTCTCATGTTCATAGAAATTGTTGAATTTCGAAGAAATCTCAAACAAATATTCAGCCAATATATTCGGTGCATAATTGTTTGCAGCTTCTAGTACGATTTTAGGATATTTTAATAATGAAATTATCAAATCCCGATCTATCTGGCTAATACTTGAAGACACATCAGACGATAGTCTAGCAACATTATTAATATTTTTTTCATTAAATCCACTTTCAAGAACGTTTCGTAAAACGTTTCTAGCCCTGGAATAAGAATACATCACATAAGGCCCACTCTTACCAGTAAATGACAAGGCCTCATCTTTATCAAAAACAATATTTTTATAGGGATCTTTGGACAGAAACTGATATCTCAAGGCCCCAATACCAACGTCCTCAGCAATAGATTCTTCTTGTTCTGCACTTAACTTTATATTACTTTTTCTCTTCTTCATAACTTCAAGTGCAGCAGCATGCATCATATCCAAAAATGAATCTGCCGTAGTGTCGCCACTTCTAGAACTCACTTTTTTCCCATCTTTTCCTACAACCATACCATAAGCAAAATGGTAAACCCTATCAACTGACAAAATTTTTAGACTATCAAGAAGGGCAAAAAGCTTATGAAAATGCGATATTTGCTCATTACCAACAACCCATATCGCCTTCCAGGGATTAAATTTATCTATCTTCTGTAGAGTCAGGAAAATATCCTGCGTATGATACAAACTTGTCCCATCCGATCGTAACAATATAACATCATCAACACCATACTTTTCCTTTAAACGACCAATAACCGCACCATCAGGAAGTTTTTCAATGACACCATTGCCAAGATGGTTTAAAATAATATCTTTTCCTTTTTTATAAACATCACTTTCAAGCCAAAGATGACCACGCTCTTCATCAAGTCTACTCAACGTAGATACATGTCCATCAAATGCCCACTTAATAACCTTTTTCCACAATTCCATCACTTCAGGAACTCCAGACTCCCAGTCAATAAGCATTTGATCCATCTCTTTTTTATCTTTTTCTTCACTCTTATAGTGCTTGATACCTATCCTGTAATATTTCCCAACGAAATGATCTGACTTAAGGCCCTCGTCTTCAGGAGTTTTACCCTTAGAAAAGTTTTTTATTGCCCACATAGCCTGACAGATCTTTATTCCTCGATCGTTAATCAAATTATCAACATCTACATTGAATCCAGTTTTAGAGAAAAGGCGAGTTAAAGCCCTTCCTATAAACAAATTTAATAAGTGACCAACATGTGCAGGAGCATTTGGATTAATTGATGGACTTTCAACCAACATATTTTTATCTTTACCTACTGATGAATCACCATATTTTTCTCCTTTTTCTAAAGCATCATTTAACTCTTTAATAATAAATTCATTATTTAATGAAAAATTAATGAACCCATTTGGAGCAACAGAAATTGAAGCAAATGTATTAATTAACTCTTTTTCCCCATCAATAAACTCGACTATATCGCTTGCAATTTCCCTTGGAGCTTTTTTTAAATCCCCTGCCAATAGCATCGCAACATTACAAGAAAAATCTCCAAACTGAGGATTCTGAGATGTAGCTAGACTTATATTAGCAACACCCTCAACTTGGTTTTTAATTAAAAATTCATTAATTCGAGACATAATCAAATTATGAATTCTGCTTTGAAACTGTGTTTCATCAATCAAACCCATGGATTGGACTTTCCTCTTAAGAAAATCATGTTTTGCTCCCACAGGATTGATATTTTCTTTATCTGATAATGTTTTTTTAAGGTTTTCTTCTATATCGATGTCATTAACATCTTTAGTTTCGTAATCAATTTCAATTGAAAGATTGTCTTTGTTCAAAACAGAAATTTCTACAGTAGCACCAAATTTAGACTCAAGATCAGAGGAAAAATCCTTAACGACTTTTTCTACATTCACTCCATCAATAGACGAAAAAGTTTCAATAATAAAATAAGCGTCCTTAGTCTTCTTTGTAATTTTTGTCCTATCGCTTTGCCTCCAGTTCCACATTCTACAGGTAACAGAGTGTTTATCTACCCACACGATCTCCCCTTTTGAAGGTATCTCAATCTTAGAGCTTGCAATTCCAACATATTTATCATTACCATCGGAAAATCTGAGCTCCAGATCTCCATAAACCTGGGCTAAATCTTCTCCACCAAACGGAAGTCCATACTTGAGAGAATACCAGTTATAAAGATTCACAACAGGATTGATATTAGGAAGACGTTGCCCTTTTATTATTCTTTTAATCAAAGCAATATGAGAAGATTTAAATTTGTCTGATTTTAGACCTGCATTTTGGGCTAACTTTGATATCACATCAGACCATACACTAAATCGACTTTCTTTTAAAATGTCATTATTATCATTTTTCAGATTGGAATAAGTCTTATCAATACGATCGTTAATCCACTTCCCTGGGATCTCATTATTAAGACCTCTTGCAATAACAATATACTCACACAAATCTGGAAATCTCTTAATAATATCAGGCGAAAGTTTAAACTCCATGACTACAAAAAATTATATCAAAATAAAATCGCACCCGGGGGGACTCGAACCTCCAACCCTCGGTTCCGAAGACCGATGCTCTATCCAATTGAGCCACGGGTGCATCACACATATCCTTATACCAATACGAAAAACTCAATACACCACTAATTATATCATTACTTACCTATACAAAAGCAATTCAAACAAATCATCTTCAAACTGCTGTTCAAAAATACCAAAAGTGAAACAATAAATTCAAAAACGCACCTGGCAGGATTCGAACCAGCAACCTTTGGTTCCGCAAACCAATGCTCTATCCATTAAGCTACAGGTGCAAAAATACCAGAAAGGAATAATAAACAAATTAAATTTTAAGGAACTAGCCCGAGGGAAACATAATCCAAAAGTAACAAAATATATCATGTTACAAAAAAGTACTTTTACAACACGCACCCGAGGGGATTCGAACCTCTAACCTACTGCTTAGAAGGCAATTGCTCTATCCAATTGAGCTACGGGTGCATTAAAAGTGCTATCAAACGAATAGTATTTTACCACGAAATGAGCAAATTACTAAGACAAAAAGACAACGGTCATTAACAGACCTGCATATTTCACCAAAATATTAAAATTTTGTCAAAAAAATATCAACACACAACAATATGGGCTAGTATTATTCAGTAGCGTTGCCAGCTTAATCCATCGGTTTTTACCCTAATAGTACCTTCAAAATCAGTCCTCAGGTAATCAATATCCAGAGAATCAAAGGTCTCAAGCGTTTCTTCGTGCGGATGGCCAAACTTATTATCTTTGCCACAACTACAGATAACAAGATCAGGATTCGTTTTCTCCAGAAATGCCTGACTGCTAGCAGTTTTAGAGCAATGATGCCCTGCTTTTAGAACATCAATATCATCGAATTCCAGAGAATTTGTTGAAGACAAAAGCTCTGATTCCACCTCATTTTCCGCATCTCCCATCAACAAAAGGTTAAAATCTCCAAAAGTCACCAACAATACGATAGAGTCATTATTTACATTTTCGTCAAATGATAAACAACGACTAATCTGACAAGTTTTCATGCCTTTTGAAGCATAATTCATGGAAATAGAAGTAGATAAACCTGCATCATTAATCCCATATTCGCCAGAGTACTGACAAGTCACTGGCCACAACACTCGAAACCGAACCCCATCGATATCAATTGAAAATGTATTTTCAACGAGCTTTATACTAATATCCTTGTCGCAAACATATTTTAAAAAAATCTCAAAATATAAACTTTCATAAACAACAGGATTCAACCATACTTCAGAAATATCGTAAAACCTAATCACATCGATAAGTCCACCAATATGGTCCAGATGAGGATGAGTTAACACAACAATATCAATTTTCTTTGATCCAAAAGGTATTTCATCTGCTAAAGAATATAGAGTTTCGGCATTTTCTCCGCCATCTACAAGTATTCGTTTGTGGCAGGGCGATTCGATTAAAATCGAATCGCCCTGCCCTACATCCAAAAAAGAAACCTTCAAAAAAGAACTTCCAAAACTAGAAATCAGGTTAAACAATAAATAAATCATAATTCCTGCAAGCGACACTTTTTTTTCTAGATCAATTTTCATTTAGTGAATAATCCTTATGAAAATTTAAAATAAAGCAAAATATCAGAAAATAACAAAAAATAGCGTGTGGTGTTTTGAACCATGTTATTTGAATCACGGTTACAGGGAGAGTAGACACAAACTCCAATATCTTTATAAACAAATCAGTATAAATCCATGCGAAAAAACAAGGAATAAACGATAACGGACAAAACATGATATTAACAAGCAAAACGGCAGCACAACAAAACACAATACCGTCGCACAAGGAAAATACTAAAAGATTAGCAATCAATCCAACGACTGACAAAACCCCAAAATTAACAATGCATATAGGCGTTGTCAACAAAAAGGCAGATAAGGTTATTGCAATTTGCTCGCAAAAAACAAGATTCTTAAAAGCTCTAAGTTGCAATAACACCGGAGACAAAAACACAATACCTATTACTGAACAATAAGATAATTGAAAACCCAAATCAAAAATAATCTCAGGATTTATAAGCACATGAAGTGCGGCACAGATAATTACCAATAGTTGCGAATCGACTTTATAACCCAATAATAACGCTACATTTCTAATAACCATAGAAATGAAAGCTCGTTGCAAGGATGCACCAAATCCCGCCACTAAACAAAAAACAAAAGCCATTACAGAACCTAAAAACAATCGATATTTACGATTAATCATGAATAAATAACCTGACATTGACGACACTAATTCCAAATTAGAACCCGATGCTGCAATCAAATGAGTCGTACCAGTAACCCAGAGAATATTACTAAACGATTCTGAAACATCTTCTTGAACACCACTAACAAAACCCATCGCTAACGATGCATGAGGCTCTGGTAAACTGGATTCATAGATGTTTAGCAGATACAGTCTTGTGTTGCTAACCGTGTTATATTTTCCTGAATCAGCTTTGCTTACAAGTGTAGCTTTGTAAGGATAGTACATAACCATGTCTAAACCATGATTATGCAAATAATTCTTATACTTAGAATCGAAATCCAATGCATCTACATCTTGAACAATCCCATCAAATTTAATAATATCGCCTATCCTATAGAGCGGATACTTGTCCGCATATACTAGAAGGTTGCAACTAGCAGGATTCTAATAATTTACTAAATTTGGATCTTCAATTAAATCATTAGCAGTAGAACTGTCAGTAATTCTTATAACATTCAATTTTATCAGTTGTTTATCTAATTTTTCTTCAGGCTCAGATGAAATATAGCCAATAACTGCATTTGAACTGCCTAAATACTTATCATATAAAGATAAATCACATAGATCTTCAGATCTAAATGTAAATAAAGAACGAACAAGAAATATAAGCATGCCCAAGCCCAAAAACAGCAGAAACCGATAAGTTTTACGAAAAACTAAGCCTGCTAATATGATAAAAATGCATAATACCGCAAGGATTTGCTTACCTAAAATTACTGACAAAAGAATCCCAAAACTTACAAGCAGTACTGGAACCTTCTCTATATATCTCAACAAATTTAAGAATTTCACAAGCATATCTGATCCTTCATTTTCTCAAAAGTCGATTCACCAATCCCCTTTACATCCATAATATCTTCGATCCTATTATATGGCCTTGCCTCAATAATTTTGGTTGCAGTTGCTGGACCTACACCAGTAATCGATTCAAGTTGTGAAGAATCGGCAGTATTAATACTTATCCTGCCATCAGAACATAGACCCGAACTATTTGATATAACACCATTATTTAAGTCTCCATCTAATGATTGAACCTCCCTGTTAAGCAAAATACAATCAGAATCAGTTAAGCTTGGAATGTAAATCTTTTGATTAGGTTGCAGCAACTCGGCACGATTAAGATTTTTATCAACCCATTCTATACAAACATCATCAGAAAAGCCTTCTGAAAGACTAATAATGTCGTTAACAATAGACCCGGATTTAAGGCAATAAACATCAGGCAAAATAACACTCCCAGAGATGTCGACCCAGAGATCACAATCTGATGATTGCTGTTCAATATCACCATTTTCTTGCAATTTTTCTTCATCACTATAACTTCCATCAGTATATAAAGGACTTGGTGATATATTTTTGCCATTTTTATTGAAAAATACGTATCCAAGTACCAAAATCACTAAAATTATTCCAACAACAACATATATTTGATGTTTCTTGTCTTTAAAAAATAATTTATAGTCAAAATTTAATATATTTTCATTCATGTTCTAATTTTAGACAACAAGGATTAAAAAAACATAAAAGTGATATAATATAAATATGGGACTCACATACATAACAGTAAAACTTGTTAACCCCAAAAACACACAAGCGAAATTCAAGAGAAAGTTTCTTGTAGATAGCGGTGCAACTTATTCTGTTGTTGATGCCAATGTTCTTAAGACATTAAAAGTTGAATCTATTCGAACACAGAAATTTATCCTTGCAAACGGTGAGGAAATAAAAAAAGATATTGGTGAAATTACATTTATTTATAAAGGGGATAAAGCTACTTCTCCGGTAGTATTTGGAGATGATAATATTTTCCTTCTTGGTGCAGTAACACTTGAAAGTTTTGGATTTATCGTCGATCCTCTGAATAGAAAACTAAAGAAACTCCCAATGCTTATTTGAAGACATTTTAGTCAACATTCACACATATAAAAAATACCCCCAAAAAGCAAAGAATTTAATTTTCGTGAATTACTATATCTTCAATAACAACATCACTTAAAGGTTTATCACTAGAATCAGTACTTACCTTTGATATTTCATCGACTACATCCATTCCTGAAATGACTTTCCCGAAAATCGTATGTTTCCCGTTAAGATAAGTTGGATTTGAGCCCGTCACTGTGATAAAAAACTGAGAACCGTTTGTATTTGTGCCACTATTTGCCATAGCAAGAACACCATTATCAGAAAATGTATACTTTGCAAGGATCTCATCATTAAATGTATAACCAGGACCGCCAGAACCATTTCCATTAGGATCACCCCCCTGAATAACAAAATTTTCAACAACTCGATGAAAAAGAAGACCATCATAGAAGTTTTCTTTGGCAAGGAATATAAAGTTATTCACTGCTTTTGGAGTATCTTTTTCATATAAATCAACAACAATGTCCCCATGATTCGTCTTAATTGTAGCAGTATAGTCAATGTCCTGATCTATCTGCATTTCAGGATATTCAGAATATTCACCTCCTTCTGAGTTACCAAGATTTGAGATATCGTTACTACCTGAAAAATAATCACCTCCCTGACCAAAATAAATTCCTATGAAAACTATCAACGCAACAGCACCAGCAAGAGGAAGTAATACATCTTTATGATCTTTTAACATATCTACAGGATTTAATGCTCCCATAATAATCTATATCAAAATTAATTTGTGCCTGCCTATAGGCACAGCAATCTTAATAAATACCCTGACAAACCCTTATAAAATAAATAAATACAAGTATAACTGGGCATAGAACGATCAATATTGTTTCGACATATTATACAACAATCGTTACAATCCTACCCGGTACATAAATAAACTTCTTAATTTCGTTTCCCTCCATATATTTTTTGACATTATTATCTGAGATTGCAAGTTCCTTTACCTGATCCTCAGTCATACCCTCTGTAACATTTACTTTACCTCGAACTTTACCATTGATTTGAACAGCAATCTCTTTTGCCTCATTTTTAAGAGAATTTTCATCAAACTTTGGCCACATTTGAGAATGAACGGAGAATTCCTGACCTAAAATATCCCAAAGTTCCTCAGCAGTGTACGGCATAAATACCGATGTCAAAAGAACAATCTTCTTTACAGATTCTTTAGAAATTTCAGATTTTTCAGCCTTATCAACACCATTTAAAAATTCCATTAACTTAGCAATAGCTGTGTTATACCCAAATTTAGCAATATCTTCAGAAACATTCTTAATCGTCTTGTTAACCAGAGATGAAATTTTATCAGAATCTTTCTGGCCAAAATCATCTTTATTTTCCGACACAAAACAGTAGAATCTCTCGATGAACCTTTTTACACCAACTAAAGTATTCTCATTCCAAGCCATTGTTCCATCAAATGGTCCCATAAACATCAAATAAGTTCTTACCACATCAACACCATGTTTTTCTGCAACTTCATCAGGGATAATAACGTTTCCTCTGGATTTGCTCATTCTCTGACTATCAGGACCAAGAATCACACCATGAGACATTCTTCGATAATATGGTTCAGGAACAGATTTTGGCACAACACCGAGATCCCATAAAAATTGATAGATAAAGCGAGAATACAATAAATGCAAGGTATTATGCTCATCACCACCGACATATACATCAACTGGCATCCAATACTCAAGTTTTTTCATATCTGCAAATGATTTGTCGTTATCTGGATCAAGATATCTCAGAAAATACCAATCACTACCAGCCCAATTAGGCATAGTATCGGTCTCTCTTTTGGCAGAACCACCGCATTTAGGGCATGTCGTATTTACCCATTCTTCAATATTTGCCAATGGACTTTCACCTGTATCAGTCGGCTCATACTTCTCAACCTTTGGTAACTCAATTGGCAAGTTCTCTTCTTTTACAGGAACCCATCCGCATTTCTCACAATGAACCATAGGAATAGGCTCACCCCAATAATGCTGTCTTGAGAAAATCCAATCACGAAGATGATAATTAACAGCTTTGACACCAACACCTTTTTCACCAAGCCATTTAATAATTTTTGCAATTGCGTCCTTTGGAACCATACCTGTAAGAAAATCAGAATTGATCATCTCACCAGTATTTACATCAGTGTATGCTCCATCATCATAATTCCATTCAGTTTTTGATTTAATTACAGGAATAATTTCAAGTCCAAATTTCTTCGCAAAATCATAATCACGCTGATCATGTGCAGGAACAGCCATAATGGCACCAGTTCCGTAAGTAGAAAGTACAAAATCAGAAATCCAAATAGGAATCTCTTTATTATTAACAGGGTTAATAGCATAAAAGCCCGAAAAAACACCAGTTTTTTCTTTCTGCAATTCAGATCGCTCTAATTCAGATTTCTTCTTTGATTCCTCAACATATTGCTTAATCTCTGGATTACTAATAACTTCTGAAACCAACCAATGCTCTGGTGCTACAACCATAAAAGTGGCACCCCACAAAGTATCGGGCCTTGTGGTATAAACTTTCAATTTTTTATCAAAGCCTTTTATCTCAAAATCAACTTCTGCTCCTTCACTTCTGTCAATCCAGTTAATTTGAGCAGCCTTAACTTTTTCAATAAAATTCGTCTTTTCCAAACCACTGATTAATCTATCAGCATAATCTGTAATTTTGACAATCCACTGACTCAGATTCTTCTTAGTGGCAACTGCCCCACACCTTTCACACTTACCATCAACAACTTCCTCATTAGCAAGGCCTGTCTTGCAACTTGGACACCAGTTTATTGGCTTTTCTTCCTTATACGCAAGACCTTTTTCAAAAAGTTTTATAAAAATCCATTGAGTCCACTTATAATAATTCGAATCTGTGGTATTAACTTCTCTTGTCCAATCAAAAGAAAATGCAAGCTGCTTCATTTGATTTTTAAATGTGGCCGTATTCTGATCCGTTGCTTTCGACGGATGAATTCCCGTCTTAATTGCATAATTCTCAGTAGGTAAACCAAAAGCATCCCATCCCATAGGGAAAAGAACATTAAAACCACTCATCCTTTGATATCGTGCATAAACATCAGCACCGGTCATTGTGAAAGCGTGGCCAATATGAAGACCCTCACCTGAAGGATAAGGAAACTCTACCAAGACATATTTTTTCTGTTTTTTGGAAAAATCTTCAGCTTTATAAAGGAGATCAGCAGATGCCCATTTTTCTTGCCATTTAGATTCTATTTTCTTTGAGTCCATCTTGCTCATCTTTATAAAGATTAAAATTATGTAAATTTTTTATTGAACGAAAAAATGAGGGATTACGAAAAATATTAATAAGAAAAGTACACACATATCTTTAAGAATTCCCGCACCAAATCATAGTTCAATGAGATACATTATATCAAAATTTGGTTAAAACAGTAATTATGATGACAGATAACATCCTATAGCTTGTCAATCAAAATCAGAATCCAGTCATTCTCAGCAAAAATGCCTTAAGTGCAGTTAGCATAGCAAAGAAAAACCTTACCACGGATAGCGTTTTTTTGCACAACACTTTTTAGAGAAACCTCTCTGTTATCACCACTGATAAGAAATTCATTATCAGAAAGCTCATAACCAAAAGAACAATCACCAAAATCGCTCTCAAGGAAAGCCTTACCAAAATCCGGATCAGAATCCGCATACATATCCTCGTTCTCTTCTTCTCCATCTATCATAAGTATGCCATCAGCAAACTGAATTTTTTCACCAGGAAGACCGACAACCCGTCCAATATATAATTTACCTTTATTATAATAGGTGACAATATCCCCACGATTAAAATTCTTCCTCAAAGAATTCATTGATAAAACATAGGACCCATCTTTGAAAGTCGGGTCCATACTGCTTCCCACTACTTCATTGGTACCAAACATGTTTAATCCCAAGAACAATAAACCACCCAAAACCAAAAGTATCATTAGACCTACTGGTAAAAAGATACCAACCAGCAATAAGCTTTTGTTTACCTTAACTTTTTGCAAATTGTTCATTCTTTCCATTTTGGACTTTAATTTCATGAAAATCTAATCAAAGTTTTATTTAATAATTAATATTGAGTTAAATATTTTAATCATTATATACGTAGCCAGTCAATAAAACAGCACCACAAAAAGACCATTAACCTTCAGGCACAAACTTTTCAAAAAGCGGCATATCTTCACCAATGTTCCAAAAATGGTCAAACATTTGCTTTTGGAGATGGAACATCTGATCGTTATGAATCTCAATTGCCATATAATCCTCGTTTAAAAAATGTGAAAAAACAACAATATCATCATACAAATAAATATCGTGCTTTATTTCAAGAACCTTTGGTGAAATATACCTTTCCTTATGAATTTCCTTCATTTCTTCCGGATATTGAGACCACAATGTACCGTCTTCAATAGTATTCGACAGCTCAAAACTATATATTTTTCGATTGAACAACTCACGATGTATCAGACTTGCATAATCTGCTCCAAGTATGAGTTTCCAGTCAAGATAGCCTAATTGATAAATCTTTTTATTTTTAGATTTCGTACAGTTCCATATTACCTGTTTAATACCTTCCACTCCTCGGTATAAGTGCGCTAATGAAGAACAACTCGACTGAGACATAGAACTTTGAAGCTTCATTATAGTTGTTTGTAAACAACTTTTAACCTTAGACAATTTCTGTTGTTCAGTATTATAAATCATTTTCAGAAATTCAGGATCTTGAGCAGAAAAATATGATTTCTTTTCCTCATAAAGCGGTTTAATCAAACCTTTTTTTATAATTTCCTCCAAAGCCCTATATACAGAAGCACGGTTTATACCAGTTTCCCTGGAGATCTGTAAAACACTTAAGCCTGGTTTTCTTAATAAAGTTTTATATATTTTTATTTGTTTCACATTCAACCCTAGTAGGATAAGAGTCTGATCTACATTTGATTCAACAATTCTGTTCGACATATCGTACAACAATTATGTTAATTACGGCCTTCATTATAAAATTTAGCATTAATTTGTTCAAGTAATCAAACATGGAAATATATATACAATCAAATAAAACTTTATTTAGCAGAGCTATTAATGATATTTCGAAAAAGTCGCCAGACAAACAGAAAAACATAAAATTCATTAATATTCCATTAATTATTCAAAAATTAGGGCTTTTTCCCAAAATATACGAATCAGATGACAAAAAAATATTAGGCGTGGCTGATCCACACGAACTAGGCTGGGATTTATCATCAAAACAAATCAAAAGTATTAGAAATCTAAAATCAATTTGTACAAAATCAAGTTATATCGAATATATTGATCTCAAATTATGCCGTGAAAAAAGAATTAGCGTAAAAAATAATCCAGGTATAAATTCACAATCAGTTGCAGAATATGCCATATGGATGATGCTTTCTCTTGCACGAAGGCTACCCCAACAGATAAATAATAAATTCGTAAGTGAATATGATGAAAAAGATGAACAAACCGAAATTTCTGGGAAAACCGCCGGAATATTTGGCCTTGGGAAAATTGGAAGTCGAATTGCAAAAATGAGCAAAGGGTTAGGAATGAAAGTCATTTATTGGAGTAGAAAGAGCCGTGAAAAGAACTATAAATATGTAGCAATTGAGAAATTAATGAAAACTTCAGATTTCATTTTCAACTGCCTGGATTTAAATAAAGATACAATGGGATTTTTTAATCAAGAATTACTAAAATTGATGAAGAGTAATGCATATTTTATAAGTGTAATGGGAGGCATGGGATATGGAATCGAAGACAATGATTATTTATGCAAAGCTGTTATAAAGGGGAAAATTGCGGGTTTTTCTATAGAAAAAGAACATGAAAAAAATTATAAAATAATGAAAATACCTGCTGGCACGAATATATTTATTCCTTCAAGCCTGGCATTTTTCACAAAAGAAGCAAACGAAAGAGCGTATTTGCATTTTATAGAAAATATTTGCGAAGAAGTAAAAAAGAGTTAATTAGTTTAATTTGGCCTTGCGTCAACAAAAAGGCTGGAAAATATTATCAAAAATGACAAGACAATAGACTTATCCAAATATTCTTTTGTTCTGAACTTCCAGATATTTATTTTTTCCCCATAACCTCACCATCCTTTCAGTCACAGGTTTGGCCAAAGCCCAGTTTAAAAGAAAAATAGACTTTAATGAGGTTGCCAAAGCATCACTGCAAATTTTCATTCCCCATACCTCATTTTCATCTGCACTTGCGATTCGGACATAACGATCCTTAATAGAAATTCGAAGGCGCATATCAAAAACTGGATTATCAATATATCTAATCTCTGTTTTTATTAAATATTCAGGATCGCGATTCCATTGATAAGAAATAACATGTTTTGCCCAATCATTAAGACATACAAGCTCACGATCAATTGATTTTCGATGACGACGAACACGATTATCAGACGTTACAATTTTATTTAAAACTTTCTGTCCGAAAACATCAGTTGGCACCAAATTATCCCAAGCATATTGATCTAGATCCACCGCATATAACTCCTTGTCATTGTAAATTTGTATCAATCCATCAATGCCTGGAAAAAATTGAAAATCCACGTCATTCTTTTTATCGTGAAAAATACCCCTAAGCCACGGCAGAATCTCAACAATATCAACTTCAAGCTTAACAAGATCTTTTTGCTTTTCCCTTGTTATTTTTCTAAGCAAAGACGGATTTTTAGCTCTAACCAAAGTCTGGTATTTTGTTATTCCGTCACTCTGTTCAAGTTCAACTAAACCCTTAAGTGACAAGTTCATTAAAACATCATATATGGAAGATCTTGGAATCCCGGTTAATTTTGAAATTTCAGTAGGATTCAGCCCATCATTTTTAATAGCAACAACATATACTTTAATTTCCTTTTCATTAAGACCAAATTTCTTTAGAGTCCGAACTACCAATGGATTAGATTTACTAAGGTCATTAACTTTATTCATAAAGGATATTTTACTGCAAGTGCCGGGGTTTGTCGAAAGTGTTCGACACTTTCGACAAACCCCGGCACCCAGTGATACAATCCCAACATCTGCCAACAAGCCTAAAACAACATATCGTTCACAAATACGTAGACGAAATGAGTAATAAAATACCAACAAAACTGAAAATGATTTACCTGATAACCTTTCTTGGAGAACTCTACCTCATCATCCCAATCTGGATATTTTTCTATCAAAGGGTTCTAACCTTTGAACAGATTGCCCTTATAACTTCAATTCAACAGCTCACTGCAGTCTTATTTGAACTGCCGACAGGAGCATTCGCTGACCTCTTCGGCAAAAAGAAAACTCTAATTATATGCTACTTTTTGTACTCAATATCACTGCTTTTCATGCCATTCGGATTTGCGTTTATTTACTTCATAATCCTAGAAATCATTAAAGGTATAGCAAAAGCAATGTATTCCGGCACATTTGAAGCGTTTGTTTATGACACATTAAAAGATCAAAACAAGGAAAAAGAATATCCGAAAATCACAGCAAACATGACTACAATTTCGTGGGTCGCCCTTATTATCGCTGGCGTCTTAGGAGGGTTTATGTATGAAATATGGTATGGCCTACCATATATTGTCCTCGGAATAATTTACGTAATTATTACCATTATAATGATATTTTTCACCACAGAACCAAATACAGACACGATAAAATATAGCCTCAAAAGCTACATATCTCAGAACACAAAAGGATTTAAGGAACTCTTTGCATCTTTCAAGACGTCAACTATTGTTTTAATCCTTGCTATAGTAACCTTTGGATACTATGTTGCTTCAGAACTTCTCGGCATATCTCAAGCCAAAGAATATGGAATGAACGGAATACAGGTTGGTTTTCTATTTTCAATCGGCTATCTATTTTCTGCAGTTGCATCTCAATTTTTCCCAAAATTACTCAAGAAATTTGGTAATAAAATACTATTCACAGTATCAACAACAATGCTGATTCTATCCTTCTTGCTAGCAAAATTTGTAAGTCCAGTACTTGGTGCAATGCTAATTATCATGCGAATATCGTCTTCTACTACATTTTCAAACCTTAGAACAGTAAAGGTTAATTCCCTGGTAAGCTCGAAAAATAGGGCTACCGCACTATCCTCGTTCTCTTTAATGTACGTATCAGCCTACATTATTACAGCCTATTTTGCAGGAAAATATATTGAGGCGAAATCACCAAATGAATTTGCCTTTTTAATAGGAATAATCGTAACAATAATGGCAGGATTTTTAGGATTTATCAGTATTTTTGGGAGGTCTATTCGGACAAATTCGAAGGAGGTTTGAGACCGAGACTCAACTTCATGAAATTTTAACCCCTAATTCCTTAATCTTGTCCTCTCTCGATAATTTCTTAATTTGAACTTCACGCCTCAATGCCAAGGATTTATCCTTAAACTTTTCTTTATGTATCAATCTAAAAGGCAAGCGGGAATTAACATATTTCGAACCTTTACCACTTCTGTGAGCCAACATACGACGGGGAATATTATTGGTTATACCTGTATATAAAGATTTATCGCAACACAATAAAACATATAAATAGTACATTATACGCTTAATACCAACAAAGTTTACTTTTTGATATCTTTTATCTTGGAAACTATATTATCAGCCTCACCAGATTCTATCTCAGCCTTTCTATCTTTCAAATGTCCCTCAAAAATGGACCTTGCCGTATCTGTAAAAAACTTGTTTTTACTTCTATATTCAAAAACAGTTGTTGGTGAAAGGCCATATGATACTACGTTACTGTAAAAGCCCTCTTTATAAGTATCAGACAGATTATCTGCATCAACCATACAAGCAATTTCTGTATCTCCATTAGGTTCTTTAGATTTGTGGTTAATAACTACCCTTATAATCGAATTTATTAGCTCCTTGGAATATCCAAGCTCTTCAAGTACTTCTTTGATTATTTCTGGTGCTTTCTCCAAATGCAGTTTTTCAGCAATTTCCTTATCTTCACCCTTCACATCAGCTTGATATTTTTCTGGAACATTTACCCAACCAATATCATGAAGCATAGCAGCAGGTATCAAAACATCCTTATTCCCACCCTCCCCTGCAATAATTTCCTCCATAGCTAGTGTGACCAGTTTGGAATGCAAAACATAATCCTTTTTCCCAACACCTTTTAATTTCGCAGTAACAACATTCCAAACATTTTCATACTTAGTGTCCATATTCATGAACATTAAAATTTAGTTAAATACAAAAATTATACTGACATTATTAGTAATCTCAGAAATAGTCAAATTTTGCTCGCCAATTAAATAAAAACAAAATTTCACTTATTTGTAGCCTTAGTTAGGTATTTATTATCCATTCCTTCAGCAAAAAGTCGATCTAATTCGGACACATAACTTGATATAAAATCAAAATGGAAGTTTCGGATTATATTTATTTCAACATTATACATTTTGAATATCCATTTATGCGTATTACCTTTTTGCTTCAAGTCTACAAGCTCAAAAATTACTGCAGTACAATCTGCTATTTCTAATATATCTCTCTCAAGATCAGATAATTCTGGTACATCAATATCGCCATCTTTAATAAGAGCCTGCGTAGCCTTATTTTCAGCAAATTTATGTACCTGCCTAATATCCTGATCAAAATATGATTGATAAGAACGACTTCGAGAAGGTATATCACCAATTATTGCCTCACTCCAATCATGTATTAGTGCACCTGTTAACAAATTGCCAACATTGATTTCCCCTTTGAACTTAGAACACAACAACAAAACAATTGAACTAACACGAAATGAGTGACCTGCAATACTATCAAGGCTTTCTGAAGGGATTCCAGCAAAAAGATTAGGTCCAATTCTTTTAACATACTTAAGATTATTCAAACACTGTAAAACATCAAAAATTTCTTTCATAATTAGGATGGTGGATTAAATTATTTGCCGCCCTTCTTCCTGAAAACAGAACAAAGAATAAACTGTTTTTTAATGAAATTATTACACAATTGTTGCCAAAGTATAGCCAGTCGATAAAGACGTAGATAAATATCATTTAAAAAAGCAGAACTTGTAATAAATTTTTTAACATCTTTTTTAAATACAGATTCTGAATAAATGAAATTTTCATCTTTATCAAAAAAAGGCTTTCTTGTAACATCAATTCTCTCTGGACTATCAATTATGGTCCCACTGTTATACTCTCGAAAATCAACAAAATTAACATCAAACCCATACTTTTGCGCCATAATTTTCATAGAATTTTCAGAAAACCACCATAAATGAACAGGAGGCAAATCAGTATCCCAAATGACATTAACACCAAACAACGACTTGTTTGGTGTTGTCAAAATCAATCTTCCACCAGGATTAAGCATCTTTTGAAAAGCATTCATGAAAGCATCAGGATGTTCAAGATGCTCAATCAGCTCTGTAGCAATTATAACGTCATACTTTTTACTTGATGTTTCACTTAGTTTTAATACATCTGCTACTTCATATAGATCTCCAAAAGACTCTTTTGCTAGTCTAATTGCATTCTCAGATATATCAACGCCCCTTATATTAAAACCTTTTTTGCTAATAGCGTAAGTCAGATAACCCTGTCCACAACCTACCTCTAAAATTTTAAGGCTCTTATCTTTAATTTCATTAAGAACATTATAAATTGCCCAATACGTTTCTTCTCTTTCTGATAAATATCCAAGAGGATCATCACTTTTTTTAATATTTTTTTTATACTCCGCATATCTATCGTAGCCAGGAACTTTATCAAGGTTAGAATATATTAAGTTATAAACGTTTTCATCGCTTTTAAGGGGATCAACAAACGAGGTATTACAAAATCCACAAGAATATATGTCAAATACAAGATTATCCTTATACCCTATCACACCTTTCTGCATAAGCCTAGCTTTATTGCCACAAATAGGACAAATAATTGTTTGCGCAACCATTAAAAATCAATACAAATATAATTAATATCGATGATTATACATCATTAAAGGGAGACTTACAGATAAATACACTTATTCTAACCAAACACCCAAAACCGAAAATTCCTTTATTTTTGATCCTAAAACATCAGTAAAAAAGTATTGATTTCACGATATTCTTTTAAACAGCAACGTCTGTCTATTTTTAAACTCGGATTTATCATAAAATATTAACGCCATTTCATTATAGCTTGAACACTGCAACTCGACCCATTCAAGACCCTTTTCTTTAAAGAAATTCTCAACACTCTCCATAAGTTTGGTACCGATGCCTTTCCTTCGATATTTTCCACTCACATATAACTCAATAATAGAGCCAAATTTCTTAATGTTTGTATCAAAATAATCAGCCTCCTCTGTCTTAAAAGTAATAAACCCCGCATATTCACCATCTAGCAAAGCAACCAGAATATACGGGTCATTCTTTTCAATAGATTTTGTAAGATATTCACGAAATTTATTCGTTAAATCCTCAGAATTCGTCACATAATAATCAGAATCTAAATCGTGATGATATTTGTACTGTTCCTCCCACAAAGGAATTAATCTATCTAAATCTTTAATTTCAGGCTTAATAATCCTTATTTGCATAAATCAGAAAATATAAATTTATATTCAAGATTATACAATAATCAGGGTTTATTAGTTCACCTAATTTATATAGTTATAATAAGATGATAGAGGTTGGAGATGTGGAAGTTTTTCAATCACAAGCTAGCCTGCTTGGGAAGCCTAATCTCACTTAACAATAGGACCGACCCACAACAATCAAGCTTCTATTGTCGATAAGCTTGCAATACTTGAGCTTTTATTGCGGTACATGGTATAATCTGGACATGAAAATCAAAAGAATAATAACAGAACAGTTAAAGAATAGTGTCCTCTCATCAGGGAAGATTGTAATATTATACGGCGCAAGACAAGTAGGAAAAACAACTTTAGTAAAGGACATTTCTGAGAGTTTGAACTTAAATTCACTATACATTTCTGCTGATGAATCAGATTTAGCTGAAATATTTTCTTCACAAAGCCTTCAGAAGATGAAAGAAATTGTTGGAAATAAGGAACTGTTGATAATAGACGAAGCCCAAAGGATAGAAAACATAGGAATTAATCTAAAAATACTACATGACAACCTTAAATATCTTAAAATAATCGTCACCGGTTCCTCCTCTCTTGACTTAGCCAATAAAATTAGCGAACCACTTACAGGAAGGACTCGTACATATCACCTGTACCCTATTTCAGTGCTTGAGTTACAACACTCAAACACAGATCACGAAATAAAATCGAGTTTAGAAAATCTATTAATTTACGGAATGTACCCTGAAATAGTGCAATACGAGTCTTTAGAAGAAAAAAAGCAGCAAATTGAAGAGATAGAAAAACAGTATCTCTACAAAGACGCGTTGGAAATAACAAATATCAAATATTCAAAAAAACTAAAATACTTGATGAAATTACTTTCTTTCCAGATTGGTTCAGAAGTATCTATAAACGAAATATCTACACAACTCGGAATTTCTCGAGATACAATAAATGATTATATCGATTTGCTTGAGAAAAATTTCATATTATTCAGGTTAGGGGGGTTTAGTCGCAATAGCAGAAAGGAAATAACAAAAAACGATAAAATCTATTTTTACGATTTGGGAATTAGAAATGCTGTAATCGGCAATTTTCACAGGATTGAAGATCGCAATGACATCGGACAGCTGTGGGAAAATTTCTTAATAATTGAAAGACTCAAACTTTTAAAGTATTCAAAAGCTTCTTTTACTCAGTATTTCTGGAGACTTTGGTCTGGAGCGGAACTTGACTACGTTGAAGAGCTGAACAGCGAACTATACGGTTATGAGTTTAAATTTCGCAAGGATAAATTCAAAGTTCCAAAGTCATGGCAAGAAAAGTACAACACTTCCGCAAAGTTGATAAACAAAGAAAATTTTATTGAGTTTTTAAGACTGAAAGAAAGTTTTTAACTGGAGACAGCAGGTTGAATCTCGAACACTCGGAGAGGCTGGAGGTGTGGAGGTTTCTATTTGATAAGTGAGAATATTCGACCTTAAGACCAAGGTCCCCATGAATCAATAGGTTCTTCAATCACAGCTACCTCTGGAATTTGATACATTCCCGGTTTAATTAAGTGTTGATTACATATGTAGTAATAAGGAACTTTTACTCGCTCAAAGATAGGTTCATGGCATTTCTTGTATTTCTTTCCGCTATTACAAGGACATTGATCATTCCTACCTGTTTCTTTTAGTTTTTCTATCAAGTAAGGTTGATTAAGTAAAAAATATGCAGCAGTATCGAAAGAATCGAAGAATACTTCCTTCTTTTTAATAAACCCCGAATGATCTCCTGATGTATGCCCAATATATATTTGAGAAGGAGACTCAAATTGATATTCAGAGAGAAGACTTTCTAGATAGTCCTTTTGTGAACAAATAGCTTTTTTGTATGAGTTATTGATAATGACATTATTAATCAAGGAAATATCTCAGTTAGACAGAGAGTTTAAAATTTCCTCTTCAAGAATGAAACTATCTGTAGAATGCCAATACGCCACATAAAATGATGATGATAAAGGAATAAGTATCAAAGTATCCTTCAAACCCATATGACGATTGGAGATATTCATAAATTGGCATTTGATCTTTAACCCAGCCGTAGAAATGAATTGGTCGCTCAATAAAAAGTTTTTCACGCTTTCAATAAGTGCAAATTTATAACCATTTTTAATGGTATCCGCCAGTAACTTAATATAATGCTCATTGAGAATTTTTTTCGATAGAAGAGGAATTTTATCTTCCTTTTGAATACTAGAAAATTCTGTCAAAAGGGCACCGCTTCGATAATAGAAAAGGAGAAAAATAGGAAGTAAAGATTCAATTTCTACCTTGTTTTCTTCAATATCATCAACTGTACCATTCTTAAATTGTTCAATCTTTTTTATAACCTCTTTGAGTTTTGGCGCTGCTTCTGTTTCAATTTTGGAAAAGAAGTTTTCTACAGTATTAGTCTTTAGATGATCGTCTTCATAAATAAATCGAGCACTCATTGAGCTGGGAGGAGATGTGGGATAGACAGTTTTTTTATTTAGAAGTGTTTCAAAAAATTTGTCATCAGAATTTACAAAATTCCATAGAACAAACTCAGGAATATAACGTTGATTTTTAACAATATTTTGACTCATCTACATGTTAAACTAAATCATTACAACAAAGAGGGTATTAGCTCTTTCGGTCCGCTCAGCTTTTCTTTTAACAATCCTTTAGGAGACTACCCTCGGAGAATTCTTTTAATCACAATTCTTAATCCTCATCATCAGGCGTAAATCCTTTTCGAACTTCATTTTTTAAATCTACAGACGGTTCGTCATTAGCTGTTTCAGGGGATGGAACATTATCTTCCCCTAAATTAATTTCATTTGTAAGCTCTGAATCTTGTGGTTCAGTCGCCTCTTGGGGATCTGGGGTACTATCGTTAGAGTTCGTTATCACTTTATTAGAATCATCATTATTACCCATTACTTCTAAAATTTAAAATTTAAATCGATAACAGGGATCTCATACATCTCTAAAACAATGTGGATCAATAAAATTATAATTGCAGCTACCAACAACCACACAGCAGTTCTAAGCCAACGATACTTTTGATTAAATAGAATATCATTCTTCTCATACGAGGCTGAAATACTCTTTATTACCTCCAGTTTCAGCCAATAAATCCCCTTCTTATAGTTCTTACTAAATGTATTAATAAGTTTTGACGGACGAGGATCATTCCTCCATATCTCTTTCTTACTCAATATAAAAACACGAAATGTATAAAAACAAGAACCTATCAGTAATAATGCCTCAACAATAACAAGATATAGGCGATCCAAAGAATCATTCTGAACAATTTGTAATAAACCTGCAAAAAGTATACCTGCAACTGCAAATACAATGCTTGATTTAGTATCAAGAGCCCCCAATTTTTCAATCTGTTGATCCAATTTTCCTGAAACAGACTCTAATATGAAATCATACTGCTCCTTAAGATCTTTCGTATCTCCCCCTTTACTCATTCGACAACATATTTTTATAAATAAATTACTACCAGATTATATCACAAGCCCTTTAATAAACTCTGACTTGTACAGGTTGGGTACATATTGCAGAAATCAAGAGAGAGAATTGTTGACAGATAATTTATCATACATCTCCATTGGTGTTAAGTAA
>JAFGIK010000037.1 GCA_016929645.1 Candidatus Dojkabacteria bacterium
AGTATCAAAAGCTACAAAAGAAGATTCGATAAGAAATACACTTAGCTCACCACATTTCGGTATCATTTCCGAATTGGAAAAGACTGGCCTGTAGTCACACTCTATTGCCATAACAAAAGCCTTGCAAGACAGATTTTTTATATTGAAGATTTCTAATTTAATGAATTTCTGATTGTCTTTCCTTGATAAATGAACGCCAATCAGAAAATATTCCGAGTAATGTAGAAATAGGCATATCCACCAGTGCCGTAAATAAAATACTGACAAAATTATATTCTTTCCAAACATCAGCGAACCATTGACCTATTTTTGCTAAGGGAATTGTAAATATATCAAATATAAATTCTGTAAACCCAGTCTCGTCAAGAATTGTGAGTTCTTTAGATCTCTGACGAATTATCATTGCGGCAAATACGATTACTGCTACATTTGCGGTATCAACATACAAAGACGTCCATGGGACTCCTGCAATACTGAATGCCCAAAAGATAAATAGTAAAGAAGCCGCTCCTCCAAGTAGGTAAAATAAACCAAAGATCGTGTTAAAAATAATTCGTCTTTTGGGATTGAGATTCACAAGATACGTGTCAGTTTCTGTGTCGTTGTATACAATCTTCTGAACCTCATCTTTTAATCTATCAAGATTTTTGTCTGATGGTAAACTTATAGATGAAACTAATATGAACATTAGAATAGTTGGAATTATAAGATCAACTATTATTGCAAATGGATTAAATGAACCGTGCACCCATTGAGCAATTGGAATTTCAAATATTATTAAACTAACAATTCCGCTAAGAAGGATTGATAGAGTAGAATAAACTGCTGATCGAAACAATCTTCTTCGTAATGTTGAAAACCTCTCCTTATAGCACTCATCTATCTTTTCGTTAAGCTTTTTCGGATCATTAAACGTCTCATCAATTTCTTGGGCATTACTTTCAATTTTTTTCATAACATCACCAATAATCAAATATGCTGCATCGTAGTTTTCGCATATTTTAAAAAATTCTCCGTTTTTCTTGTATTTAAGCTGATTGTTAATCCCTTCCATTACTTTTTCAATTACTGGAGTAATTCGTGTTGCAACTATTTGAGGATTTGTTACCCAATCCTTGTAGAAGAACTTTAAAAGATTGTACGAAATCATTGGAGAATCAAATTTAAACAGGGTTCTAAAAACTGATATATATGTCTGAATAAATTTGTCACGATCTGTAATTCCATTTTCTGGCAGCACTTTGATATTTTCCAATGTGCAATTTGTCATAAGGTTTATTAAAGCAGCCTCTTTCAGGTTTGGTTCAAGGATTTCTTCAATCTCACAAGCAGCAATCTCTAAAATCCATGTGAAAACCTCTATTCTGCGTTTGATGAATATTCTATTCTCTAGGGTGTTTAAGTTACTGTTGGAAAGCATGTAAATGTATTTATCGAGACATTTTTCCACATATTGAATCTTGCTGCTGGCGATTTTGTTATTGGAAAAATGACCTGATCTAATTAGTTCAAGTACGATAGGTTCAGCGATGTTCTTTGCTTCAATATCATTTATTATGCTTAATCCGTAAACCTTTGTCATGAAAGTCCGTTTAAGCGTCCTCTCTATGGCTGTCCGTCTTAGAAGATGCTCTTCTTTCCAATCTATAACCTGTCTGATTTTCTCATAAACCTGAGCAACTTTAGAAACTAAATCATCAACTTTGATTGGGTTGCTAATGCCTCTTTTTTCATAAGCGAGTACTGACTTGTAGTACTCAAGATAATTATTTATGTGAGGTCTCAACTTACTTTCTGTGATTTGTATATTGTTTTCATTTGTTTCTGGCATAGATGTGATTATATCTCGAATTTATTAATACCTTAATATTGTGAAAATCTTAATGTGATGAGGTTTTTGATATGTCGCTTATTCCGGAATACTGGTTCCTGCTATGTATCCGGTAGTAAAGGCTTCCTGAAGGTTATAACCGCCTGTTGGGCCGTCAAGATCGATTATTTCTCCAGCAAAATATAGTCCTGGAACAACTTTGGATTGCATTGTTTTAGGATCAATTTCCTTAATGTTTATTCCACCTCTTGTAACAATCGAATATTTTACGGGAAATACGTTACCTATACCGAAGGAAAAGTCTTTGAGAAAAAATATTAGCTTTTGTCTTTGCTCCTTATTTATATCTTTAACTATGATATGTGATTGTATTTCTGTATATTTCTGAGCAACAGGAATTAATGAACTTGGAAGCAAATCCTTCATAAAATTATGAAATGTTTTTTGAGGAGACTTCTGTATATCTCTATTAATTCGCTCCTTAATCTGTTGTTTTGTGAGGGCTGGCTTAAGATCAATATGTGCAATTATTTTTGTTTCATCCTCGTTATCATATACAATTTTGCTTTGCTCTAAAACAATTGGACCAGAAATACCTTTGTGGGTAAAAATCATGTCGCCAAAGCTCTTTGTTATCGTTTTGTTATCTTTTGTGAATGATAATTCTACGTTTTTCAGTGTTAAACCTGCAAGCTTAAGTATCGTTTTATTGTTAACATAAATGGGTGATAATGTTGGTTTTAGATCTGAAATTGTATGGCCAATTTTTTTTGCAATGATAAATCCTTGGCCTGATGATCCACTTTGTGGATACGAAACGCCGCCTGTGGAAATGATAACGTTATAACTTTTGATTACAGATTTATCACTCAAACGAATATAAAAAATATCATCCCTTTTCCTTATCTCTTTGACATTTGTATTATATCGAATTTCTACATTGTTTTTTTCGAGCTCACCCTTTAGCCTATTACGTACAATAATTGCTGAATTACTTGTCGGAAACATCCTGTGACCTCTCTCCTCTTTTGAATGAATGCCAATACTGTCAAAAAATTCAATTAATTCCTGATTTGAAAATCTTGACAATGGACCATAAAGAAATTTACCATTTTTTCCAAAAGCTTTGACAATTGTTTCCTTGGGCTGTGACGTTGTAAAATTACAGCGTCCTTTGCCTGTTAATAATAGTTTTTTGCCTATTTCATTGTTTTTTTCAAGTAGGACAGTATTAATATTCCTCATACCAAGCTGCATAGCAGCCATTATTCCAGCAGGTCCCCCTCCAATAACAACAACCTTATATATATATTCTTCTTGCATAAGTCTAATGATAACACAATTTTGTAGTACACCTCCAGCCTCTATGTTATTTTTCGATGCTCTCCTAGATGTATTTTTACCTGTTTCACAGATGAAATTTTCATTAATTTGTGGTATAATATCAGCACATTAAAACACTAAATTTATTCTTTATTCAAAGGCATATTTATGATAAAGAAAAATCAGATTGTGGTTTATCCAATTCATGGTGTCGGGAAGGTAGTAGATATTTTTTCTCAGGAGTTTAATGAAGAAAAAATGGAGTATTGTCGGATAGAGTTTCTTCATACCCCAATTGCTATATCAGTACCTCTTGAAAAAGCAACTGACCTTGGTTTGCGACCTCTTAATTCTCCAAAAGATTTACAAAAAAATCTTAAAAAGCTTACGAACAGGAAGAATGTTTCTGAATCAGAGATTAAGAATATCAGTATAATGGTTAAGGATCTTATTGATTCTGGATCTTTAGATGAAGCTGTAGAGGCTATATCAATACTCTGCTCTGCAAAGAAGCAGCTACTTGATAATGGAAAAAATGTAAGTCGTGCAATAGAGCGAGACCTAGATACTGTGAAACATTTTGTCGGTTCTGAGGTAAGAGAAGTTCTTGGAGAAAAATATATCGAAAGATATAATCTTCAGGAGGAATAATTCTTGTAAAAGATTTTAGGTAAACAAGGGGCACGTCCTTTCGGACGTGCCCCTTGTTTAATTAGCATTTTTGATTTGTGAGGTCATCGGGTAGATAATGCCCACTTTTGGAGAATGAGGTTGAATGAAGTGTATCATAAAATAGAACAGGGAATTTGTAGAAAC
>JAFGIK010000038.1 GCA_016929645.1 Candidatus Dojkabacteria bacterium
AACTCTCGCTGTAACGTCTAGTTACTCCATCATTTTTATACATATGTGATACATTTAGTGTATACATATTTTAGGACGATTCAGCATTTTGCACAACGGTTGCGGTATGAGTAGTGCGGGATTTCGAAGCCTTTATTATTCTCTCCCGACTTAGCCAAATCTAATTTATTCATTAATAACTATTTTACCAAATCAACGATTTGGCGTACTTAGGAAAGTGCAATTCTGCCAAATTCCTGACAAAAGCCCGCATTGCATATGAGCCATTGTTGGGGGCAGTGTTTATTCTTTTATTATTGTTGTGTTATATGATTTATTTTCAGTTATTATTGATAAGATATAAACACCCGCTTCTAAATTCTGAATATTTAATTGTAATAAGTTGTTTTTTGCATTTAAGACTAATTTACCAGTTAAATCTGTAATTTTAATACTCTTAACTATAATATTGTTACCGGGCTTAATTTTTATTAATCCTGTTGTTGGATTTGGATAAACGATGAATAAGCCATTTAAATCTTCTTCTATACCTAAAGACAAACAGCTAACTTGAATTGGGGTGTTTTGTGTATTGTTATTTGCATTACCTGTGTTTGTTCCATTAGCTAACTGTCCACTGAAATTCCAGCCCCAATTCCATAATGTATTATCTGTTTTTAAAACCGAAGTGTGTACGCCTCCTGCTGAAATATTTTGCCAGTTCGATTCATTGCTTATTTGAGTGGGTTTATCTTTGGAAATATTTGTGCCGTCGCCAAATCCGTAAAAACCTTCTCCCCAAACCCATAAAGTTCTATCAGTTTTGAGAGCCGTAACTTGAAAAGCACCAGATGAAATTGCATGCCAGGTAGTTTCTGTACCCACTTGAGCTGGCACGTTTGTATTTGGCATAAATTCGCCAGTTCCTAATTGCCAACTTTCATTACTACCCCAAGTCCATAGTGTACCTTCCGTTTTTATTGCTATAGTTGTATATGCTCCCGTAGAAACTTGCTGCCAATTATTTTCTGTGCTAATTTGAATAGGAGAGTTTCTATCTGTATTTGTACCATCACCTAATTGACCTTTATCATTTTGTCCCCAAGCCCATAGAGTCCCATCATTTTTGATAGCAAAACTTTGATCATATCCACAATCAATAAACTGCCAATTGTTTTCTGAACCTATTTGTATAGGAATATTCCTAATGACGGACGTGCCTTCTCCAACTTGACCATAAGCATTATAGCCCCAAGCCCACAGGGTTCCATCATTTTTAAGTGCAACTATATGACCTATACCTGCTTTTACTATATACCAATTATTCTCTGTGCCAACCTGGATAGGTATTAAAGAATAATTGTTTTCATTAAAGTCTGGATCCCCTAATACAGGTCCTCCATTTCCTAATTCTCCCAGTCCTCCATTTCCCCATGCCCACAGAGTTCCGTTGGTTTTTATTCCATAGGAAGTAACGCTGCCCGCAGCAACAGACTGCCAGTCAGAATCTGTTCCAATTTGAGTTGTTGTATATTTATTAATTGTAGTTCCATCACCTAACTGACCCCCCTCATTATTTCCCCAAGCCCACAGAGTTCCGTCTGTTTTAATAGCAAGCGTATGATTATTGCCTGATGAAACTTTTTGCCAACATTGAGCGTTTATTGTACTTGTTAAAAAGAAGATCGTTAAAATCATTAGATTTCTCATATCGTTAAGATTTAAGTTACTCTAAAATTACAAAATATTAAGTTACAATAGTATTGCCTTTCATTACAGAAACTAATTGATACGTTTCATAATTTGAACCTACAGAATTATCAATTTTAACAAATGTTGCAATTTCACCATTATTTAATGTAAGGCTAGATTTTAGAGTTAGAAAAATGTTATTTGTGTTGTCAAAAGTAACAGAACTTCCATTGGCTCTAATAGTTAAATATTCTCCAGCATTTATTGAAGATTTGATTGTTTTAACAATAGATGTAGAACCGCTCACAAAAAGAAGCTTGTTGCCAGAGCAGTCAATTGTGTTGTTTGAAACGGCAATAACTTGCATTACACCAGTAGTTTTTCCTAGTTTATTAACTTGAAATGTGTTACCAGAAATTGTAATTCCACCCATCAAGTTATTATTTGTTGCTAATAGAAATAAGTTACCCGCACTATAATCTTGACTATCTGGATTTGTAACCACTGAATAATTATTAAGCACACTTACATAGGATTTTGAAACTGAAATACACTGTCCAGTTTTAATATTATTTGTGGCAATTAGTGAACCAAAACCAGAAGCATTTGCGAAACGATTATTCGTAATAGTTACACCTTTTGATGGTTGCTCATTAACAGCATCAGAATAATTGCTTTTAACTGTAATCGCTACACCTAAATTTTCAAACCAACAATTATCAATAGTAATATTTTCAGCCCATTCAATATAGAAGCCATAATTTGCTGATTGGCAAGTACAATTAATGAAAGAAATTACCGCTGAAGTAAATTGAAGTTTATTCTTAATGTTAATATTATGTCCTTTTGAGTAGGTTAAAACGTCATTTTCAGTATATGTAAAACCGTCAAACGTACAGTTAATAAAAGAAATTTGTCCATTTTGGCCTTCCATTTTTAAAGCATTTGAGTAATCACTTGCTTTAGATACTCTTACATTTTCAAAAATATTAAATTGATTTGGCAAATTCCCATTTCCGCTTGCTGAATTTCCACTACCTTTTAAATATATTCCATGACCTTTAAAACCACTAATTTTTATATCATTTATTTTTGAATTCCAAAGGCCTCCATGATATGGATCTGTTGACAATGGTTGTGCTTCAAACAAAAAGCAACCCGCATTAGTTTCGTTTCTTCCGAAAACACTAAAATTAGACAAGTTTAGAAATACAGGACCCACTTCTATTTTGAACATATAATCAACATTATGAATTACTGTCGATTGAATAAATGTCTTAGTAATAGATTCACCAAGAATTGAGATTCCATTTTTTAGTAATAATTGGTTAATTCTGTAGTTCCCATTTGGAATATAAACTACAGAACCTTTAAGTTCAGGGTCATTTAACGCATTAAGAGAGGCATAATCGATTGCGTTTTGAAATGCGGACGTGTAATCTTGAGTTTTACCAAATGCTCCAAAGAATAAAACATTAATATAACCTTCGTATTGTCTCACCCATCTGCCAATACTTTGACCAGGAATAGAGGTTGTTTTGATAATTGTTCCATTGTTATCATTTTGGTAAATACCTGTTTTGAAAATGTACTCAGTTCTCCACATAAATATACCACCACCACCATCACCTGGATTTGTGTGTCCTTTTACGTAATAAAGCTCTCCATTTGTACTCCCTACAATTCCTCTTAGAGTTTGTAAATTTGCAATTTCTATCATTATTTTTTGTTTTAAATTGAACATTAATTTTGTGTTTTTTGTTATGTTCGTTAAAGCACATGCTTTACAAAAGTTAAAGATTAGACTTTACACTAAATTAGTTTCTAACCTTGCATGTTGATCTTTATTTCTTAATTCACTTTCGTTAAAGAAACCTAAAAATACATTTCTATAGTAAACTCTCCAAATTCCATTACCTAATTCTTCAATACCCACATATTTACCTTTGAGAGCAGCTGTTAAAAATACCCAATAATATGATTTCCATCTGATAGCCCCGTTTTGAGTTACTTTCAATACTTTCAAATTATGCTCATAATCAAAATCAGGGATTCTTTCAGGAAAAGGTCTGGTTGAAAAGCTGTGTACAGCACTGGGAGTTTTCATGTCTAAAGCTTCATGTGGTCTTATGTTGTTGTATTCATTTACAAACTGATTTAAACGCCTCTGCTGTGCTTTTAAATCTTGTGCAGCAGGCTTCGCACAGGCCGCCTTTAAATCTCGGTGCATACGTTCATGCCTTCCGTTTTGTTCAGGATGTGCCGGATCAGAAAAAACAGGGGTAATACCGAGTTCAATAAACCAGTAAGAGAGTTGGGTGAAACGCTGAATGGCACGTACAGATCCAAATGGACTCCCATTATCGGTGTGGATTTGTTTAGGGATGCCATATATTCTAAAAACCCTCGTAAACTCAGCTTTAACTTCTTTCAATGTTTCATGATAATGTCCTTTAGCAGAAAATAAAAATCGACTCTTTGAGTCTGCTATTGTAAGTGCATGACAGTAGATTTTATTCCCCATTAGGAACTTCCCTTTGTAATCAGCACTCCAGACTTCATTTCATTCTTTTGGGTCGAAAATAGGAAATATTGGCTTCACTCTTCTCATCCTTTTTTGAGGGCATACAAAACCGTTTTTCTTTAGAATTTTATGAATAGTTACCACTGAAGGAATTTCTTCTGGCTCAAAATCGTTAAACATTAGAATCCTGATTTTCTTGGCTCCCCATCGAGGGTGTTTTGTCTTTAATTTGAGAATACCTTCGATTACCTTTTCAGCGGTTTGGTTTGGATGCTTACCTGGGGATCTTGATTGTTCTCGTAGCCCGTCAAAACCCTGTTTTTCAAACCTATTAATCAAACTGTAGGCTGTAGGTCGTGAAATTTCAAAACTTTTACATAATTCTGTGATGGTATATTTTCCTGTTCGCCATTCACAAATAAATTCAATTTTTTGTTCCATAGTTGTTGTTTCTTTCCAAGGCATAGCAATTTGTTTTTATCGCAAATTACTCCTTAAAAAGTGTAAAGGATGTCCCTTTAACTTTGTAAACTATGTCCCTTTATCATACCCAATTGTTTGCAACG
>JAFGIK010000039.1 GCA_016929645.1 Candidatus Dojkabacteria bacterium
AGAATGGGCTCGTATCTAGGGGTGGGTGACGGGGGTTGAACCCGCAACGTCTTGATCCACAGTCAAGTGCTCTGCCATTGAGCTACAGAGTACAACTATATGAAGTATTTTACCGCTACAAATAGTGTTAGTGATTCTGATTTTTGAAAGTCAGTTGCTCTATTTTATCACAGGTGAATTGAGCAGTTTGAGGGTTTTACTCGCTAGGGTGGAGTTGTGAGTTTGCCCCCCAGATTAACAAACGACTTTTTGATTTTTTCGATGATTTCAGAATAATTTTCCGTATCACTACTCAAGCGAGTATACTCATTGTCGATATTTTCTTTTTCTTCATTAATAATCATAGAACCTATATCAAGGACTTTTCGGTGTGTTTGTACCCAAGCGATTTGTCGACCTTTATATTTATAACCGACATAACTATGGGTAACATATTCATCAATTGAATCACTTATCACCTTAATATCATTTCTCATTTTTTCAAATATAGGTTTTAGAGACTCAATTGTTAAATAACTTTTCAAAAATTCAATATCAGGAGGTTTCGGAAGTGGTTCGTTTATTATGGGTAAATCAACTGAATGATAAATTATTCCTTTCTTCTTTTCATGACTGACTGCAACTGTATATTCATAAAGCTCAACCTCTGGCTTAACAAGTGTACTGAGTCTCTTGATATCATCTGAAAACCTTTCCGCTATTAAAATTAAACGGGGTTGTTCATCTGGTGAAATGTGTTTTTCTGGAAATAAAGCGGAAATATTATATCTATTCTTATCAATCGAGCTAAAGTATCTGAGTGCTTGAAAGAGAACATTTTCATCTTCATGAAGTTTAACCTCAATGATGGTTAACCTTCCACCGCTGTCAACACAAAGGAAATCAGCCTTTCCTTTTTCTGATGCAAATTCATAATTGAGTAATGACAATCCTTCCTCGAGGGCGTCTAATTCTTTTTCTATAATTCCATGTAATTCTTTTTCAGAAGACGGTTTGTATATTGTAAATGTGGGCATTGAATCACCTCTTTACTCTGTGAAGCAAGTAATCATTATCCTCAGTATAGAATAATTCTAACAAATCCGCAATCTTTTCTAATGCTATTAGATAATCCCGTCGCCCGCTCTTTTCTGAGAAGGTGCTAATGTATTCATATTTCAACGCCAGTTGACTTGTGTCCTTTAAATCTTCAGCTATGTTATTTTACAAATATTCCACTCTCTGCCATAGTTCCCATTGATGCGAGTACACCTGTGTATACGCCTAATGAAAAAAAGATAAGTCCCAATGCAGAAATTTTGTCTACTTTTTGGTTTTCACTGAAGGCAAGAATATACATGCTGTATATGCAAGCTAACATAGAGAGACCAAGTGAGACAAAGGATATAACAAGCAATAAGGAAGTTTGTCCTGTTGCGGGTTTTCCAAACTGCAAGATAGTGGTTAAAAAAATTATCGTTGCTGTATCTAGGGTTGTGACGTGGCTTAATACCTTGATTCTAAGTTTGCGTTCTTCGATCATCTACATATCCTCCTAGTTCATAAATTAGAAATATCAAACCGACAGTTTGAATAGAGGTCAATGTGTGTCGAGTCATTATTTTTATTTTGAACAAATGCTATAATGGAAAAACTATATCACAATATTGGAATAGCACATAACATATGCTAACAAATGAAGAGAAACGAGTAATTATTTATACTGGGAATAGCAAGCCTACAATTTACCTGTATTAACTAAATAAACAAAGTTTTCCAGTGATACGATGTGAACTAAATTAATTTCTGTAATGTACTTATCCAGCCCATGCTTTATATAAAAATCTCTTAAACTCCAACCCTCACCCCCTAACACAAGGTAAGCCTTTAGATAGTTCCCTGTTCGCATCGCATCGATTAAGCTTATTATCTCAAATGGTACTTTTTGTTCTGCTGTACCACCTACTTGTTGCCACTTCATTGAAATAATTATTTTTCTACCCTCTGTATCAATAGCTATCAGATCTACTTTATGCGCTCTACCACCTGGACGTTTACCTATTATTTGTTGCTTAAGAACCTTATATCCACCTTTTAATAAAGCTGGTATTACCATATTTTCAAGAACAGCTCCAGTTGAGGTATCTCGAGGCATATTAGAATCCCTTCATTGCAAGTACCTCTTTAGCAGGTGTACGATCACCAGTACAGCTTATCATTCGTGGTGCTTTCAAATAGGTGAGTTGGAATCCCATCTTTCTATATAATTCTATAATACGGTTTGTCGCTTGGTTTGATAGAACTACCGGGCCTTTATGTTTTGATAACCATTCTGCTAAACGAATTTGATCTTCCCAACCAAAATCTTCTTTTGAATATTTAGTAAACTCTACATCATAGGGTGGATCTGCATATACAAAATCTCCTTCAGCTAGTGGAACTTTATCGAAATCACTTGATTTAAACTCCCAATTTTTAAAAACTGCTTTATATGGTGTAAAGTCAATCGTATAGTTTATTTTCTTGTAGCTTCCAAATGGTACATTAAACTCCCCTTTGCTGTTAAATCTACATAGTCCGTTATAACCAGTTCGATTAAGAAAATAGAAATAACTTGCTGCCTCTTCTGTATATCCTTTACCATCTCGTATTAATTGATTGAAACTCTCTCGATGCGAGTAATAAATGGATTTATCATTAGCCATTTCCAACTTGATAACCAACCCATTTTTTAAGCAACGGTAGAAGTTTATAACATGCGGATTTATATCATTGAGTAAAGCTACATGTGGAGAAAGACCTAAAGTAACTGCTAAACCTCCACATAATGGTTCAACAAGCCTTCGGTGTTTATATCCTTGCCATAAAGGTTTAAGGTGAGGCACTAGCCATCTTTTTCCACCCGCCCACTTTAATGGTGGACGTAGGTAGTCATTTTCTGATATAAAAACTGGTAATAATTGCTTCATTTCTATTTACTTTTCTCCTCGATATTATTAATTACGGGTAATTGTAGCTCTAATAACCAATCACAATTAGCTTATATGGAAGATTTAGCCTACTATGTCCATAGAGTGCTTCAGCTAAGTTCTTTGTATTTTCATAATCTCTACTAATCGACGATCTACCAGATGTCAGGTACTTATAACTATTTGGAACAGCTAAACATAAGTATTCAACCTGAACCATTACCGAGGCTTGTATTAAATCTCTATAAACGGCATTCCCCATCCAAGCACGTCCAGCTTCTATTTCTAAACCGCATTTCCAATCAGGGTGGTAAGCATCTATTTGATATCGAACAGTTGGAATCCCATTTTCACCGAAGAAGACAGGTCTTTCTATTTTCTGTTCTTTAGTCTTGCCAGCTTCAACTTCAAATCCCAGATCTTGAAGATCAGATCTAAGTATAGCTAAGACTTGATCACTTGTTAGACCCTTTTCGAGTTTATTTGTTGAAATATCTTCTTCATGGGTTTGAAAAACTTTAGATAAAGGAAAGACAAAATCAGGGGGTAATTCTGTACGAGGAAACGTTGAGAAATGGATTGTACTCATAAATTTTCCATCCATAATTTCTAAGCTTCAGATATTGTCTAATGTCACTATATCAAATGAAGTAATGGAAGTCAACCAAGACGGGTGAACCAATTTGCTTTATTTAGAACAAATGTTATAATAAGGTTGTGTTGTTATCCCAATGACACCCATTTTATGGGAAAAGTGCATATGATAAAATGCAAGTAACCCATACTACTAAGGTCAAAATTTCATCATGCGTCAACTTACCCTCCCGTTAGATGGTATAAAAACTTACCAACCCGAAATAAATTACTATGATAACTTGGCTACTATTTTGTCAGGTGATTTGAATTATCAAGAAAATGGTAACAGCAATAACACTCATCAATCCCATAAAGCACATTCTTTTCCAGCAAAATTTCCACCCCAATTACCCCGACAATTTATTATTGAGTTAACTAACAAAGATGATATTGTACTTGACCCAATGATGGGTTCTGGAACTACACTGCTGGAAGCATATTTACTAGAAAGGCGTGTAATCGGTTTCGATATCGACCCATTAGCTGTTCT
Organism: Candidatus Dojkabacteria bacterium; assembly: GCA_016929645.1. Taxonomy (GTDB): domain Bacteria; phylum Patescibacteriota; class Dojkabacteria; order SC72; family JAFGCJ01; genus JAFGIK01. The sequence continues at coordinate 4,075 of JAFGIK010000039.1, forward strand.
ACTATCTCAGGTTAAAGTTCAACCTTTTGATATTCCGAATTTAAAAAAAACGGGTAGTAGAATAATCGAAGAGGCAAATAAAGCATTAACCCTATACTCAAACACCTTGCTTCATGAGAAAGAAAAGCGATTCGATCTTGAAACTAGCCGGTTTATTGATTATTGGTTTGCATTAGAAACGCAATTGGAATTACTTGCTTTGCTTCTTGAAATTGAAAAAGTGGAAGATAAGAAAGTCAAAGAGTTTTTTCTATTGACCTTTTCAGCAATCATTATTACCAAAACGGGTGGGGTATCGCTTGCTCTTGATTTAGCCCATACTCGTCCTCACAAAGCTAAAGTTGTTATTTCTAAAGCAGGTAAGTTCATTGTAGGAAATGAAGATTCAGAAAAGCCAAAGCATAGCATACTTACTAAGACTTTACGCTCTCCTCTTATTGAATTTGAAAAAAAGTTTTTCCAGATCATCCGTGGTGTTCTGGAAATTCACCCATATAATTTTCCGCCTATAATTAGTTATGGCAATTCTCAATCATTACCACTTGCTGCAAGCTCAATTGATTTAATTGTAACATCACCCCCGTATGCGGCTAATGCGATAGATTATATGCGAGCTCACAAGTTTACTCTAGTTTGGTTCGGTTATCCAATTGATGTGTTGGCCCATAAGAGAAATACTTATATTGGTGGTGAGGGTTTCATTAAATTGCCTTTTATTGAATTGCCCAATAGAGTAATAAAGGTGATAGAACCAGTATCCCAAAAAAGCCGATCTAAAGGAAAAGCTCTATCCCGCTATTATTCAGAAATGACTCTTGTATTGGGTGAGATGTATAGAGTTCTTAAATCAGGTAAAGCAGCAATCGTTGTGGTGGGTAATTCTACACTTACCGGAGAAGATGCAAAAATCCATGATTGCTTAGTCGAAATTGGTAGAGCCATTGGTTTTAAAGTTCCTGGAGTAGGTATAAGGCAATTGGATAGGAATAAACGGATGCTGCCAGCGGGAACAGATATAAATAAATCTTCCCAAATCCAGCAAAGAATGCACGAAGAATATGTTATAGGTTTTTATAAGCCTTAAGTTTTGCTAGGCTTATCCTTGTAATATTGGGTAACAATTTCTGATAATATTTGTGATTCAGATAACCCCCGTTGGTCAGCTTGGGATTTAGCCCTCGAAGCAGTAATCTCGTCGAGAAATACGATGAAACGATTGCCATATAGCTCGGGAAACGCATAAGGGCATTCGTCACAAGTAGATATTATACAATGTCTACAAATCCCCCTTTTCCCAACGTTACATGTTCGGCAGAGTAGTTGTAGATTTTCTACTTCAGTTAAGCCTTGTCTTTCCAGTGGTACTTTATGGTCGAATTGCATGTGAATATCAGATACATGGCAAATTTGACATATTCCTTTATCACGCTCAAGAACCGCTTGTTTTTGTTTGGCGCTAGGATATGTGCGGACTTTACCACTAAGTTTCTTTTGCGATATTAGGCGGTATTTTTTCCCCCATGTCTCAATCTGCCAACCACTCTCACGTAGTTCTCTTATGCGTCGATCATAATATGTTTGTTGAACCACCTGGAATATATCTGCTCCATCTACCCATTCCATTTTCCACAAGAGTTCTAAAATACGCTTTTTAACCCTACTTAGTTTATCGAAAGAAATATCATCTGGTTGCCAAGCTACCACGTTTGTTTTTTCGGTTTCCATGTATTATTCCAGAAAGTAGTTTATAGGCTTGCCGTATATTTTTGCAAACTCCACAAGTTCAATAACATCAACTCTTCTCTCACCATTTTCGCACTTAGCTATATACGATTGAGGTTTGCCTAGTAACTCAGCAACATCCAATTGCGTCAATCCCTTTTCTTTTCTGGCTTGCTTTATGCGTATCAGAAAAGCTTTGTATTCTTCTGTGTAAATACTTTTTTGCATAGAAACCTCAGACAAGGACAATCATACAAGAAAGGGGATATTATCCCAAAACGGGATATTTGATGAGGGAAAGCTTCTACTAAATTTGGATCAAATAGTGGGATGATATACTTACTAAAATGTAGATTTTATGGAAATAATTCTTGATTAGGAAACTTGTGCAGGCGAAACAGGATTATTAAAGATAGTGATAGGATTATTATTTTTCGCATAAAAGGCAGGAGTACTTTTGGATAGCACAATTCCCACACTAAGGAGACAGACTTAAAAGAATAGATAAGAGAATGTATAGTTAGATAGTACAAGGTGGGAATTGGATTATTCCTTAAAATCTTTATCAATCTTAGAATCCTTTGATAGTATTTAATAAAATAAGAATAATAGGTTATTCTTGTTTTATATTTAATATATATATAAATTAGAAACTAAAAAGCAATATTAATAGCTAAAATTATAATTGTAATCTAAATAAGCAACCCCCCTTGCATTTTTCGCCATTATGTGATATACTATGCCCTATAGAGCAGTTTGGGAGTGGATCGTGAGTTGTCGGAATGGCCTCGAGATAAAAGTAAAGAGCTTTCGGATGAGTGGTCAAACCCAACCTACCCTAAAAAGCTAAGTTATATAGCTTCAGAATAAGAGCAAGTGTAGCGGTTTGATTATAAGAAAGGAGTGAATCTATATGTTATAACGATAAAAAAATTAAATAAATTGAAATGTTTTCTTTTATTAAAATCGCTTTCTCCATTTAAGGAGAAATTTTGTTTTTATAGGGCGAAATTTATTAAAAGATAAAAATGGTTATAAATATTTATGGCTCTTCCGGCTTTAACGGGAAACCGGGTCAAAAGCGACCAAGATATGCAAACGAAATTGTTCAAAGTTGCGATAACCAAAAG
>JAFGIK010000040.1 GCA_016929645.1 Candidatus Dojkabacteria bacterium
ATTATGACTTAGCTCACCATTTTTGGGTATCATTTCCCTTTGGATCTAATTATTCATTTCGGTATCATTTCCCATTGGACAAGACTGAGTTGCCATGGAAATCTTAAAACCCGATTCGATTCTGGGGAGAATTACTTATTACCACAAGATAAATTCTATTCACTAGAAAACAAATTCTATAGTGAAGATGATGTATATAAATATGTTCAGAATCCAAGCGAGTTCTATGTTGAACGAAAATATTTTATAGATAAATTTTGAAAATAATTTGAATTTAGCATATATTGTATTTATGCCAAACACTAATACTAACCCGAATCCAATATCGCAAGCCCCTTCTATTGCAGGAAGTAGGAAACCATCAGTTAAAAAAGTTTTTATATCAATAACCTTAATCATATTATTAACAGGGATATTTTTTTTAGGAGCAACCATATTATTTGTTGTTTTTAATCGAGATAAAGGAGTAAATGTACAATTTGGTGATGATTCAAAAGAAGAATCTGACAAAGGATCTACTAGTTCAGGTCCTGGTGGAGAAAATAATGATGATGAAGGTTCAGATGTTGATCAAAGTAAGTTTTTTGAAATTGATCCAGCTGAGCCTCTTACTGATTCACAAATTGAGGAATACTATCAAAAAGGAGAGGAGCGTTATGTTGTGTTTTATTTTGAATCTGATTCGCATTCTGAAGAGGAATTTATCGATATTATTCAGCCTTACGTAAAACTATATATTGCCTATAGTGAATATCAAATTGAGCGTTACGAAGAGGTCTTTAAAGGTGATAATCCTTATGAGGTAACGTCTTTAGGTCTTAGTGTTTATGAATCCTGGGATGATATTGATCCAAATGGTGAAATGGAGTACAGGTATCTTGTTGGTGTTGCAAATCCATTTACTTTATCGACTAAATGTTTCTTTGGTTATGATGATCCGAATTTTAATCGTGAGTCAGTTATTCAAACTGCCATGCATGAATCTATACATTTGTTGCAATACTGCTATGAGCAGGGAACTGTCACATCAATATTTCCAAAATGGTACAAGGAAGGTATGGCTGAGGGATTATCATTTGACCCAGATAGATTAAAGAAAACGTATCCTGAGTTATTTGAGAATTATGAATATCCAGATACTTTAGCTGAAGTTGAAGAGAATCTTAACAATTCCGATTTAACAGAGTTGAGAAGGTCATATATGATTTCGGTTGAGTTTTTCGAGTTTCTGGTTGATAAAAGTTCACTAACTAAGCATCTCACACTGCTTAGTAGTAAGAAATATGAAGAATTTAACAGTAATTTTGAGGATCTCTACCACGGTACTCCAGAAGAACTATACGATGAATTTAAGGAAAGCAGGTAGTTTTTGATAAAATCAGAAATTGTGTCTGGTTTCTCTTGGATTTTTTGGGACTTGTATTATATTGATTTTTTGAATAACCAAAGTAAGATTTACTTCGCAGCTAGTAAATATTTAAGTAGATTTTCTTGCAGCGGCTACCCTTACTTCAATTTTCCGCTTTCGATTTCAATGATTCTTTGTGTCTTTGATGCTAATTCCTGATCGTGGGTTACCATGACAAATGTTTCATTGTATTTTTCGTTGAGCTCAAGTATAAGATCAAATATCTCAAATGCCTTTTGACGATCAAGGTTTCCTGTAGGTTCGTCAGCCCAGACGACTGCTGGTTGATGTACAAGTGCCCTTGCTATTGTGACTCGTTGTCTTTGGCCACCAGATAGCTCGTTTGGCTTGTGGGTTAATCTATCGGCAAGTCCTACGATTTCCAGCATTGCTGTTGCCTTCTCTTTGGCATCGTGTGATTTCTCTCCTGCGATGAGCAGAGGAATTTCGACATTTTCTAGTGCTGTAAGTACTGGAATCAAGTTGAACGACTGGAATATGAAGCCCATTCTTTTCGCACGATATTTGGTTTTTTCTTTGTCCTTCATTTTTTGGATGTCATTGCCGTCAATGATTATCTGGCCAGAGGTTGCTTCGTCGATTCCAGAGATACAATTAAGAAGTGTTGTCTTTCCTGATCCTGATGGTCCCATGATTGATACAATTTCTCCATGATTAATATCAAGGCTTATTCCCTGAAGTGCCTGAACTTCTGTCTCTTGCCCTTCGTCAAATGTTTTGACTAGGTCTATTACCTTTACGATTGCTTCTGATTTTGGTTTTTCAGTATTCATAATTTTTTCCTTTATTTTTAATTAATATTTAATATAGTTCAAATTAAAATCTCGATTTATTCTGGATAGTTTGTAGCTTCAACTGGCTTTAATCTTGCTGCTTTCAATGATGGAAGCAATGAGAATAATAATGCTGCCAGATAAACACCTACGCAGATTAATGATATCTCTCCAATAGGAAATACTGGCTTTGCATCAGGAATATCCTTGAATGCAACGTAAAAAGCGGTCAGCGCGCCAATTGTACCCATTGAAATACCTATTATTATTCCTAACACAGATATAAATGTTGATTCTATAAAGAAACTTATAAGGATCATCCAGCGTTGAAATCCAAGACTTCTAAGCATACCGATTTGCTGTCGTCGCTCCTGTACTGTCCTTGTAATAATGATTGCAAGTCCTGATGTTCCTACAACAAGGCTGAATGCAAGAAAGCCCTGGAACATAGCCATTATTGTGTTCATCATTTGAAGCATAAGATTTGTCATACTCTCAAGATTCATAATTGCATTCAGGTTATATCCAATAAGTTGTTTTTTTATTGAATTTGTAAGCTCTTCTGCGTTTGTGTTTTCATTGAACTGTACGAGAATTGTTTTATTACCAAATTTTTGAAGGTATTCTTCAGTGTACATATTTTTGAGATGATCTGTTGTGATTATAATATCCTGAGCCATTGAAACGCCTGACATACTGTTTTCGTCACCTTTTACTATACCAATAACTTCCACTTCTTTTACATCATTTCCAAACATGTCTGCGACTTTTAGCTTTGATCCTACTTTAATATCAGGGTTTGGGTAATAGCTGCTTTCACTAAAGCCATCGCCTAAAATGACTTTGCTGCTATCTTTTATTATTGCATCCCATGCCGCCTGATCGTCTTTGTACTCATCTGCTCTTGCCTCTAATTCCATATCCACATTCTCAATATAGTCAACGGGTAGAGAGTTATATGCAGATACAAAGGTTTCATCTTTTTCCATTGGTCCATAATATTGAGGATTTTCAAAATATGTCTCGTCATAGACTTCTCCGTTTGTATAATCGACAAGCTGAACTGGTGAATAAATAACGGTAGAAACCTTTTTGACATCGTCATTTTCTTTTATCTTGTCTTCGATTTCTGTTATTTGACCGGAAGTCATATCTCTTCTTGGATAAACTACTAAATTGTATCCACCAAGTGTGTTTTGAATGCTTCTTGAAAGCTCAATGTTCATTGTTGCTTTTACCAATCCAACATAAACAATTAAGTAGATAATTAAGGAAAACATTACTAATGTTAGACCTGTTCTTTGTTTGTTTTCTGCCGGATACCTAAAAGCGATTTGAATTGTCGATTGCAGACTTCTAATCGGAGATAATACCCAGGATAAAATTGCAGTAATAACTTCTAGATTGTATGTAATGATAAGTACCAGAGATATGACAAGTATTATTCCAGAAATAAACGATAAGCCGACACCTGCATCCTGATTTAGTGCTGATTCTATTGATTCAATTTGAGTCATAAAGGCTGTGAAGATTATATTGAAGATACTTAATACTGTTAGTACAATTCTGTTAATATCTTTGTTGAAGAATCTTTTAACTAACCTTGTAATTAGTGTCGCTGCAGCAAAACCAAGGAACATCAGACCAAAATATAACATATAAGCCTGGATTAAATCCTTCAAATCGCCAAATTTTTCACCAGTCATCTCAGCGAGAGGATTATTCTCTGCTGATTGCTTTCTCATTTGATCCATTGCAGTAGGTAAGCTCAGTGATGTCATAAAAGAAAGTAATCCTGCTAAACATATCATAACCATTGGGACTTGTTTTAACAGCCAGATTAGGATTCCTGGTTTTTTATCTTGGTGTTTAATGTTCCTGATTGCCTCGATGATATTTAGCTTGCTTACCTTAATACTTGAAAAATACACTGTGATTATTGTGATAATGAACCCTGAACAAAAAGCTATAAGTAAGCTTTGAATCGTGAATCCAAATTTGAAATCAAGGGAAAATCCAACATTTGTGCCGCTGCTGATTGCGTCAAATAACCCGCCAAGGGATGAGACTAGAGCGTACCCAATTCCAATTCCTGTCAATGTCCCGAGTAGAGATGCTAGAATTGAATATATATATCCCTCATATACAAATGATCGTACAAGATCTCCTCTTGAGAATGCGATTGCACGAAGAATTCCCATCTCGGTTTTTCTTTCTTCTGCAAGCATTGAATAAATGTTAACAATCAGAAGAATTCCTGAAAATATACCAAATAGACTTAAGACGAGAAATATATTTACAAATGCTTTCATTCCGTAACCATCTAGCGCCTGTTGTTTCCATTCTGTTACGCTAAGCTTTATTCTGTCAGTTTTATATTCTTCTAAAGCATCTTTTACTATTTTTTCAAAGTCTTTGCCTGTGTATGATTTTCCATCGATGTTGGCAGGTCGAATTCCACCTTTTGCAGATATCACAATTCTGTTGTAGCTGTCAGTCGGTACATTTAAGTATGATGCGAGTGATTCTCTGTCAATGATTATTTTTGAGCTGTCTAAAATTCCCTTGTCTTCATAAATATTTTTTATCTTTAGATCGAAGCTTGACTGACCATAAGTAATTCTTAGGAGGTCTCCTTTATTTGCTTCAAGTGAGCTCGCTAACGATTTTGAAATTAAAACTTCATTACCACTTATGTTATCAAAATAATCCTGAGGATTTTGACCGAATTTCTCTACTTTATCCATATCCACACCAAAAAGTGTAATGTTGAAGGCGTTTATTTCAGCCTCACCTTTTTTATCTAGCTTAACCGGGGTTGTATTCACAAGTAATACTGGAAGTACACCGTCAATTTCTTTTTTATCAAGAACTTTTGAAATTTCATCAACCTCTTGTTGGCTCATCGTTGGAGTTAATGATAACTCTGGTTCTTTGGTCTCAAATTGTATTTCTGCATCCTGCTCTCCTATGCTTGTTTCGACAATATTTAGAAATGTGAGATCAATTGAATCCGAGAGGATGAGAGATCCCGAGATTAGTGCTGATCCGACAAGAGATCCTATGACGACAAGGATTGTATTGCCGATCCTTCTTCGTACGTTTCTGAACCCTATTTTTCGTGGAATCGGGAAAAATATTGATGATGTCAAAACTACGAGTGATATCAAGGCAAATATCGATATCAAAATAATTCCTATTGGTGTCATTTTTGTAAATTTTCAAATTTAATAATCAATTCCTTACATTTGTCTGTTTGTTTTGGTCCTTTTCTGTTACTAAGGCGACAAGAGCAAAACCCAATAATCGTAGCAAGATTTAAAAATCGAGTCAAGCATGGGTAATATATTAATTGTACGAATGATTATAGGATAATTGATGAGTCATAAGGCGTATGAGCAGGCAGCGCCTAAAAGGCGCTGCCTGCTTGATTATAATAGTTTACATATTTGTTATGTAAACCTCATCATTTCTATGATTTTCTTTATGACTTCGTTTTGACCTTTGTTTACATAATTACCTCCAATATGAAGCTTTAGTGATTTAATCATGTTTTTAGGTAGCAATTCCATTATTAGCGCAGCATCTTTATCAGAGCTCATGAGTATGAAATTCTTGCATTTGTGATTTTGGTAGCGCTCCTTTGATTTTTCTAGTACTTTTTTGAAAAATAATTTTTTGTGCTCATAATCAATATTTCGTTCCTCTGTTGTCCCTGTGTTAACAGGTGTGTTAACAAATTCTTCTTTTTTACTTAAATCTTCTTCTGCTGTCATATTTTCAACTTCGTGCATCTGCTCGTCTTTGATAGATAGGCATCGTGCATGCTTCTGATCAATTATCAGGACACAATAATCATTTAATTTCTTGAGACTCTCGGAAATATTTAACTGGGGCATTATAAATTATGAATAAATTTATATACATATTTAAACGTATACGAGACTGAGAGGTAAC
>JAFGIK010000041.1 GCA_016929645.1 Candidatus Dojkabacteria bacterium
CTGGACACCTCGCAAGATTTATTGTGTCCCGAGGCTACCAGTCTCTTACCCTTTCGTCAACTTCCCGTTAATCCCGGAAGAGCCATATTTATCAAATAAAACAAATTTAAAAATAGAAATGTTCAAGCATAGAAAAATGCAATTATTTGATAAGCCAATTTCGGCTTAAAAATATTGACAATTAAAAAAATTAACAAGAACCATCACTGGTTGATGGATTTAAACGGAGGCAATAATATAATGACAGATAATAAGATTGATGTAAGCGAGTATGCGCCAGGTGAAACGGGAGTCATTCTCATCTGTAAGGAATGTAAAATTTATTTCTACCTTAATGAGGGTAGATTTCTGTTTGAGCCTGAAAATCATGATGATGAAGAAGGTCAAGTAAGTGGATGTATCAAGTTAACATGTCCATATTGTGGTGGGAAGATCTTATATCTAAGAGCTATCTGTATGAAATGTGGTAAAAAATATCCATATGATCAGAGAAGTGCTAAAGGACTGCCAACCTGTGACTGTGAACAGGATATTGTCAGTAGTATTGTGGAAAATAACTTCACATTGAACTAGTGAATAAATCCCAATCTTACTTTTGATTGTGGGTGGTGTGTCATTACATGATATCCAAATATAAGAACCACCAGTTGTTTATATGGATAGTTCCCCCAAAATCATATATACAACTAAATATGAACCGAAAAAATTCAATGTAGCTATATATTTTCGGTTTACCAATAAGTATTATTTATACCTGGAGAAAGAGATATTATCTTTCACCAGTATCTTATTACATACAATCAAGGAGATGATTATGAGAAAAAATGCTTTATTACAAATTAGATTAACCAATTCTCAAAATAGAAAATTAGAAAAACTGGCTGTACATTCATACAAAACCAAGTCAGAACTTATTCGGGAATTTATTATTGAGGCAACTGCACACATACGAAAGGATTTTAAACGTTATGAAAATATATGATTTAGTAACACGATATCGAGAAGCTGGTTTTTCACCTTTTCCTCTCAGTCCTTTATCGAAAGTTCCACCAGATGGTTCAGATTTTACAACTATTGAGGTTTTACCTTTTACAGAATCTTCAAATATCGGTTTATTTCCTGGTAGTCCTAATAATATTGCAGTAGTTGATGCCGACGATCAGATATCTCAGACGAATATTTCGGATAGATTAGTTAGTATGGGGCTTTTTGATAAAACTACCAGAGTATATACTCCTCATAGGGGAGGGTTCCATTATTGGTTACGTGTTCCTAATGTCCCGCTTGATTTACAATCTTATTACATTTTAAATAACCAGATTGGTAGAGGTGAGATTCGGTTACACAAGAACGCTTATGTGGTTGCTCCGGGAAGTGCTTTACCTGAAGGCGTATATGTATTTCAATCTGGAGGCATAGAGGAATATCTGGCTCAGCCTGTTGTGGAATGGAAGGATGTTACTTGGTTGCTACCAGACGAGATGGTACTCGACAAGAATAATCTTATCCCCGTTTCATTACCGGTTAGGCTCATATATCGACCTAATCCTCCTGCTCTAAATTATTTCAAAAAATTAGCTACCGCAAAAAAGGGAGAGATAATTCACAAGGTTGATATTAGTACAGGTGAAATTCTAGATGATTCTTACCCATCAAGATCAGAAGCTGAAGCGGCAATTATTGTTAATCTTATTCTAGCAGGATGGTCGTTTGATGACATACAAAGAGTATTCAAGCAAAATGAACCTGGACATTATATAGAGCATAATGATCCCGATGGTTATTTGGAATACACTTACATGAAAGCCATTCAGTATCTTGTTGAAAGTGATCCTCGTAACAGAATCGCTGACATTTTCCAACATTTTTCATACACCCCTTGGCCCGGTAGAGGTGGAGAATATAATCAAAAGGTTTTACAAGCCATCTTATCAAAAGCTTGGCAATTTCAGACCTACGAACCTTTTATCAGCTATAGAGAAATAAGCGAATTTACTGGTATCAACAGACTTCCTACTATTGGCAAGGTAATAAAACGCCTTAATGAGAATCACTTTCTTCGAATCATTCCAACTGATAAGAAAGAAGCATCAAGGATCGATCTCTCTGCTTATGTTAATTGTAATTCCTATCATATTAATTTTTTACTTAATAATACATATATGTTAATTAATAATATACCTCCTGTGACTAATGTATCAGTATTTAGCGATTCATCTTGGGATACCACTGATCTATGGTCATATAAAAATCTTGGTGGATCTGCTAAACTCGTTTACAGCCATTTAGATCCCACAGAGGCTAAAACCGTGAAAGAGTTAAATGATTTAACCGGTAAGTGTTCACAGACAGTAAGGAAAGCCCTTTCTCGTTTAGAGAGAGAGAAGCTTGCTATAAAATCCGGTCACGGTTGGATAAGAGGAAGTGCAAGTCTGGATGAGATTGCCCAGCGGTTTGACACTAAATCACAAGCGATTAGCAGACAGTACAAGCATTTACTAGATAGGCAAAATTTTCAAAAGATGAGGGAAAATCACAAGGAAAGATAGTATCTAATCGTTTGGAAACGGTATCTATGTTTACATTTCAATTTGGATTTACCGTTTCCACACCATATCTTACAGACCCGAGATTGAATGCTCCATCATTTCACGATTTTTCATTGCTATATTGGACATAAAGCAACAGGGATTATATGCAACTTATATATTTTTGCTAAGTTAATGAAATTCTGAGGCCCAGGCATATTTAGATAACTAACACCATATACTGTTTCATTTTTACCTGTGACATAATCTCGTGTAATAATATACAGAGTTGCAGTATCAGCATCCAACATAGCTTTAAGTATATCCTTTTCAAACTCATTTTTTATAGCAGATAAACATATTTCAATAGCAGTCCGTTCTGAGGGGATAAAAAGATCAAATGCATGACTGGTGCTATTAGGGTGCATCACATTAGAAATGGGTTTTTCTTTTATAACATTACGTTCTCCAAATTGCTTTTGAACTTCTTCTTGGAGCTTTCGCATAGTATACAATGATCGTGATTCATCAGAGACAATTCCTAATTCGTTCAACCATGATTGTCTCCATTCATCATGTTTCGCATTTTTCTTAAGAGAATAAGTCGGTTCAAATATTCTGTCACTAGAATATTTCTGAATGAATTCTACTACTTGCTCTGATAATAGATCTGGGTTTGTTGGCATATAGTGTATTCCTAATTAAAAATGTATGTCATTCCTCAACTATAAGTATATGCTCTTTATTCTTCGTTGCAACAAGTTTAATAGGGCAGAGTGGTATATGATCTTAAATCACGCCTCATTTTCTGTGTAGATAATAGAAGATACTTGAAAAGGGAGGATGTAGATTATGCTCAATCAATAAATAAAGAGAAGTCTACCGATCCAATCCTTGAATGGAATTAGCTCGTTATATTTTAGAACAACGCTATAATATATATGTTATCTTAAATTTAACGTCATTGCTGGTGAGTATGGTGGTTAGTATGCTCATATATACACATAAGAATGGGTTATTACGATGACAGATACTGATATCAATACTCGAATGCAAAAACTCGGCGAGTATTCTGTGAGTGCTGCTGCTGAAAGATTCGGCCAATCGTTAGATTATACGAAGGATACATTTACTCGGATTCTACGTCACCCACTTAATAAAGGAAAAGCTTACAAAGAGAAAAATCGTCATTTCGGGGCAAAATGAGTGATTTTAAACCGATTTATGAACCAAGTCTGTCTGGATGAACCGTATCTCTTCATATCCCAACTAGTTTTACCTATTAAGTTAAGCAAGAAAAGCCGTATCACATATTAGGATAGGTGAGATTGATCGCTGAAAAATGATCGGAATAAAAAAACTATCGATGCATCACCTGGATCTATCAATCGTGATCACCTGTTTGAAGGAAAATGGGTGTAAAATCAATTATACGTGGAATCCCGGTTGATAATAGACTTTCCAAAACGGAAAAGGGAAAAAGAGCCTAACGCAATATACATGCCAGGTGGTTTGGTAGTTGTTCTTAATACAATTTCCTGAACGAATAATAGAAATAGTTATTAGCAAAGAAACTAAAAATAAAAGAATATATATACATTTGGTTACAACTAACCTTTGGAGGATGTCATGAAAGAATTAACTCTCGATCAGGCTATCAAGGAAGCGATTGAACTCAATGAAAGAGTTGAACAAAACGGCCTTGATACAGGTTTCACGGCACTTAATGATGCAATAAAAGCATTTGAGGATGAAGGATATCCTGTTGATGTGCTAATTCCACAAGGGCAAGAAGTTGGTCTCGGTTTCTCATTTCAATCAAAGGACTTTTGGCCTATATATAGCGATTTGCTTCGTCATAAATTGTGTGACCCAGAAGGTGAACTTAATAAACTGGTTAAATCTGGGATTTCGACATCTGTAGGTGCAGTGTTGACAGCAATTGTTTCGGCGCTTGGCATTGCAGGTATTGCACTGGGAGTTATGATTCCTATTGCAGTAATTGTTGTCAATACTGGAATAGATGCGTTTTGTGCGGCAACTGAAGAACGAATTACACCAGAATAATTTAACACAGGAAGACAATAAAAAAATATTTTTTGCCACGGTAGTAGCTAGTTGAAGTAATTCTACAAGCCCAAAATAGATTTACTAGGAGGATGGTGATGTCCCTCGATGCTATTGTGAGCCAACTAAGTGAAGTTAGATTTCAGCCTCGTACTTTATTATTTGAGTTCCCAAAAAACTTGACAGATAATCTGTCTTTATTCGCAAGAGCGTTTTTCTCTATAGCTCACGGAGAGGGACCTTTAACCGTTCTCGAGTGGACAAGTGACAAATGGAAAAACGACAAACTATCCACAGATTTCTTCTTCAAACGAACGGATGATGAGAGAACAGAAATTCTTGCGATTTTGACTGTATTTGTGCATGAATTCACTCATCGAATTGATTTCTTGATCTCGCCTTTTGGCCTCCATTATTACGGAAGAACAATTCTTGAATATTTATTCCTTCAAAAATTTATACCAATTGTTTTAGATGATCCAAAAACCGTAGATCAGGTAAGAAGCTTAGTCGATTTCGGGGAGACCACCTCTAGCACATCAAAACAACTTGCTGATTTGTGGAATAATGCACTTAAGTATCAAATTCATACACTCTATGCATGGGGAGATGTTAGCCCTGGAAAAATACCGGCGAAATATATTAAAAGCGGATGGGGTGATGAAATTATGGGAGCTTCAGATCCTTTTGGAATAAACATGTCAATGGAGCCAGTAACTGTATTGGATCATTTTTATTCATTCCGGATTCCAGATTATGATAAATTCTGGTATATACGTCCTTTAACAATCTTTGAGACTAAAGCAATTACTAACTCAATGTTGTTTATTTTACATTTGCTTTCAGAAAGAGGATGTTTAGAATGTTTAAACTATTACAAAAAAATATATCTTGACTCCCAAAACAAGATGGATGGTGATTATTTTTTCCTTCTTGATTCAGCAGCTCGTATTTATGGGGTTAACGATTTTTACAGCTTATTAAAAATTCAAAATTTTGGTTTATTGCGATCAACGTTATCAATTCTTACCACAATTTGCTGGTTCGCATTGCAAGCACCACCTCATACTAGTGAGTATGACATTAGATCATCAAACCCAATACTAAGATTGTGGCTTGGCTTCCTCTTCTTTTCGGCAATTGCCAGGAAAAAGATTTATGTACCGGGACAGAGCGCAGCTGAGATGCTATTATCCATAGATAAGTCAGAGCTGGCGATTACTTTTGCTCAACCTCCTATTGAACAGGTTATCAAAAGGAGTCAAGATTATTTAGGAGGTCTTACGAGTGAAATTACAAAAGAAATTTGGAATCCAAGTGTTAGGCAACACTTCGATCATATATTGAATCTGATGAAACCACATTTTATGGATCGAGATGATAACTATGTATCATTTTTAGGCATGCCTAATAATGGAAATCCGATCCTAGCTTGCAGAACAAAGGCGGACTGGGAACTAATTTACACCGATTATGAAGCCCCGGAAATGATGAGGGATTGGTTGAAGATCCGACGGAATTTACTTTTCTCTTTATTGAGACCTCAGGAATTGATTGAACAGCTTGACACTCATTTTTTGGCTTTAATGATTCCGTTTCAATGTGATTGCCAAGCAATTACGGTTCATTGGGTTTCAAGATGGTTTATGACAGCTACTTTAACATGCGGAGCCTGCGGACAACAAAAGAAAATACCACGTGAAGAATTCACAATAATTTCTATGGACTGATCTGGAAATCTATTGTTGGACAAAGGATTGACCTACACCCGAAATATGGGCATTTGGTTGGGTTGGTAAGTCTTTCGGCCCTTAGCAGCGTCATACTCTCAATAATTATCTCTGAGACCAACCTGTCTATCTACTTGCCTATTATTAATTACTGGTTTTTACATGTAGGAAATATTGCGATGAGTCCCACTATATCATATAGATGTGGGGAAACACCTCATTTTGGATGAGCAGCATGGGTGAGAAAAGAGTCAGAAACTATCACTGCTACAAACGAAATATTTCAAAGGTTGATCGATTTACGATCTGGGATTGTGTACGATTAGCAAAATTGTTGAATAAGGAAATTACTATATACGGTGATTCGTCAACCATACCTGATTCAATCAGAAATTCGGGTTTTTTTGGTGGAATCCACCGTTGGGGTTCAGATGAACTGGCGATCATAATATTAGTTACTCAATTTTGGGTTACTTTTATAAGGTCAAAAACTAGTGAAAAAGTGTCTGAACCATTAAATAAATTAACTTTATCATTTGACGATAAGAATGATCGCTTAAAGATTATTATAAGTTATTAACGAGTTATATTTTTAAGTATCACATTATACACATGCAAATTAGCTAACTCTATCTTGAAGAGTTTATATCTGTTTCTTGCCTAATACCTTTCGTCGAGTTGCAACCTCATGGATATTTCTAGATCGAGATTTCCGGGATTTCTAAAACTTCCTCAAGAAGGAATTAGTATTTTATTAACTTTAGAATTAGCAATGCTTGAGGTGGAAATTCAACAAAATCGAATCAAAGAAGATATAAACAATCTAATTATAAAAGATCATTACACAAGATTCGGAAACAATAAAACTATAAATATTCTTGATGTTGAAAATATTTTTGACGAGAATCTATATTTTAAGTTTATGGCTGACGTTCATTTATGGCTTGTGGCGTGGGGAAACGTAAATAAGCTTTTAACAACCCTTAGAAAAATAGGGCTCTTCCGGCTTTAACGGGAAACCGGGTCAAAAGCGACCAAGATATGCAAACGAAATTGTTCAAAGTTGCGATAACCAAAAGCTC
>JAFGIK010000042.1 GCA_016929645.1 Candidatus Dojkabacteria bacterium
AACTTTCTGTTGATATTGATGTAAAGAAAGCTATCGATAAATTAGAGATAATGTATCTTGATGATGATGAAAAATTAATTTATGAAAATGAGCGTAAGATTAAGCTTGATAAATTTGAAGAGATTAGAACTGCAGAATTTAAAGGGATTGAAAAAGGTAGAGAAGAAGGTAAAGCTGAAGGTGAAAAATTAGCAAAGATTGAAATTGCAAAAAACTGTTTAGAAAAAAATATGGATATTGAAACAATTTCGTTGATTACAGGTTTGTCTGTTGAAGAGATAAGAGGATTGTGAAGAGTGTAGGGGCGTAATTTATTACGCCCGATCCCATTTATTAACCACTGATAACACGAATAAAATACAGAATGCAATATTTCACAGAAGGACGCTGTGAACGTGAAAGAAGATAAGAATATTTTACAAGGAGTAAAGGAGTAAAGGAGTCAAGGAGGAAGAAGAAACTCACCCACATCTCTATTGCTTTGCAACAAAGAGGGGGAAAGATGGTGAAATAACGGGATAAACCAATATCTGTCATCGTATGTTAAAAATATCTAAAATCTTCAAAGTTTGTTAACTTGGAATATGTGGGAAGAAGGTGAAATAAATCTTAGCTGTCATTGATCAATAAAGATCGTTCGATATGTTAGATCCACCTTCTCTTAAAACCTGAACAGTACATATCGAACATAGTGAGATATCTTTTCCTTCTTCAAAACCAAAAATCCCAACATAAAAGCACGATCACCAGCGGAATTCAAACCGCAAGGTTAGTGGAGCTGGTTCAACTTTTCTGTACTCGGAAAAGTTGAATGTGATACTTACGAAAATGCTATCTTGATGGGTGTTTGTTTTGGATCAGCTTTTCTGAAAAGCTGAAAATTTTGTTTACTTTTGTTTCCAAAAGTAATCTTAAAACATGTTTGATGGAATGAAGAAGATGAACCAGATATTATCAAAAGCAAAATCACAAAGCAATTGGAAATCTATACTTTTGCATAAATTGAGATGTTGTGAATAGGAATTATTGTTAGGAAGTAAGCTCATTAATTCCTTTACTCATTGTTCAAAATTAATCTATTACTATTTGCCATTTAACATTTGAAATTTCTTGTTTCAAAATATCTATTTATAAGTTTTTTGTAAACTTTGATATTCGATGTTTTAACATTGGTTTGAGAAATTCCCAGCTTTAACTAGGTTGTTTGATATATATAGTGAAAAACAGATTACTATTAGGTTTCATGAATTATCTATCCTAGGTACTTGACGTGCCATTTTTGATTCTATTGCAAATCCTGTGAGTTAGTTGTGCATTTTCAGGAATTGTTTTTCCACCTTCCCAGTAACAAATAATATGATCAACTTCTGCATCGTCAATATCTAGGATTTCATTTCCGCAAATTTTGCACTTATTGGATTGTTCAAACAATGTTTCTTTGAGTTTTTTTGAAAATGCTCTTTTTTCTCCGATAGGATATCCAATAATATTTCTGAGAGAATTTTCCCAAATCGAAATTTTTTTATAGATTTTATCTCTGCTATTTGTACCTGATCCAGTAAGAGAATCAATAAATTCCATATTATGTATTTGCAAACTAAGAAGCTCTTCTCTAATCAAGTCAGCATATGGAATAATTTGATTTTTATTATATGGAATGAAACCGTACATTAAAATAAGAAATAAACCTTGATTTAATTTCCTATTGTCAAAAGTGCCTTTTTTTGTATTTTTATCTATAGAATATGTTCTAAATGCTTTTTCACCAAATATAGTTTTAACAAGGTCAACTGATTTTTTAAATACTTCCGTAAGTTTCCTCATTTCATTATCATTTATATTTTTATTTTTTCGCATATCTTCATTTAGAAACTGCTTCATATTGCCCCTAAATTGTATGAAATTTGTATCGTAGAATGAAAAAAACATTAGAATTAACTCTGAATCTAACATTCTTTTTGAGTATTCGGGCTTATTCAATATTTTTTGAAAATCATTATTTTTCGACATCTCTTTTATAAAACCATTATATGAGCCTCTATACATACAATTTCGTAATTCTTGAGCATTTAAACGCGTTATGTTTGTATTTAATCTTTCAAACATTTCAAACTTTATATCATTATTAGAGTTTTCACTAATTTTTATTAAAGACAACCCTCTTTTAAAAATAGCTTTCTGAATTTTTTCATCCAATTCTTTAAATGATTTTCCTGATAGTTCTGAAAGAATTTTTAATTTTTTTAATTTAAACTGATTTCCGTCTGGAAATTCTCCATCTATATAAGAAAAGATTGATGTTAATCTTTGTTGTCCGTCTATAACTTCTTCTTTTTCATCATCTTCAGAAGTATAGATAATTGGAATTGGTATCTTTAACAAAATTGATTCTATCAAATTGCTTGCTTTTTGTGCATCCCAAACAAAATTTCTCTGATATTCTGGTTGTAAAAGTAGATCTCCAGTCTTCCAATTATCATATAAAGTTTTGATGTCTGGATTTAATGATTCATAATTTATTATTCTTTTTTGATTATCAAAATTAAACACATCGTCTGAGTCTTCCAATTCTTCATTCAAAAAATCAAGTTCATTCATTCTGATCTCCCTCAAGATAAGAAACATATAATAATTGATACATTCTAAATACAATCATAAAGAAAGTCAATTGAAATGAAATGAATTTCCAGAAAATAGTATTACTAAAAAGTAAAACTATTAGCAAACCTTACATAATCCACTTACATGACTAATTAGTATTCTATCTTATGTAATAGTTATATGCTTACTGAATACTTTGGGCTAAAAACCACCCTACCCACCATGAGCTAGATGAAAAACAGTTACTTTTGAATTATCTTCAACCAAAGTAGTATGATAGTCTACCTCATGAATTATCTGCTCATTTAAGCCTACAACAATCATCGAATAAGTATAATTCATCTCGTCCAAAATATCCTGAACAGTCATTCCTTCATGCCATTCCAATTGGTCTCTGTCATTCACTAATATCATTACAAATCCAAAATAATTTACGTTATAAATAAACATTGCCGGAAATACCGGCAATGTTTTTTATCTAAGTCTATTGTTTATCTTTAACAATTTCAACTAATTCTGGAAGATCAATTCCAAGCTCTTTAAGTCTTTCGATTTTAGGAACACCTTCTAATGTCCAACCTCTTCTGGTAAATGCAGCATCGGTAACTTTTCTGTACTGTTCGTATCTGAAATCTTTCATTAACTGAACTTTTTCTTCCGAAGTTTTACCTTCGATGTCTATGCCATTATCCTTTAATTGCTTATCATAACGAAGTACTCTTGATTCATACTCCTCAACTGTAACAGGTCCCATCGCTCTGTATGGAGGAATGTCATCTTTTCTCTCACCTTTACCAAGCATAATACTCATAATCTTCTGCAGGTTGTGAACTCTGGCTGATTCGTCAAGCATTTTTTGCTCGTTAAGTTCTCTACCTGTCATCCCTTCAACAAATTTCCAGTAGTTGTAAACGTGATCAGGTATTTTAGCTGCTTGCTGCGGAGGATATTTCATAGAATTATCTTTTGGAGCAACGTCATTCCAAACAATTTTACACAATCCGTACAGTCCAAACCATGTTCTGAACAGTGGGAAATAGTAAAGAGCTTCGGCTTTGTCTTCAAAAGTAGGAATCTGATTATTAACCATATCCATAAAAATCAACCATGCTTCATCGTGCTGAGGACCTTTAATTGCCAAAGTGTAACCAGCCTGTTGAGCTAGTGATTCTTTCGAAACATATTCAGAATATTCGAGACCTTTAGCTTCCATACCAATATCTCTGATGAATTGAGCTTTTTCAGGACATTTTTTAGCCCACTTCTCTTTTAAATATTTAATACCTTGACCGAATTCTAGTCCAAAACCTTCACCTCTAGCCATCTGGTGAAGTACTTCAAGAGCATCATTTGTCGCCCCGAAAGGAAGGTGAAGTCCACCTGTGTCTTCTTTGGTAATAATACCATTTTCATAACATTCCATAACAAAAGCCATACAAGTTGCATAGGAGATTGTATCAAGACCGTAAGTATCACAATAGAAATTGTATTCAACGATAAAATCAAGATCGAAACAACCCATGTTTGATCCACCGGCTGCTGTCTCATATTCTGGACCATCAACGATAACTTTATCGCCTTTGTAAGGACCTGTTTTTAGCTCAAAATGCTCTACAGCTTTAGCACAAGCCATTGAACAACCATGCCAGCACTGATCTGGATGACCTTGTGTAAAATACTTTGCTTTCATCACTTTAGAATCCATCTTTGGAGTATCTTTATGCTGACCATATTTATAGTTCATAACTGGAAGAAGGTCATAAGCATCCATAACTTCCACAATATTTGCAGTTCCAACTTCTCTCATTCGACATTGATAAGGATCAAGAGTTGCCATTTCTGCGTTAACTTTCATACCATGATCTCTGATCATTTCTGGATTTACAGGATGATTTAAATTATCATCAATGGAAATAGCACCAGTTGGACATACGAAAGCACATGAAGAACAACCAACGCAATGCGGATCAACTTTCTGAAAAGGCATATTCACGTTACGTTTATATCCTCTACCAGCAAAGCCAAGAATTTTTTCCTGAATAAATTCATCGCAGGCTCTTACGCAATGAGTACAAAGGATACAAGCTTTTGGATTTTCATCCGTAAGATCACTCTTGTACTTTTCTTTATCAACAGCACCACATTTTTCAGCGATTTCCTGAATTACTGGAACATTAGGCCATCTACCAAGATACATTTCAGCAAGATTTTTTCTATGTCTTTTAACTTTCTCAGTTTCAGTATTAACATTTAATTCAGCTCTTACCGGATAATTACAAGCTGTAACAAGCTTCTTCTTTCCACGTTCTTCCACTTCAACCATACAAAGACGACAACTTCCGTTAGGAGTTAAATCTTTATGGTAACACAATGTTGGAAGATCAATTCCAGCTTCTTTGATAGAATCTATTAGATTGGAGTTTTCAATAGCAGAGATTTTTACTCCATTAACACTAATGTCTATTCTTTTACTTTTGTTTAACAAAGCCATTAGAACACCTCCACTGCATCAAATTTACATGCTTCTCTACAGATACCACATTTAATGCAGATATCTTGATCAATAATGTGAAGTTTTTTCACACTACCAGTGATTGCATTAACAGGGCAAGGTCTTGCACAAGCTGTACAACCGATACATTTTTCTTCGTTGATTTTGTATTGAATCAATGATTTACAAATTCCACCCACACATTTTTTCTCTTTTATATGCTGTTCATACTCATGTCTGAAATATCTGATAGTACTAAGTACAGGATTTGGAGCAGAACCACCAAGTTGACAAAGACTTGTATCAATGATAGTTTCACTCATCTCTTCTAGAAACTCAATATCACCCTCTTTACCTTCGCCATTACAGATTCTATCAAGAGTTTGCTTCATAGCATATAAACCTTCACGACATGGAGTACATTTACCGCATGATTCTTCCACAAGGAAATTTGTGAAATATCTTGCAATATCCACCATACATGTATTTTCATCCATTACAATCATACCACCTGAACCCATCATAGATCCAGCTTCAGAAAGAGAGTCGAAATCAACTTTCATATCAAGTAGAGATTCAGGAATACATCCACCTGATGGTCCACCCGTTTGAATAGCTTTAAATTTTTTGCCGTTTGGAATTCCACCACCAACTTCAAATATGATTTCTCTAAGCGTAATACCCATTGGAACTTCCACAAGACCGGTATTTGTAATATCACCAACTAGTGAGAAAACTTTAGTTCCGCTGGAACCTCCCCAAGGATTTTTACTAACATCACCAGTTCCAATAGAGGCAAACCACTCAGCTCCCTTATCAATTATGGCAGGAATATTAGCCCAAGTTTCAACGTTATTCAAAACCGTTGGTTTATCTCTGAAACCATATTCAACACTTCTCACGTATTTAGCTCTTGGTTCCCCAGCTTTTCCAGACATTGATTGCATAAGAGCACTGGATTCTCCACAAACAAAAGCTCCGGCACCTCTATGAACATGAATGTCGAAAGAAAAATCCGTTCCAAGAATATTCTCTCCTAAAAGACCGTACTCACGAGCCTGTTTAATGGCTACATTTAAACGATCAAGTGCAAGTGGATACTCTTTCCTTATGTAAATATAACCTTCTCTAGAACCAACTGCATAAGCACCGATAAGCATACCTTCGATAACTGCATGTGGATCAGTTTCAATAATCGATCTGTCCATATATGCACCTGGGTCGCCCTCATCTGCATTACAAACAACAAAGATCTCTTCATTTCTTTTAATTGCAGCTTTTCTACCACTTTCCCATTTAACACCAGCAGGGAATCCACCACCACCTCTACCTCTAATACCAGAAGCAATTATATCATTAACAACCTTTTCAGGATTGTTCTCTTCAAGAACTTTTTTCAAAGCCTTATAACCATCTCTGGCAATATAATGATCTATATTTTCAGGATCGATAAGACCTTTATTTCTAAGAGCAATCAATTGTTGCTTTGTGAAGAAACCGATATTATCAATTTTTTCATTTATCGCACCAGATACAGGATTTTTATGTAAAAGTCTTTCTACAATTTTTCCATTTTTAACGTGAGATTCAACAATTTCTTCTACATCGTCAAGAGACACTCTTTGATAGAAAACACCTTCTGGTTGAACTACAACTATTGGTCCCACAGCACAAAAGCCATTACAACCTGTACCGATAGCTATATTTTCACTATCAAGACCTTTATTTTTAAGTACTTCATTGAATTTATCTCTTATGGAAATTCCACCAGTGGAAACACAACCAGTTCCAGTACAAACCATAAGCATATTTTTATATTTGTTAAATTCATCGTTCTGTCTTTTGGAGATGTTTACGATATCTTCTTTGCTAATTCTCTTCATTTACTTACCCTCCACTTTAGCTTCAGATTTAGCCAGAAGTTTTTCACAATCTTTAACTTGAACATTACCAAATACCTCTTCACCAATTTTTACCACCGGAGCAATACTACAAGCTCCCAAACAAGCAACTGCTTCAAGAGTATATTTTTTATCAACTGTAGTACCACCAGATTTTACTTTCAGGATTCTTTCAAAATTATCCAGAAGTTTTTCTGCTCCCTTAACATGACAAGCAGTACCCATACAAACCTGAATTGTCTTTTCACCTTTTTGATCAAGACTAAAACTTTTGTAGAATGTAGCTATTTGATATAGATGAGCTTTAGGTGTTTTTGTAATTTTATTCAAAGTGTCTATTGCAGATTCAGGAATATGTCTGAATCTTTGCTGAATATCCTGCATCATTTCAATTACATATTCAGGATTATTTTCCCATTTATTGGCAATTTTTGTGATTTCATCAACTTGACTGTGAGAGCAACAATCTTTAGATACTTCCAAAGGTCTAGTGTAATTAGCTGTTTTACTCTCTTCAATTGTCCAAGATGGATCTACTTGTGCATTTCTTGCCACAATAGCTTTAATTTTTTTATCTCTGAAAACTGTACCAATACCACCACGACCTGCTTGTTTTAGTCTTGGAAGATCTCTTCTCCAATCCCAAAATGAGAAGTTTAATAAACCCATTTTTGTATGTTCAGCTCCACGACCAGCGGAAACAACAGCAATATTTCTTTTATCAAGTTCATTGTCTGCATACATCTCTGGAATCTCTTCAGAAATGAGGTGAGCGTCAACACTTTCCAAAGGGGCAGTTTCAATGGTTATTCTATTGTGAGTCTTGTCAATAAAAATTATTACGTCCTCTTTAGCCTTTCCTACAACAACAAGCGAGTCAAAGCCTGCAAACTTGAAGTATGGACCAAAATATCCTCCTACATTTGAGTCAATAATTGTTCCTGTAAGTGGAGAAATTGCAGTTACAAGAGTTTTACCCGCTCCTGGAAAAGTTGCTGTACCACATAGAGGACCAGGTGAAAAACAGATAGGATTATTATTGCTATCCCATTTCGTATTTTTGTTTATCTCTTGAAATGTAAGCCAAAGGTCAAAACCCTTACCACCAATCCACAAATCTTTCATTTGCTGAGTAACTGGCAATGTTTTAATTTCATTTTTATCAAGATCAATTCTCAAAATTCTATCAGCATAACCTTTTACAAGTTCAACCGGTTCATAGGTAAACTCTGCAATTAGTTTATGTGCTGACAGCATCTTCATAGCATGCTCATTGGGCATTGAGACCTCCTTTTATGTCAACTGAATTTATCATTTTTCTATTTGATTTACGATTATTTATCATAAGCTTTTTGTTTAATCCCTTATTATAATTCATAGAAGAAAATATATTTAGACTGATATTTTGTAAAACTAATAATAATCATTGCTTTTGTCAGTGTTATGAATTCTATTCATGAGAGCAGTCCGCTAAACTATTTTTTGATTTTTTTAAATTTTGTAAATCTTAACTCAGATTTCAAAGTTCGTTATAAACATTTATAATATAATCATGAAAGCATTTTTATAAATAAATTGAAAGAAACTAAATATGCAATACATTGAGAGGTGTTTTCTCTTAATCCCTAACTCCGCTTACTTTACGTATTCTATACCAATTTTCTTAAAAAGAGCAATATGTTTTGCTGTCATCTCTGAGCGAACC
>JAFGIK010000043.1 GCA_016929645.1 Candidatus Dojkabacteria bacterium
CCCTTTGGCTCCTGTGTCCAAATAGAATTTCACATGGTGTTTGTCGAGCGCCATTTCCACCATCGGAAGGTTTGCATGGTCAAAAGATACGGGGATCTCAACTATAGGAGTTGATGAGGAACAGGAAGAAGCCGCTGACAAGATGAAGATGATGCATAGCAAGATCATTCGTCGATATATAACTGTCATGAATTAGATTTCCTTCACATAGTGTTTGCGAGATGAAATCATATGTAAACCGAACGCCCCCGGTTCAGGGGCGGCAAAGGGCGGCGGCCACTGCACTTGAAGATTGCAACCAATTTTCCCCGCCGCCCTTTGGTGTCCCCTGCAACCGGATCGTTAGCAAGCCGCTATTCATATCGATCAATCTTCGATTTGATGACTTTGATGACATCATCATGCTTCTGGCCTTCAATCAGGTCTTTTAAGTGGAGGCTATCATCTTTTTGAGAGTATTGGAGATGAATTCTCCAGCCTGAGATTTTGTTGATGTCCGCCCGATAAATGGCCTGTTTGATACCGGTCACTCGATGGAGTCGAGTTTTCGGAAATTTATGGGTTCGATGACATTCGTAATCCTCTAATTCGGCTAAGGCTTCTAAGAAATCCAGCCGATGTGTCACGTCAGGAAGTGTCTTACATGCCTCGTAAATAATACCATATTCATCGAATAATTTCTTAATCTGTGCCATATCATTATCGTGCGTGGGCCAATATCGGCTGATATAAAGACTGTGAAACGACGGTATAGGCATGTTCTGCTTCGTTCGTATTAACGACTCGTAAGAGCGTGATCATCAATTGATCAAAGAGCGGATCTTCATCAATGGTGAGAATCACTCGAATATGGCGAGCAACTTTTAAGACATATAACGACGAGTCAAGATTGTCTGTTAATTCAATCGTATGCGGTTGATAGAATTGCCGACTTCTCTTCCCATTGAGTGGCAGTAAGGAACAATACTTATTAATACTTTCAGTAATGATCTGTTTATCCTGTGCTCCAAATTTTTTTAAGTCGTTCTCAAATTTTTTTGTAATCTGAAAATTGACATTCATACTACTTCGCCCTCCATTTCATAACTCAATCGTGATACCTTCCCCCGTCTATGAGTAATGCGGGAATCTATACCCATATAAACAAAATAAAATATGAGTATCGGAAAAGGCAAGTTAAAAATGATCCAACTTACACCTATTATTTGCTGTGCTTGCTAACGCCCGAAATAAGGGGTTTTTGAGGGGCGGTTGACAAGGGCAATATCCCTGATGCCAATGACATCTGTTGTAAATGGCAAAAAACTGAACACCGCGCGCTCCTCAAAAATCCCCTTCATTTCGCTTGTTATGTCTATATTGCTTAATACTTGTTATATTCATTATATAACTCCCTTACGTGAGTTGTGTCACAGATTTTCGCTCATAGAAGAGGCTTCTTCTATTGTTTTGTCAACAAGAACATTCCTTTTCATAGCCTGTGTGAACACATTCGGTCAATAGATATGTTCTGCTTAACGGGGATACTTTGGAAGTAGAGGCTTACTATGCTTTGTCGACCAATTTTAGACTCTCAAATTTGAAGGCTTTTAGCATAATTATAAGAGATCAATTCTTTAACACTTGTTTTTTGATACCCCTCTTCCTTATGAGAAAATTTGCTTATTCCAATAGCGTCATATTCTTTAAAATATTCTTTAACTTCTCTAAGAACTTTCAGTTCTGAATTCTCAAAAATAGACAGATCAGGTTCTTTTTTAGCCATAAATTCTTCTTTTAGGCGATTTTGATAGAATCTTTCTTCCAAACTTATCGTCTCTTCTTCAAAATGTAAAATGGCGATATAAAAATCATAATTATCTAAAACTGGACCTACACCGATATGAGAGTATCTTGCGCCAGTAATGGATGTGCCATACCTTTTGAAGTGTAAGAAATCCGCATAAAAAAGTAGCCTATTGAGCTTTGCCCTTTCAATACCTTCCTTACTACAAAAAAATAATATTGCGTTAAAGAGCTTTGTTATATCTAATGTTTTATAACCGTTTAATTGATCTAATTGATCCTGAATAAAATCTTCTGCACAAGCACTTTTGAAAAAAGAACTATAGTGAAAAGAAAAAGAGCTATTGTCAGCTTCGCTCAATTCTTTTATTAGTTTTTGACGTTTACCTTCATTTAAAGCGGTTGGCTTCTTTTTGATTAAAGCGAAAAGATTAGCTGGTTCCATTGCAAGGTGTAATATTTTATCATGAGTTTCATCTTGTAAGGCTCCGTTTTCATAACGACTTAAGGTCGCCCCGCCCCAGCCAAGTAGATTACTCATCTCACGTTGAGTTAATCCATATTTTTTCCTAAATGCACGAATATCCTCTGGTTGCACCATTTTATGTCGGTTCCGATATTCCTTATAAGCTTCAGCAAGTTCATCAGGAGAATCCGAAGTTTCTATTTCATCCTTACACTTTGGACACTTATAGTATTCAAGAGTTACAGGAATTTTTTCTCCCCTTACCTCAACTATTTCAGTAGATTGGATAAACTCCAAGTTTACTTCTTGCTCACAACTTGGACAAAAATTCATCATCATAAAGCTCCTTTTTTTAAGTAATACTTAGATTTAGTAGTAACGGTTAAAGTATTGTTAAACACCATAACAATATAAATAAAGAAAATAATTGATTTGAAAAAGAAATTCAATCTATTCATCCATTGGTTCTAATGTTTACACTCACTTCAACCACTACAAGCACTTAAATTCTACGTAAAAATTTAAGTGCTACTAAATTAGCAACATCATGAAACTTACAAATGAAAAGATTAATAAAACGTAATACTGTTTTTCAATATTATAAAATCTTAACTGTGACATGTAAGCACATAGTCCATCACTTTTATGAATATGTTTAGTATAAGCACATCGTATTAATCGTGTTATGGCAGTATCATGCTCTGGTATAGTCTTCATACAACAAAATTTGACATTATTTATGTACTATGTGCTTACACATAATCCTTTTTCGACTATAACTCTTGTGCCTTCAGCAAAGTAGAGTACGATATGCTTACATATCACATATAAGGATTAAAATTTATACTCTAAAAGAAGAAATATAATATTTTAATTTAATAATCAATATGCAATTATTTATAGGGGAAATTAGATAGTATAGTTGTCAAATTTGTTATTTTCCTGTTCCTGTTGGAATTAATAATTCCAACAGGAACAGGAAAGATGAAGTCATCATTTATGGCCCTCCTTTTAAAGGATAACATAATGGATATTCAGCAACATGAAATGATAAGCACTTCGCTATCTTTTTTAATCCAATTTGTGCAATTTTTAATTTAATATAAATTTCTTTGGTTCCTATTTTTTTTCCAAATATCCAAACATTCCCAGGTCTATCTTTATCAAGTTCAGGCCCAGCACAATAATCAGTAACAGTAATACTTAATATCTCATTTTGACGTTGCTTTTTAGTTATTCCTATCATAATTAATCCTTCCCGATTTTTTTGACGATTAATTACATAAAGAGTATCATTTGATACAATACCCTTGAATTCGTCCAGAAACTTCTTTACATCAGTCTCATTTACAGCTTTTTTCCCTTTCACGTCCGCTTACCTCATGAGCTAAGATTAATACTATCATACATAATAACTTTTTACCTCCTTATACATATTTGTTCGCAAACTTCAGAAAAAATAAATACAAACAAACTACGAAAAACTCACAATTACAATCAACTCACAAATTTTAACATGTGCTCTATGTTAAAATATATATCATATGATAAATTTGTCAAGTTTTTTTATCATATGATAAAAAATGGGTACACTCAATTTGAAGTGTACCCATTCATGATAGGTGACATAACGCCCTGCTTCAGGCGACCGAAAGGCCGGGCGCTACCCAAGCTTGAATTTCGGCAACCCATTTTCCCGCCCGGCCTTTTGGGTCGCCTGCAAGCAGATCGTTAGGCTAATCGCTTATACTACACCCATTCTTATATTTCCTCTTTATAGTACTTTTAGTCCTCCAAGTGGCGAATATTCAAGACGTATATCAACACGGACATCGTTTCCACTTACGGCGACATCTTTCACTTTTTTTCCTTCGACAAAGACAGTCACCGTTCTTTTGGGATCGCTTTTGAACTCAAGACGGTATTGCCCATTTCGAGGATAGGCTTTTTCACTACTCCATGACGTGCTAATCGTGATACCTCCATTTGGCTTTGAGCCATCTGTATACACAACATTCCCATAAATTGCCGCCATTGTTCTTTCCTCCATAGTTGGTTAGCAAATTAAACGATCAAATAACATAAGCATCTCTACTGTTTGCGAATACGTTTCAAAATATTATCTAACACATATTTTCTTATCAACCCATTGAAAAACGGCTTCTCTCTGAGTAGAGAAGCAATAAAAGGAGAATACGCATAATATACTCTAATAAATGATCTCCCATACGCAGTTTTTGAAAGATTTTTATCACGGTATGCTCGTAAAATTTTTACCTCAGGTGCATCATACGAACCATAGCATGCTGTTGCGATATAACAGCCTCCTGCGCTTTCACTTTTTTTGGGGGGATTATTGGCATTAAGGATTTGGAGTTCTTGTCTTACACCTTCTCTTGTTTGTGCCTCCATCTCAAAATCTGCGTCCACAGTTTCGGCGTCTAACACCTGTTGCCAATACTGACGCGCAAGTTCAGGCTTGCCATTATTAGCATACAGTACTCCTAAATTTGCGAGAGTGATGATGAAAGGCTGACTTTTTAGATAACTAGCTAAATTCAGTTTTTGTTTCCTAAAAGACTCTTCAGCCTCAATGCCTTTTGTTTTTCGAATATCTTTCGCCTGTAGATCAAGAGACGCATCTAATGTTGTGAGCCAGCTTCTATTTTCCTCAAAAAAGCCATTTCCCTCCTGTGCATCACAGGCGACAGCTTTCTCCATCAAAGCGACTCCTTCATTATATTTCTGCTGAAAAACCTCTTCCGGCACATCGTTCCCTATCGCTGTCATTTTTGTACGCCTAAGGTGTATAGAGCATCAACCTTCTCCTTTCCTTCTAAACCTGCTTCAAGTGCGCTCTCCAGCAATTTAATGGCCTCATGTTTCTCTCCTCGCAGTCGGCAAATGACACTTTTTGCAAGATCATCAGAACCTTTGCTCATTAGAATTTCTCCTTGTGCTATTTATTTTAATTTGTTCATCAACATTAATATACAACCTGCCGCCCTCTTTGTTTACTCAATACTCTAATCCTGTAAGAATGTCACGATAAATTTAGGACTATTTGCATTTTATGCATACCACTACCAAATGCCTAACGCCGCGTTTCACCGGCGCGAAACAGCGGACGCTACTGCGCTATCGTTTCACCGACCAATTTTCCCGCCCGCTGTTTGGCGTC
>JAFGIK010000044.1 GCA_016929645.1 Candidatus Dojkabacteria bacterium
TCGTGGATTGGACATTTACCAGAAAACGAATGGATGGTATGATATAGCAGAATATTATCAGGAGAAGAGGTTGTGTAAGGGGTGTGAAGTGACTTATTTAAAAAGTTGACATACGGCATGTACAATTCTCAGAATATATTATCAAAATTATAGTTACAAGGAATGAAATTGATTGAAAAAGATGTTTTTTTAAGAAGTTTTCCAGTACTTTCTGACCAATCATATGATTTATTAATAGGCTCGGGAGCATCTGTAAATTCAGGTATTCCAACAGGTGGTGAATTGGTTTGGTATTTCAAACGTGAAATACTTAACAGTAGAGGGATTATAAATGGCAAGAAATTCACCGATTTAAAAATCGAGGATAATAAAAGAATCATTCAACAGCATTTTGACCAAAGGGGGGATAAAAACATCCCAAATCCCTATTCATATTATTTCGAAGAGTGTTACCCCAACCCAAATGTCCGCAAGGACTTCCTAACAAACATAGTTCGTGATAAAAAGCCTTCAATTGGTTTTCATTGTCTGGCTTCTTTAGTGGAAAATAGAAAACTTGATATTGTTTGGACAAGTAATTTCGATGACCTAATTGAGAAGGCAATAAGTGCCCACAATTATCAAAGTTGCCAGATTGTCTCCCCTGAGAACGCCAATTCTGTAAAGAATTTTCGTGCAGATATTCCGACAATCGTAAAATTACATGGTGATTTTAGATATGACCCCTTACAAAACACATCTCAAGAACTACAAGAATTAGAGGAAAACTTACATGGATACATGTTGAATTCTTCTAAATCAAAGGGATTGCTGGTTGTTGGGTATTCAGGAAGTGATGAATCAATCATGAAAACGATTATGAAATCGTTAGAAGATTCAAATGCTTTTCCAAATGGTTTAATCTGGGCAGTTCCCAAAGGTTTGGTAATAAAAGAAGAATTAAATGCTTTAATGGAAAAGGCAAACAAGCAAAATGGACGTTCGGGTTTTATTATTATTGATAATTTCGATTATTTCATGTATGAACTATATCGTGCTTGCAATATATCCAATGAAAGTATTGATTCCATTGCAAAAGATAGATTTGAGCAAAGAAAGAACTTCAAACTTACCCAAAATCAATCAGAAATACTACCTGTTCTATTAAACGCAATAAAAGCAAAAGACTTTCCTAAAAGCGTATTTTCATCAAAGACGATAGTAAGTGGAGAAGGAAAGTGGAAGAAACTTCGGGAATTCACTAATAACACGAATATTGCTGCTGCTTTCGGCAAGAAAGATACTTTATGGTTGTTTGGGAATGAGAATGAAATTAAATCAGTATTTAAGGATTTAATAATTGATGAACTGAAGATTTCAGATATTCCTGAAAATGTTCTTTATCATACAGATTCATTTTACATTGGCTTACTGTATGACTTGTTTCTTAAATCACTGGTCAACGATTATGGTTTTGAAGTGTATTCACGAGGAAGAAGAATTAGAAAGTTCTTCTTAAAAGAGTACACTATTAGTAATGATGAAATTGAATCAATTAAGAAACGCAACAAAAGATTTGCAATTTCCAGCGATATTGACATATTCGAGGCATTTGAATTGAAATTGGAATTTGTAAATAGTGAACTTTTCATACTAATAAATCCAACAATTCAAATTCAACTGAAATCAGGCGGTGACCCAAGCAAAGCGACCGTTCAATATTTAACAAACGCAATTATTTCAAATCGATATAATGAAGCATATGGCAAAAAACTTGATTGGTGGCTGAAGGTAATAAAACAAAGAAATAGCAGATTGATATTTCGTTTGGGTGACTTTGAAATAAAATTATATGACTACTACTCGACTGCTGCGAAAAAGGTATTGGATAATCTCTTTTGCTTTGAAGGATATAAGCGACTTGATGAACCATATATCTACTTTCATCATCATGATGAGACTAATAAATCTATACACCCAATAAATGGATTAAAGATATTTAGTCCATTAGAAAATAGTTATGGGGGTAATAGTAGCACGCAGAAAATCAATTTGGCTATTATCTCTCCTGACTTCGGATTTGAAAAATTAAAGTCTCATATAGATTCTTTGCTTAATCCTGCTTCTCCTATATGGGAAAAGGAATACCTCAAGGATTACACAGGGTTCGATGATATTTATAAAAAGCATCTTATTATCCCAAATTCAACACAAAGTGAATATGTGATAACATTGAAGGATAATGATGTTAAGCAACTCAATGCATTTCAGTTTTATGATTATATAAAAAATAAGATAGATATCCTTGCGACAAAAAACACAGAAATTGATTGCACTTTAATTTATATCCCAGATGAGTGGAAGCGATTTAGAGAGTTTAAAACCGAGAAATCATATTATGACCTTCATGATTCACTTAAATTATACTGCGTTAAGAAAGGTTTGAGAATTCAATTGATTGAAGATAAATCTATCAATTACGCTGACCAAGCAAAAATAAGATGGTGGCTTTCATTAGGAATTTATGTAAAATCAAATGGTACACCTTGGAAAATTAAAACAAGCAATCTGGAAACTGCATTTGTTGGTTTAGGATATGCTGTTCGTCAAAATGCAAAAAATAAGGTTGTTTTGGGAAGCAGTCAATTATTCGATGGAAATGGAAATGGATTAAAATTTCTATTGCAACCAATCGAAAAGCCAATCTTCTATAACAGGAATCCTTTCATGAGTAAAGACGATGCATTTCGTTTGGTGAGTAACATTCGGAACACGTATCATAAAATTGACCCAGTAATTGGGTTAAAGAAACTTATAATCCACAAAACATCACACTTCACAGGTGCTGAAATGGAAGGAATCGCAAACGCACTGGAAGGCATTGATGAAGTTGAACTCTTGCAAATCCAGCAGTTTAGCAATTGGCGAGGACTTAAATTAAATAAGAAAAATAATGGTAAACATTATTTTAACGGATACCCAATCGAGAGAGGTACTATTATTCAATTAGATGATTACAATTTCTTGCTTTGGACACATGGTGTCGTTCTTAGTAATGAATTAAATGGTAAATATTATCAAGGTAAAAGAGGAATTCCTGCACCCCTTCTGGTAAAACGATTCCGAGGAACAGACCCTATTGAATCTGTTGCCAATGATATATTAAAACTAACAAAAGTGAATTGGAATGGGGCGGAACTGTATAAAACGTTTCCTGTTACAATTGATTTTGCAAAACGGCTCTCAGTCATGGGTAAGCAACTTGAAGAATTAGGTACTAAACCTCATGATTTCAGGTATTTTATTTAAGGTAAGAATTGATTCGGAAAAACTATTAAGTTACAATTCCATATGAAAAATATATTGGAATTCACTCATCAAGAAGCCAGAGAATTTTTCTTAAAACAAGAAAGTTACATAAACTTTGACTTACCACCTTATTTTACATTCGCAACGCTATTGAATGAAATATCAAAGAAGATTGGAAGCAAAAGGCTCGAAGAGTTCTGTAAAGTTATTACCAAACCAGAAGGAGAAACAAAGAAGTTGCTTCCAAATCAATATGAGGATGTAAATTATTTGATATTGAACAATAAAGATGGGAAGTATGCTTGGAGACCATTCCAAATAATTCATCCAGTAATATATGTTGCATTAGTTCATAAAATAACTGAAGAGTCAAATTGGGAATTGATATTAAAAAGATTTGAAGATTTCTCGCAGAATCCCAAAATAAAATGTCACAGTATCCCATGTGAATCAGATTCCAAACTATCAGATAGAGCAACCAATGTTGTTAACTGGTGGCAGAGTATCGAGCAGAATTCCATTGAACTTGCTCTACAATATGAATATATTATGCATACTGATATAACAGATTGTTATGGTACAATTTATACACATTCAATACCTTGGGCAATTCACACTAAACCAGTAGCAAAAAAGTACAGAGGAACTTCTTACATAGGAAATCTAATAGATAAATATCTAAGGGAAATGTCTTATGGTCAAACAAATGGGATACCACAAGGCAGTGTATTAATGGACTTTATTGCAGAAATGGTTCTTGGATATGTTGACTTTGAGTTAACACAAAGAATAAATGACAGTTTGATTACCGATTACCATATTCTCAGATATAGGGATGACTATAGGATATTTACAAATAATCCACAGGACGCAGAGGGGATAGCGAAATACCTTACCGAGATTCTTATAGAACTTGGCATGAGACTAAACACCAATAAGACTGTGGTTTCAGGTAATGTGATTAAAAATTCTATCAAAGAAGACAAATACTATTGGAATACATCCAAAAAGAGTTCGAAGAATATTCAGGAGCATTTAATGATTATTCACAATTTATCTGAGAAGCATCCAAATTCTGGAAGTCTCAGTAAGGCACTCAGTAAGTTTTATTCACGTGTTATTAGGCTTGAAGAATCTAAAGAAAATCTGAAGGTGTTAATAAGCATTATTGTAGACATTGGTTTTAAGAATCCACGAACCTACCCAGTTGTTTGTGGTATTTTAAGTAAGTTTCTTTACTTGATAGATAGTGATTCCGAACAGGAAAATCTGTTAAATCAAATTGATAATCGTTTCAAAAGAATTCCCAATACTGGGTATCTCAAAATCTGGCTTCAAAGGATAAC
Organism: Candidatus Dojkabacteria bacterium; assembly: GCA_016929645.1. Taxonomy (GTDB): domain Bacteria; phylum Patescibacteriota; class Dojkabacteria; order SC72; family JAFGCJ01; genus JAFGIK01. The sequence continues at coordinate 4,635 of JAFGIK010000044.1, forward strand.
AATAAGAATAGATAGAACCAGAGAATATGATGAGCCTATGTGCTGTAGGGTAAATGATGACTCTATAAGAATTTGGAATTCAAGATGGCTAAATAAAGACCTAACGCAGATAATTAATCAGGTTATTATCATTGACGAAGATGTTATTGCAGGTATTGATAGAATTATAGGAACTGAAGAAATACAGTTATTTGATTATTCA
>JAFGIK010000045.1 GCA_016929645.1 Candidatus Dojkabacteria bacterium
AATTATGACTTAGCTCACCATTTTTGGGTATCATTTCCCTTTGGATCTAATTATTCATTTCGGTATCATTTCCCATTGGACAAGACTCCCGTTTTACTTCAAACCTATAAAAAGGTATAATACAGGTATAATAATGTTGTTGTTTATATTGATGATTCTTTTATTACCTGAGTCGTGACAGCTCTCGGATCCCCTCTACAACCTATCAAACATATACAAAAGCAGCAGTAAGTACAAAAAGTAAATTAATAAATATAGCATTATGAAGGTGTTAATTATACCTCGTGTCGAGAATTTTGATACAGCAGAAAAGAAATTTTCTAATATTGAATTTCATAAATCATATTTTAATAATATTTCATTTAAATTCGTAACAAATGAAGTTAAAGTAAGATACAAGGATATCGACTGCAAAGATTTTGATCTTGTATGGGTATCTTCCTATTGGGGAACAAGAGATTTAGCCTATGCGTTACATCTATACCTAAACAAGCATAAAGTTAAGCATACCGAAACTGAAAAACTAGGATCAAAAGTCGTTGATCATATGTTTTTTGCATTAAACGGTATTCCTTCTCCTAATACATTTTTCATAAATTCAAAAAGAATAAGCAAATTTGTAGAAGAGATTGAAGATGTATGTGGATATCCTCTTATCATAAAAGATATTAGAGGCTGTCGAGGAAAAAATTCTTTTTTAGTAAATAATCGAGAAGAGTTATACCAAGCACAGAAAGACTTCAAACCAGGAACAAAGTACATGTATCAGAGATGTATTCCAAACGATTATGACTGGGGAGTTCTTGTTTCAAATGGAAAGGTTGCCGCAACAGAGAAAAGTTTTCCACAAAAGGGTGAATTCAGAAATAATGCATGTAACGGTGCAAAAGAAATCTTTGTAGATACCAACGAATGTCCGACAGAAATCAAAAATATAGCCATAGAGGCAGCAAAAGTTCTAGGTTTAAGTTGGAGCAGATCAGATATAGTTGTTGATAAAAATACAGGAAAACCATATTTGCTCGAAATTAACAGATATCCTGGAATCACAAAGGGTACTGATGAGGTTATTGCGGTTATTGATTATGTAAGCTCACTTATCAAGAAGAATAACGAACAGGAATAATCAAATTCATAGCGTTAACATCCTTCAACACCAGCCTTTATGTCGGTATTTCATCAATTTTGACTAGATCTTGATAAAAAACTCAAAATTTCAGATTGCCATATTATTTATCTGATTTTCAAGAAACATATTAATCAATTTTTTGAAAATATTTTTGTTATTAAGATATTGATCAAAAATAATATTGTCTATCCCAGCATTTTGGGCAAACTGTGCATCAATTTCCGAGTCTCCGAAATATATGAAATCGTTTATATTCAAACCTGAGCGTTTGACAAGATCAATTAAACAGTAAGGATTCGGCTTTTTGTAGCCAGTATCAACACACGAGATAATCTCATCAAAGTATGAAAAAATCTTGTTAGCTTCAAGAACCTTAATCAATAAGTCCTTTTTCCTATTAGTACAGATATAAATTTTTTTATTATTATTTTTAAGGAATTCTAATATCTCAACTACACCATCAAAAAGTTGCATTTTTTCAACATTTTCTTCTTGTATAACATAATCTTGCTTAAGAAGATCATCAATTTCTGCTTTTATGCTTAGCTGAGATAATATGTTCTTATATAAATCTCCCACAGTCATACCCCTCATGTTTTCATGAAGTTGACATACAAGGTCAAAATTTACTGACCTGTCAACATTAGTAATAACACGAGCAACAGTCTCACCGCAAAACTTCCTTCCGTCAACAAGGGTATCATCGAGGTCAAACACAAAAGCTTTTTTAAACTCAGCACTAGCACTGGTAGTGCTAGTGTCACTCTTTTCGTCAACAATAAAGTAAGAAAGGGGTTGTTTAAGAGCCTTTGCTATTTTCCTAAGTTGAGAAATCGAGATTTGACTAACTCCTAATTCATATCTACTTATCATGATCTCCGTACAACCAAGTACCTTAGAGAGTTTTTTCTGTGTGATTCCTAAATTTGCTCTTGCCTGTTTAATTTTTGGTCCAATTGAATTTTCCACGGTTCAAATTATACTTTAAAATACTAGTCTATACAACATCAACGAGACTCCAACTCTGGACTCGTTACTCTCACGTATAGTTAGATGTGGACGTATCTTAACGATCGCTTCGCTCTGGGGAAATCTAACCACAACCAAGTTCAATTACACCTCAAAGAGATCGATTTCGCTCTCTTTATTCTTGAAGCTCAAATTGTAGTATGATAAGTAATATAAAAGAATAATTTAAATCACTAGATCTTACTATGAAGAAAGATCAGATTATCAAAATACTACAAATCATTGCAAAGGTGTGGAGTGCTTTGTGTATATTCTTCGTTTTATTTATGTTTCTTGGTAACATCTTTTCTGCAAGTGAAAACGATGGGGCATGGAAGCCAATTGAGATTGTCGCCGCTCTATTTTTTCCTATCGGTATGACTATTGGTATGGTAATTGGTTGGAAAAAGAATTTAATAGGTGGTCTTATTACTATATTTAGTATGATTATGTTTTATTCATTGATTCTGATTCCAAGGGGAGTAACTTTAGAGCAGAGCTCTAGGATATTTTTTCTATTATTTTTCCCAGGTTTTTTGTTTACTGCTGCAGGATTGTTAGATATGAGTCGCAAACACAAATAAGTTAGTAACTGTTTTTTGTAGATACAATCCTGTAATTTTTTTTACAACTTGTCATTGTTAACAAGAAGAATTTCCTATACCTCGGGCTTAAAATTGTTTCTGCTCCAGTTCCAAAGAATTGCATGGAAATCTACTGGAGCCCATTCCGAATCCTCAAGAAGATTTTTCCAGGCAGATTCAACACTTAAAGGATTTATCTGCTCTTTCGGTAGAATCCCCAAAACCTCAGTAGCCTGCATTATATGCGTATCAGGAATAATTGATAAACTATTTCTATTCTTGAGCTTTAAATCCGAGTAATGTAACAAGATATATATGAAGTAGTTACTTAGTTTTGGTCCTGATAAATAAGGAAAACTCTTTTTCATTTCTGTTGTAACTATGTAAAGAACTTTTTCAGTATCAAAATTACCAGCTTTGAATAACTCACGAGGATCTGAGTGGAACTCATTGTTAAATGTTTTAGAAATTTTATACCAGATATCAACATGCTTATTCGGTTGAAGTGCCAACCGGTGTCTTAATAGGGATTCTTTTAACTTTTCAATATTCGTACAAACAACTCTTTCTGGGAAAAATACAAATTGAGTTTCTGGATCATTCCATGTGTCAAGTGCAGATTGCCAAGTTTTAGGAGAGCTTCTTTGAAAATTTAAGCTACAAGTCATTGTGTAATATAAATAGTTTTCTCTACTGCCCCTATCTAGAGCAGGATGTACTTCATGTTTATGTAATTGTGGTATTTTTCCTGATTCAAATGCCGATTTTAACAGGTCTAATCTCTTTATGATTTCTTTCTGATTTTGCATAGTAAATGATATAACATAAATTGAAGTATAGACAAACCAAATTTATAAGTCATCAGGTAGATAATACCCACCCATTTAAATACCGAGAAAGTCTCAGAATATGTTCTTGCATTTTGGAGTACTTGTCCTGAAGATACACCCAAAACAGAAGTAACTGCATGTTACTAATGTTAAAGTTGAGAATGTAACACTTCTTTTGTTTTAGCGTATGATAAAGCATGGGAACTTCAGAGACACTACCAAAAGAATCAAAAGACAAATCACACAAAGAAATTATACGCCAAACAACCGAAAAGAGACTAAATTATCTGGTAATCATTTTAATCGTCATTTTTAGCATAATATTCGTATTCGTTACAAAAAAAGATTCAAGTATAGATGATTACATAAACAGCTCGTTAATAGCTTTACAATTCCAGGAAGAGCCATACACCTATCCATGGTCAGATTCTACAGAAGATCAGTTTCTCCAAAAAGTAGTAGAGACGGCCAAAGGAAGAACAGACAATTTTGTTAAGTATGATGATAGTTACATATCTATTGATTACCCAGGGGGAGATGTTCCTGACGACACTGGGGTTTGTACAGACGTGATAATCAGAGCATATAGAGGAGCAGGAGTTGACTTACAAAAAGAGATTCACGAAGATATGTCTGCAAACTTCAGCGACTATCCAAATCTATGGAACCTTACTCAACCAGATTCAAATATTGATCACAGAAGAGTGCAGAATCTGGAAGTTCTATTTACAAAGTATGGCAAAGTGCTACCGATTACTAAAAATCCAGAAGATTATCAACCAGGGGATATCGTAACATGGAATTTCACCTCAAGTCTTGTGCACATTGGTATTGTTGTAGATGAAAAATCAGCTGACGGTGAGCGTTTTCTCATTGTTCATAATGGGGGAGGGGGAACTGTTATGCAGGACGTACTGTTTAGTTGGGAAATACGAGGGCATTATAGGTATTTAGGGAGGGAATCAGGCACAAACCCGATATAATAATAATATTCAACTAACTCCGATCATGGTTATCTTCACTTACCTCTGTTTTTTATGGATCTTGATATCCGATCATCTTCAATGCGCTAAATTCTCGGATCGCGGGCTCTATTTCATCTTTTTGTGAGCCGCCAGGGAATCAATTCTCGCCTCGTTTCACTCGTCTCAGAATTGCATGTGGTCACGTCATCCACTCGTTCCTCGTGGGACGTGTCCCTACGAACTAGTTCGATTACTACCAAGTCAAAGAAAAAAGGATCAATTTATTGATCCTTTTTTCTTTGAGTCGCCAGGGAATCACGTGCTCACATTCTTCGCTATGCTCAGAATGTTCCCAGTACTCCTGTCGGCTACCGATCGAGCTATGCTATCGCTTGCTCTCTCGGGCCTCCAGTTGCGAACCCTACGGGTTCGCTTTCTGTTAATTCAAGATGAAAAAATCCCACATACGTGGGATTTTTTCATCTTGAGTCGCCAGGGAATCGAACCCTGAACCTACTGGTTAAAAGCCAGTTGCTCTGCCAGTTGAGCTAGCGACCCAATTCAAACATAAATTTTACAATACAAAAGAGCTTCAAAAATCAACTTCATGGCAAGTTATATTTACCCGATGGGGATTATACCAAGTAATCGCTATTACGAGAATACCAATACTCAAATCCTCCAAACCATGATTAATAGCATATATTTTACCAAGATTAATAATTCTGTAAAGCTTTAGACAATTGATTGATCTTTCAATCAAATCCTGATTTCTAACACCAATCCTAGCACGCACCTCAACAAAATACAAAGTGCGAGATTCGGGCCTAAAACAGTCTACACAGTCTATATTCTGACCAATTGTATGTGAAGATCCACTAAATCGTGCAATGATATCTATTTCTGCAAATCTAGAGCGGATATTTCTATCAATGACCTTAAAACCATACTTCTTCAGATAATTAGCAGCTACATTCTCTGACTTCTTTCCTAAAAGTTTTTTATTATAGAACCAGCTGAGAGATAATGATGAGGAATGTATATTAAAATCACGATTTATTATCATAATGTTTCTCCCATCCAACTAATTGCTTAATGGGGGAGAATGATTTTCTGTGAAGTTCACATATACCGATTGAATTAATTGCATCGTAGTGTCTCTTTGTGCCATATCCAACATTATTCTCAAAATCATAACCAGGAAATTTATCTGCAAGTTCTGTCATTAGTTGATCTCTATAGACCTTTGCAATAACAGAAGCAGCAGAAATAACAAAATGCTTCCTATCGCCAGCGGTAATCTGAACACCAGGAAAATGAGGACTCGAGATATTTTTGCCATCTACCAAAACAATATCAGGTTTTTGAGATAATTGATCGTATGCCCGCTGCATAGAGACCCTTGTAGCTCCATTTATTCCTAAATCATCTAATTCATGATTAGGAACAACACCTATACCAAAGCTAACTACAGTGTTTCTTATAATTTCATCAAATTTGTCGCGTAAAGTCGCAGATAAAAGCTTACTATCCTTAACTCCAGGGATAAATTGAGATTCCTCTGACACTACAACAATAGCAGAAACTAAAGGACCAGCAAGACAGCCACGGCCGACTTCATCAACGCCAGCAACAAAATTATAACCTTTATGCAACAGACTATACTCAAGAGAAAATGAAGCGTGAGTATTAATCCTTGGCATAGTTATAAGGAATTATAAATTGGAGAATTAAAATTCTTATTAACAATAAAGAGAGAACACTCTTAATTTTCTTTAGATTCTTCTGGTTTTACGTCTTCAACTTCATCTTTTGAATCTGAACTTTCAGCTTTCTTAGATTCAGTAGCAACTTCACCAGACTCAGAAACCTCATCTTTTGTCTCTTTTTCTTCAACTTCAGAAGCAGCGTTATCTGTGGATTCATCCTGAACAGAAGCTACGGATGATTCATCGTCTTCGGCTACAAAGTTCTCATCAAACCCTACATCGAGTGATCGTTTACCAATCTTATTCCTCAGATAATAAAGCTTTGATCTTCGAACTTGACCTCTAGAGACGAGTTCAATTTTTTCAAGAATTGGTGAATGAATAGGGAAAATCTTTTCTACTCCGACACCATGACTAATCTTGCGAACAGTAATCGTCTTTGAAATACCAGTACCGTTTATTGCAATAATAACACCTTCAAAAATCTGAATGCGTTCCTTATCTCCTTCTACAATTTTAATATGGGCTTTTACTGTGTCACCAGGTTTCATATCAGGAACATTATTCTTGTAATACTTTTCCTCAACTTTTTTCATATATTTTGCGTCCATGGCTGTGAAAATAACATATATCTTAAATATAGTCAACCAAAACTTGACCTAAAAGGATTATTAACAAATCACTAATAATGGATCACTTAAATTGGTTGTTCAACAATTATATTATAAACTATGTCTATAAAAAAAGAAACATGATAACATTAAAATTATGGAAAACAAGACATTCAAACCTATTGTATTGTTGATCCTTGATGGAGTAGGTATAGCACCTACAAATCCAGGCAACGCAGTTACAAAAGCCAATGCAAAATTTCTTGAGCAGGCCTGGAGCAGCTATCCACACACCTACCTGCAAGCATCAGAAGAATATGTCGGCCTTCCCAAAGGTGTTAAAGGCAATAGCGAAGTGGGACATATGAATATCGGCAGCGGAACAGTTGTATATCAAGCACTTCCGCGAATAAATCGTTCAATCGACAATAATCAATTTTACAAAAATATTGAGCTAAACAATGCAGTCAAACACGCCCAGAAATATAATAGCAAAGTACATCTAGCTTTATGCTTAAGCGATGCCGGCGTACATTCAACAATAAAACATCTTGAACCAATGATTCAACTTATCAGTAAAGCATCAAAAGACATTAAAGTTGTAATACATGCATTTACAGATGGAAGAGACACACCACCGCAATCTGCCAAAACATACCTGAATCAAGCTAGTGTTATTTTAAGCAAATATAACCAGGGATTTATTGGTACAATAACTGGTAGGTACTACGCAATGGATCGAAATGAGGTATGGGAACGAACGCAAAAAGCATATGATATGCTCACAAGTCTAAAAGGAAATCAATTCAATACCTGGCAGGATGCCATTGATAAGGCATATGAAAGAAACGAAACCGACGAATTTATAACACCAAGTATTATTAATCCACCAAGTTCCAGTTTAAAATACACTGCAAAAGTTGAAGATAATGATGCATTTATTTTTATGAATTATAGAACTGATAGAGCAGTTCAATTATCACGACCATTTGTCCAACAAGAATTTAGCGAATTCGAAAGAGAAGTTATTCCTCATAATGTATATTTTGTCGGAATGGTAAGTTATGCCAAAGGAATTCCAAAACACATCGCTTTCCCAAGCGATGATATAAAACTACCACTTGGTAGAATTGTCGAACAATACGACCTAAGACAATTACGCCTTGCCGAATCAGAAAAATTCCCACATGTAACATATTTTTTTAACGGAGGAAGATCTATAACCTTTAACGGAGAAGATAGAATAGAAATTCCATCACCAAGTGTCCCAACTTATGATAAAAAACCTGAAATGTCAGCAATAGAAATTACTCAAACATTTCTTGAAAAATTAGCATTGAATATTTACGATCTTTATATAATCAACTTTGCAAATGGTGACATGGTTGCCCACACAGGCAACTTTGAAGCAACACTAATAGCAATGAAAGTTATTGATAAGTGCTCAGAAACAATTGTACGAGCAGTTCAATCTGTTGGAGGTACGACAATAATCACAGCTGATCATGGAAATGCGGAAGAACTTATTAACCTACAAACAAACGAAAAAGATACAGAACATTCCAAAAATCCAGTACCATTTATATTAATTCCGCCTAAAATGATGTCACTTCAACAAAGGCTTGAATCTGGAGTTCTTGCAGACATATCTCCAACAATAATCACACTTTTAGACATTCCCAAACCCTCAGGTATAACTGGAAAATCACTAATATAGAGACTGCAAAGCGATTTACAAAAATGCATCTCTCCTAATTAAAGCTTATAATAGTTTGAGCCAATCTGAAATAACCAAAAGAAACAAAGGTTATTGATAAAAAGTAATTAAATTTTAATGAACTTGTCAATAGCAAACAAAGCCTAACATAATAAACAAAACAAAACCCACACCTCACAAACACTAATACAAAGGCACAATATCACTCTTGCAATACAGTGTCATTGACCCTATAATTGCTCGTCATAAGTAGAGGAATCGTCCTATTAAGTACCTCTACAGGACCAAGTCCGCGTACAATACCCTGTAGATAATGATTATTGTACCGGGATAAAATAAATATACAAAAAAAGTGATATCTCGAATTTCAAAAAGACGTTTAGGTTTAAACAGATTTCTAACAACAAGAAAACTGTTCTTAGGAATAGTATTAGTCGTACTATTCTGGTCAAGAATATTATCCAGTTACAACACTGTAGCACAAACAGAAAGCTCGTTCAGCACAGAAATTCCACAATCAAATGTAGATAAACCCTTTACAGAGGATCAATCAACGTTTGCTACAGCACATGCAGAAAAGCAATCAGAGTTAACAGCCGTAACAAGCGAGGAATTGATACAGATGAGAGAAAGAAGTGCTAAAGCTGAAAGGATCAGAAACTTTTATGCACGATGGAATTCTCCAATGGCTGCTTATGCTGAATATATTGTCGAGATAGCAGATCAATATGGAATTGACTGGAGACTAATTCCAGCAATTTCAATAGTTGAATCATCAGGCGGAACTAAATGCTTTAAATCATACAACGCTTTCGGTTGGGGTCAAATGTCATTTAATAACTTTGAGGAATCGATTTACACAGTAACAAGAGGTATTGCACAAGGCTACGGAACCAGTGACCCTTATGCAATTGCACCAAAATACAATCCAGTTACTCCAGATTCTTGGGGTAGCAAGGTATCATCATTAATGGCACAAATCTGAAATCAACTAATTTAGTAAGTATTTGTGGAATAGAATATATCCCTAAATAACATCCATGAAGGATATAACGGAGCCATTACGTATTTTACTCAGAATTTATATCCCAGTTACTTTATTACCGATTGTAACTCCATGTTCATTGCACCAACCTCCATTTACTTCTAGAACATATCGGTATGGTGAGCTTGGACTATAGCTGGGACAATATGCAGAATGACAAGGCTCGAAACTATGTTTTATATCAACAATCTTGCCTGTCTTGTCGATAAAAACAATGTCCAGTGAAATTTCACAATTTTTCATCCAAAACCCACTTTGATTGTCATAATCAAAATAGAATAACATTCCGCATTTATCGCAAAGCTCAGTCCGATACATCAATCCTTGTGTAACTTCAGCAACAGTTCGAGCCTCCTCAACATATACAGAATATTGATTAGAATCATTCGATACTGTGACTTTTTTTAAATTCTGATATTCGTTCATGTCGTTATTTGAATCATCTGAATTATCTGTTTCATCCGATAAATTATTCTCGTCCAACGAGGTATCATTGCTATCAGAATTCTCGCCATTATACTCTTCTGCATTTTCTCTAGAAGAATCATCAGAATCTTGATAATCATCAACGTCAAAATTAGTAAATATAGAGCCCCAAATTCCACTTATCCAAAGTATAACAACAAATACTAAAATCAAAACAGATATGGCAATTGCAGGCCCAGAAATGTTCTTAATTTGTCTCATCACAATAGTTTATTATATTAACAATTATTTGCCTGAACTTATACTAATATTATCCCTGAGGTCAAGATTACAATCACCATGTACAACAAATCCATAACCCCATGAATAAATCGAGGGATTTTTATCACAAACTGAACAAAAATTATTGCCAATAAATGACACTCCTGTTGTATTCGAATTGCAATACAAACTTATTCCAATAGGGCTAGCAATTATATTACCAGTATTTATATCATGCCCAACATACAGATTATCAGTACCAACAGCAATAATATCCTGAAAGTTACTATCAAGGCTAAGTCCATTCACTTCCGTTCCCAGGTAAGAATTTTTTAATGTAAAATCAGAAGACGCAACATAAATGCCTGCACGATTTCCCCCTCGACCAGAGCCAAATCCATTAATTGTCAGACCATCCAAAGTAACATTGACAGCATTAGTCGAAAACCTCAAACCAATACTATCCTGAAGATTATGTCCACTGATTTCAAAATCTGGTCCATATACGTTTGAATCCTGATCCAGATAGTTACCAGAGATAAAAAGATTCGGAGCAGTTATCACAGGAAGCTGTTCTGACGGAGCAATAGTCCAGTAATCATCACCCCCAACATTATCTCCAGAATATGCAACACCAGCAGAATCAATATCTCGATAACCAGGATCTGTTTTGGAAATAGCAAAATAAATGTTAAGTATATTCGAATTATAATTAGTCTGCTCTATGGCAGCTCTTAAAGTGCACTGATTCCCAATTTTATTAACCTTTACATCACAATAGCCATCGTTTAAGTTTGCATCACCCTCGTCAGATGTTAAGTTAACAACTATTGTACCTACACCAATGGCTGGAGAGACATTCAACACGCTATCATTACAGCTTGAACAATAAAGAACAGCAGAGACCGGAACATTAAGCGATTTTGATGATTCGTAACTAAAATAATAAACACCGCCATTGTAAGTTAATTCTAAATCTTTAATAATTTCTACATCACTGTACTTAAACTCCGGATCATTCCATCTTAAATCATTTGAGTTTACCAATTGAACCGAGATAGAGGATCTATCACGAGATGTAGGATAATCACCAATATTAAATTCGGCACGACCATTAATTTTAATACCATTATAATCCTTTAAATACTGATCAATTACAACAGAGGTCTCAGTAAAATCTGACACAATAGAGCCATCACAAACTCTTGGTTCTGAAGAAGCATCTTCAATCAAGTCGCCATTGTTTTTCCATAAAAGAGAATCCACACTCAAGGCATAATATCCACTAGTATTTAAAAACATTTTCAAATATATATTCTGCCCAAGTTGAGGATCCCAGTAAGCTAAATACTGATTTAGTTGTTGAACTGTGTTTGAAGAAATACTATCTACAGCAACATTAATCCATCCGGTATCAGTTTCATAATAATACCAGTCTTCTAGATTAGGTGAGATTTGATATGAAATTGATGATTGATAGGACTTCTCTTCAATTCCAGTATTAGCTTCTGCAAGAGACGTCTGATCATTATTTAGAGAGCTGTCTTCAAGCAAAACAAGATCAGGAGAATATTTCATCGGTTCTCGAAAAATAATAAAGGGACTATTAGTACAATAAATACTAGAATATTGATCAACAGCATCTCTGGGATAAAGAATTCGATTTGATACATCGCTTGAAAAAATTAAATTCGTCTGCTCTGAATTCAATTGAGCATCCTCTGAAGATCCTACAACAAGTAAACCACTATCATAATTGACAATATTAGATTCAATATCATCTTGGACACTACATCCCTTAAGCCCAATTGAACCTTCGGATACAGAAATGAAAGATGGATCGTAAATCGCATCATCAAAGTTAATAGGCGTACCCCTACCATACATAGCAAACAAACTATTTATTCGAACCCCCATAATTTCAATACCACCAAACATATAGATAAGGACCTGAATCGTAAAGAAAAAACCTACTAGAATAGCGGATATTAGGGTAGGGTAGTATCGAACACGATACTCAAGAAAATCTGTTCTTATCTGATCTACATTTCCCTCTGAACCCATACCTCCAAGAATAAAAATAAATGACAATAAAATACTTTTTATGCCCTGCAAGAAGAACCAGAAAATTGATTTAAAAAAACGAAAAAATATAAAATTATTAGCTGCATTTTCAATCAAATTATCCGATAAAACAGATAGTCTAATAACTTTATCAATAAAAAAAGTTCTTATTTTGAATAAAAACCTCCATATGTAATTTCTATATGTATCCTGTGGATATTTCCTTAAAATAAGAGCTAGTGTTTTTTGTAGATTCTTACTAAAATCCTTATCATCTTTATTCAATAGATAATAATTGTCAGGAAAATATTTCTCCATGACTCTGTTATATAGAACAATAACATCCATATGATGATGAACCAACTGATGATTAGAGACAAGATAATCAACAAGCTCTCTACCACTATACTTTGGTAATGTTGCATCAATAATAATAAGAGACGGATTTGAAGAAATCACAAGACCCAATCCCTCAAGACCATTACTGGACGTAAGAAAATTTACCGAACTTTTCGGCAAGTAATTCAAAACAATAGACATTACAGCTTGTCTTATTCCAAAGTTGTCATCAATAATTATGATATCTTTTTTATTTTGAGACTCAGCCTCAGGAAGTATATCTGATGCAATTCTTTGAATTTTATCTAGTTGACTAGTGGGCATTTAGTTTTAGCTGCGAAGTTATTAAAATTCAGGGTAACGAAGACTTTCGAGATATAAACAAATATTTTAATAGGGTTTAATAATTAAAATATTATAGCAGGTGCAACAAGATAGGCAAAGAGAAATTATTATATATTTATTAGGAGGACTATCAATGAAAGGGAGCGGCCTTAAGGCCGCTCCCTTCTAAACAAACATAATTAATTTGTTTAGTTTGAACTTATTTCTTACTGGCTGTCCTTACTTCTTTTTTCTCAGTTTTATCTGAGTCATCTTTTTTGGACACAACAAGAAATAAAACAATGATCCCAACGGTGATACCAACCAACACAACAACTAATAGTACATACCATGTATTCATTGATTCAAGCTCATTACTTTCATTCCCACTACTTTCTGAAGAAGGTCTATCCCCTTCATAAATATCAAATGATAAGAAGGCGTCACTTAACTGCTCATCGCCATCATACACTTGAGTATTACTGAAATAAGAGCCTGGCTCAAGATCATGGTCAAAGTAGGCGTAGACCTCTTCTGTCTTACCATATGCAACTTTACCTATATCTGTAGTCTCTAACTTCACGATAAAGTTACCTTGAGCATCTTCAACGTTTAAAACTGCTTTTGTTGGAGCTGCATCAATATTACCAAGGTTCTCAATCTTTATAAGTAATGGAAGTTTTTCTCCTTGATAAGAATCTTCAAGCTCCATCATCCGAACATTGAATTGTACATAGTCCTCATCCACAACACCGAGGTTTACATCAACACGTCCACCTTGAGATATGGCAACAGTTCCATCAGACTCCTCAGGAGTAGTTGTCACTCTAACCACACCAGTATAATCATCAAGATCCGCATCTTTAGGAACATCAATCATGACAACAAGGTCAAATGATTGTACCCCTGCATCAATAGTAAACTCAGTTCCTGGATCATAACTAAACCAATCATTTGCTTTGCTATCTTCCATATCAGTCTCGACATCTACTGCAAGTTTTGCATTAGAATCAGATCTAGATATAGTTATCACTTTTTCATAGTGAGCTCCAGGTTTCATATGTTCATTAGTAATATCTACGGGAGATATACCGAAACCTGCAAACACACGGGAAGGAGAAGCCATCACCATCATAGTCAATGCCGACAACAGCATAGCAAGTTGGAGTGGTTTGCCCTTTCTTTGATTATTGTTCTTCCTCATAATTAATAAATTAGATAAAAAATTAAATTAATCGCCTATCACTTATTTCTAGCAAACACGTTACCAATCAACAACCTCACCTTTAACAGCGACAATAGAGTTCACTCCTGTATAACTTCCTGATATCGTATCTGTTGGTACATACACTCCCCACCAGGTATCTTTTGTCTTTGGACTCGCTGTCACCTGTGTCTTCTGACAATTCAACTCATACTCTGT
>JAFGIK010000046.1 GCA_016929645.1 Candidatus Dojkabacteria bacterium
ACGATAAACCAGATATTCCTGACGAAATTAAGAAGAATTGGGGTATATCTGATGATGGTATAAAGCAATTCAGGGAGCAACATTATGGTCATTTTGGTTTACCTATGGTGTATAAGAAATCAGGAATGACAATACAGGACGATGTAAAAATTGTTGATTTTGACGGAAGAAGATGCTACGCTATAACTTTTATTGGCAAGCCTGATTTGATCATCAACTCTTTTTATACGGGGGAGCAAATTCTTTATATTGATATGAACAATTTCTCTATGAGAGGTTTAAGATGGAAAATGCCTGAAACGGAAGGCGTTCAAATTTTCGCAGGAGAAGTCGACATAAATGGAATAAAAATAGTACATGTTAAATGCGCATTTGATAAGGATGGAAATGCGCAATTTAGCAGTATAAATCTTCCAGTCCCAGAAAAGAATTGATATCCCACAAATAATAAATTTCTTTGACCTGATAAATAACTCTTTCTTCTCCTCATATATATCTTATGATGTTCTTGTAAGGGGAGGAATATTTCTTGTATATTCTTCAACCAAAAATTTCTCTTTTTCATCCAAATCCTGGCACCAAATGCTGACGCTCAAGGTCAGCATCCTGACCAGACTGATTTACCCAGTCTGCGTCAGGACTTGCACCAAAAAAAAGTTACAATCTTTGAGGTTGTAACTTCTTGATTTTGAGTGGGCCCAGTTGGCACCAACCAAAAGACACCCACTCCTGGTCTTGTATATGTCTTATTTTTATGAAATCCGTCCATCTTTGACCACTTCAAAAGGCGGACTGACAAAATATAACATACATTTGGGAACGACGAGGATTTAATGCTGTATTTTGACTATCTGTTTTGTAACCGCATTTAAGTTCATCTGAAGTGTAAAAGCCGGAAGCCTTGACCACTTTCAGACGGTCTTAAGTTCAAAAATATAATCCACATGATAACAGTAATTTACAACCGGCGTGAGGTGGTCAATGAACTCCGGCGTAGAGTGGTCAGGTCCTCCGGCTCATGCACTTTAGCAGGTCTCTTAAGATCAATCTTTTTCTCTTCTTCCAGAATTTCCTTGAATGATTCATTTTCCTGCATCTTTTCTTTCAAAACTGAGATTGATGCTGCTTTCATCCCAAGAGAGATCTCTTTAATAGCAAGAGCCACCTTGGTTGCAAAAACCGGGGACCCTGACCATCTCTCGCCGGCACAAATTGACCACCTCGCGCTGGAGTTAATCTCATGATCTATAGAAAAATATATAAATGTCAGTTTTACCGGCGGAATGTGGTCAGGGCGACCGGCTTATGCACTTCTTCTGAAAGTGTTTGTGCCTTTTATAAATTACATCAGGAATATTAATCCCAATTGTGATCAAGACTACGAAGAAGACCAAAACTATCCGACCACTAAGCCCTTTGCCCAGGCAGTAATAAATAATAGACATTCCATATCGCTGGGCAGTATGTATTTCATACTGAACAGTCTTAATGATGGTAACCTGATAGAGAGAAGTAGGCTCATGAGTGATTTCCACCTCTTTATAATTGATAACTTCTCGCCATATTTGTATAATTCGGAGTTCTTGGCCGAGTTAAATGAGCTTCTGAATAAATTCAGGAATAAATCTGCCCATATTTCGACTATTTCACGTGATAAGGCATCGGACTGTAAGTTCTTGGTAAGGAAGATCCTTGCTAGGTTTTTGAGTTTAGTTTAATGATATAAGATGCATACTAACAATATTATAAATGTCTGTTATGAATTCTGAAGATTTTTTGGACTATTACAATAAGATTGATTTGTATTTAAGAAAATCAGGGGACCACGATGCCGATGTGACATTTGCCCAAAAGGTAAAAACCTCAAGAAATGCTGTAGTAAAAAGTTTTAGAAATGAGTTACTCTCGTTAGGGGAACTAAGAAATGCAATTGTCCACTATCCCAAAATTAAAAATAAAGTGATCGCAGAACCTCATGAAGAGGTTGTACTACAGATAAAGGATTTATATGAGAAAATAACCAACCCTATAAAGGTAATACCTGATTTTCAGTGTGAGGTACTCGGTGCGCAAGAGGATGATTTTATAAATGATATTCTATTGGAAATGGGAAAAAGATCATTCTCTCAATTCCCCGTTTTTGATAAAAAAGGTATTGTCATTGAAGTCATCAGTACAAATACTATTGCAAGATGGTTATCATCTCAACTTGAAAGTAATGGTACAATCATAGTTGAAAAGGTAAAAGTTAAGGCTTTAATGAATCAGATAGAATTTCGTGCGAACTATAAATTCATCCCTCGGAACACTTCAATTTATGCTGCATACGATCTCTTCATTGAATATATTAATACTTTTAAAAGAAATCTTGATGTTCTATTTATAACCGCTACAGGTAAAAAAGAAGAGAAATTATTAGGACTGATTACTATTGAGGACATTACTGCTAAAATAAAGATGCCATAATTTTATTGAGATCGGAATAACCCATTGCATTTACATTTCATTTCCCTTTTATTTAATCTGTCTTTGGTAGATATTGAAATACTATATATTTTTGTCCCCTGAAGCATCAAGAACCCTTAACTGGGTACCAACCGAGTTAACACCACGGTGGTAAAACGATGTGGGCGGTCAGTCAAAAATGTTATATTCACCGACTCTCCAGATTGTTCTTGATGTGAAAAGTTAACCGATTATTGAACTTAAACTTTTTACATTTTGACGAAGGAATTGAATATCAGTATTCCATTTTCTGATGAATTATATTTTGAAGAGTATTTTGATGATTGGAGATTGTATTCAGCAGGACTGTTTGATGGGTATCTGTTTATGATGGGACCTGTATCAACTGCTCTCAGTTATTTCAAATGGAAAGGTTGGAAGTCAGCTTCATGCCCATGTGAAAACGAGATTAGGTTGTATAACTATTCTGTCAATAAGATGATCGGAATTGAGTTATATAGGACTGACATCACTGATTGTTGGCGAGTTGGAGATATCTGGTGGCAGGATTTTGTTAGTATTAGTGCTGAAACATTGAATCTTAATTAAGTTGGATTATCTTCAGGCTATGGATGAAGAAAGTTTAATGATCTTGTTGCTCAAACGATAATAACAATAACATGAACTTTGAAAGGACATCAGTTAACTCATTTACTGGAAGAATAACTCTTGGAACTCAGGTAGGGTACTCAGACGATGTGATTTCTGAAAATGAACTGATTAATTTTATTCAGGAATATCAAGATATGCTGATTCAAGAAAAAAACCTGTTCCTGAGTGTCTGTCTATCTGAATGTAAAATCATTTTGAGCGGACAGGTAGAACCTCACTTACAACTTAATTTCATTAACTATCCAAAATTCTCTTTAAGGGCTGAAATCCTCAGGGAGGAAATTGAAGCCTTTGCCAAAGCTTTAATGGAAAGATTTTCACAGAACAGGATTGTCGTAGAATTTCCAGAAGAAACAGTAATGTTGGAACAATCAAAAGAAATTGATCCTAGAATTAACACAAAAGGTATTAATTGAAATTCATTCAAGTCTATGTCTTTGATCGAACATGTCGGCTCTGATGACACTTTTGTTTATCTGAGGGGCATAGATCTGTGAAAGGAAAGTTGTGGTTTGGTCGTTGGGATGTATGATGAGAGTATTCATAACATGGCTAATGTAAAACCAGTCTTTGAGATTGACTAACATTGTCACAGCCAGATTTAATGGGCAATCCGATATTTTGGCTTATGTGTTTAAGATGTTCACGAATTTTGAACCAGATACCTCAGATTTGACGCTGGAGACATGAAAACCTTATTGGCTTGGCTGACCCTTGACCAGAAATAATAATTGTTCTGGATTAAAAAAAATGAAAAATCAACCTCATCAGGGATCTGCAAAGGTTGATTGAATTTGATCAGTAACTCTATGTCAATATTGTAACATTTTGCATAAGCAGGTGACCCACTCTTCGCAGTAGTTAAATTTGTTAATATCTGTTATCATGCAGCTCAAATTATTGAAATAAAGACAGGTCGTAAGTGGCAACGCTTCCGTCTTTTGCTGTTACATCTGTTTAAATTTAAATATGGCATTATGCTAGCATATTTGTCAACCTGAAATCTGAATAATCATCTGGAAAGAAAACTTATATTTGACACACCGTTGTTTCAAAAGCGGCAACAATAAACTTTAACGCATGCCTAATCCAAAAAAATCTATTTCTAAAATGTACATCTCAGATCTGGCTTATTTCCTGTAATGGATAGTTTGAATTAGAAACGATATTTCTTATGTTTTAGATAGAATATAAATAGATGAGTCAAGGAATTATTTTACATATACCGCATTCCTCCACCAAGATTCCAATGATGGACGGTTTTACACAGGGGCTAGAAGTATTGAAGAATGAAATAACAATCCTGACAGATTGGTACACTGATGAGCTGTTTGATTTACCATATCCAAAAGTAATTACTCCGTTTTCAAGAATATTTTGTGATGTAGAAAGATTCCCAGATGATGAAACGGAAGTTATGGCCCAATTTGGCATGGGGATGTGTTATACTCATACAGATGATAATAAAGTCATGCGAGAAATTACGCCAGATTTGAGATTTGTTTTAAAAACAATGTATTATCAGAAACATCATGATGAATTCGAAAGACTTACATCTGAAGCGCTTTTAAAGTACGATAAAGTGTTAATCATAGATTGTCATTCCTTCCCCGAGATTCCGATGAAACGGGATCTGAACCAGTATGTTCCCAGACCTGATTTTTGCATTGGTACTGACGATTTTCATACACATGATTATATCACAAGTTCAGCAGTTAATTTCCTTCAAAATCTGGGGTATACTGTGAAAATAAACAATCCTTATGCAGGGTCAATTGTTCCAATGACTTTTTACCTAAAGAATGAAAATGTAATGAGTCTGATGGTTGAGATAAATAGGAAACTGTACATGAGGGTTGAGAAGAACGATGTTATTAAAACCGAGAACTTTCTGAAGATCAAAGAATTGGTTGGAACTTTAATCAAAAGTATTGAAAACGTCAGCAACAAGGAAGTTTTGTAATGTCAAAGTCAAATCCTTGCCACAATTAATAAGACACCCACAATTGATCTTTCAAGTGTCTGATTTTGAGAAATCCGTCCTTCTCTGACCACTTCAAAAGAAGGTCTGAAAAGACATGAAACACACATAGAATCTCAATTTAGCTTATTGGTAGTACATTTCAGGGGGAAAATGTTGGCGAACAGATTTTCTATTTGGGATTAAGAAAAGAATGGTGTTAAACACCACCAACCTTTGTTTAAATTTACACCGATTCTGCAACAAACCAAAAAACATCTTCAAATGGTTTAGAGGGTGCTAATTTTATTTTAAATATAAGTTACTTTAAATCAGCTAGGTGTAATCTCGTACAAATACTTGAACATAAAGATCCTAGCGAACAGTAGCTACGGGATTTATTGGAAAATAAGTAGTTATACTATTTTTGACTGCAGAACATGACCTTTATTGAACTTTAATAGCTATCTAAAGATATGTATTTGGAGAAAAATTTTCATTACATTGAAATCTTAAATAAATCCTTTAATCAATACAAATATGAGTTTTGTAAATCATTGTGAATCATTATTGCAAGAATTTACTAGAGAATATGGAGAAAGAGATTTTCGTAAAATCTATGATGAGCTCACAAATTCATTAACCTTTAAAAAGAACCTACCAGTTCTTACAAATCAGCATAGACCTCCAAATTCAACTGAATTAATTGCTATTATACAAAATATCAGATTTTTTGCATTTTCAAGTAAGAGAAATACCTCCATTGCGGCGACAATTCTCCTTATGATGTGGAATCAAAACTGTAATTGTAATAACCTTATCTGTGATGACAGCAACCTTCTTTATATCCTTGAAAATGTTCATGAAAAATCCTCGAAACTGTTATGGTAACTAATATTAACCTAAACCAATAACCCATCTTATGAATTACTATTCAGAATATACGAATAATTATGTTCAAGACATTTGTGATGTTTTGAACAATGAAGGACTTGAAATAAATGCAGGCACCAGCTTTGCTAAGCCCTATAGTGCAGAAGCTTTTAAAAATTTAACTGAATTACTCCGCAATTATGTTACCTATTACCCTGGCATATTTTCTTTACTTAACGAAAAAGGATTGGTAAATAGAGGAAGATGTCCATATACGGGTACTAGAATAGATGACTCTGCACCTTTCTGGAATTACTCTGGGAGATGTATTTATGTGTCCAAGGAAGGTGCAAAAATTATGCGAGAAGAAGGTGAGGAGAATTATAGGAAAGCCGTTGATCTTTAATCAACTTTTTTCAAATGAAAAGTTAATGATCGGCTGACATTCTACTTGTGTGTACTCTATTGGATGTCTTTAAATAGCTTTTCCTAACCTGTAGAAATCTATTTAATAACCTTTGGTATTTAAATTCCAATATTATATTATGAAAAATTTCCTTATTGAAAGGCCTAAGTTCGATAGTATTAATGGACTGGAAGATTTACCAAAAGTAAATAAGTCAGATTGTGGTGATATGCTTTCCCAAATTATGTTTTATAAAATTGATGGATGTGCTTATACTACTGCAATATCAATGCATAATGCGATTCACGATAGAAGAGAAGTCCTGCCATTTCTAATTTTATGCACGGTTGATGAAATTACATCACCAAATAGCAAAAGTCAGAACGAGACAATGGATGCATTCAATAATGCAACGAGATTATTTACAGCTCCTAATGAGGAATTCAAACAAGTTGTAACAAGAAGGACATTCCCCATGAAAGCAGTGTCAGGTAGCTATGAAATAACATTGCATTTTAATCCTTATATGTTGTCTGTTACTATTTCAATCCTTTATTTTCTTTTATCTCATGATGTTAGAATTGAACAATGGTGTAAAGAGGGTAAGATGAAAAACGACTCTATTGATGATATCTTGAAAATAGTTGAAGACAAATACTCAAGTCGATTTGTCGATCTTGCGAATATTTCAGAGTATACCCTAAATAAGATCTTTGGTAATAATCCAAGTCTGGATGGAAATGAAAAAATTAGATTGTACGAATCACTTATTGGCACATCAGGTACAAATCTAGTACATCAATATGTTCGATGGATTACGGAATTTTATGAAAGGGATCTACTAACGACCATTCAAAGTTTATTTGGCCGATTACAGTATTCATAAACTAACTTCGTTGTCTATACGCCTGCTTCAGTATTTTTGCCTCAGTCTAACTTTAAGATCTTATAACTTGAGAATGGTGTTTATTGCCACCATCCTTTTATTCAAATTATGAAATATTCCACTCAAATCCTGGCACCAAACTGGCACCAAAAAAAAAGTTACAATTTTTGAGGTTGTAACTTCTTGATTTTGAGTGGGCCCAGCTGGGAT
>JAFGIK010000047.1 GCA_016929645.1 Candidatus Dojkabacteria bacterium
GCACTGGCGGATGTGGTGGTGATCGGTGACAACGATCCTGATCCCAGGGTCAGGGAAGAAACACGCAAACTAGCGGAGCGACGGGCTAAAGAACTCAACGGTGAGTTATTTTTCCCGCCTGAGGAGTATAAAGATGTGGATGAGTGGATATTGAAAAGGAAAAAGGCTGTCGACATCATCCGAGATCTTAAAAATAGATAGTGCTTCCTTTACCAATAGCAAACAAGGTCTTGAATCTAATTCATAAATAGACATGGTAAAATATTGATAATATTTATTCCATACAATTATTTATGCATATCTAAAATTGGTTCATGGAGGGATGTTTATGAAATTTAAAAATTATATTATCCTATTGTCTATCGCACTTCTCACAATAATATTAACTGGTTGTACTACAAATAAATATATTGATGAAGCCAAGACTATACTTGAAGCTAATGACATCGATGGCGAAGTTCGCATGGTTTTTGATAGAAACTATGAAGGTTATAAGGTTTATGATTTGGTTGTGACTTCAGAAAAGTATTCGGAAATATCAGATTCACAAAAAATACGGATACTAGAAAAATTGGATGCGATTTGGGTCAAAGGGGGAAAACTATTGGTTATGCCAGAGGTTGTCTCTCAAGGATATACTTATGACTTGAATTATGAAGGCAAGTTGGAACGTGATGGTGAAATCTATCCTCCTTTGCCGACCGCCAAACCATTTGTCATGCCATCTGGTGACTTCGAGATGAGTTGGGATATTTATGATAGCGAATACAACTCATTCGGTGGTATCCTTACGATTCGTCGACAAGGATCAAAATACACTCAAAAGCTAGTAATGTCTGATGGATCAAGTGAAACCGTTGATTTGACCGTCATATCGGACGGCGATGAAATTCGGCTAACCGACCGGCCAGGCAACCCTTTTGGGGATTACATGTACATTTCAAGCACGGGATATTTGTATTTTTGTGATAACCAAGGTGTCATCTATACTGTGCCACCTTTAAGTTGGTAATTATTATCAAGATATTATCAATACTTAGCTCTGGAGTATTTTATTATGGATCTTGATTCTCTTGGAAAAGGTATTGGCCTTTTTGGCTCGGCAATCGCAGCTATAAAACAATTGATCTCCCTTATGCCTGATAATTCCAAAAAAGAGGAAGCAATAGAATATTTAAAAAGAGCTGAACGAGAATTCAAAATTGCTGAGTCCGAATCTGCTACCGACCTTGGATACGAAATTTGCCGCCAGCACTTCCCTCCAATAATTATGCTATCAAAAGATGACAAACACTGGGAATGTCCAGAGTGCCATAATACAAAGAGCCCTGAAGATTACAGTTCTCTGCTGGGATTATTTTAATACTTTGAAATCGAAACTAAGCGGAAAGAGAAATAAATAATTCCGATTATTTACAAGACCGTTGCACATAAAATAAGTATTAATAATTCTTATCAATTTAACAAACTTGTTAAACTAAGAATTTAAATCCGTATCACAACATCTTAATCATTATTCCAACTATTGGTAAATTGAATAATCCTAATTTTGATTATTTCAAACCTTATCGGATAGACTAGAAATTTCAGTTTTGATTAATCCCCAACATTTAACCACATTACAGGGCGTACAAGACATGGTACATTTGAATAAACACCATCCGAATAAATCAAACCTTGCTGGTAGCCACTTCCATTTACTGTCATAAAAACATGGGCTGAATCGCCGTTATCCCTTAACCACCAACTATCAGATAAAATTCGACTTGAAATATCAGGTAAGTATTTTTCCACCTCATTCTTACTTAATAAGAATATATTGTCATTTGTACTGGGTCCCATATTAGTGCTAACTCGGGTTTCTAAGATAATCTCTTTTTCATACTCTGAGAAATTATTATTATAAAAAAGGCCATTCAGATATGATCTAACTCCACTATCTGCCCAAGTTACATCAGGATCATTTTTTCCTCTATGAGCCTTTTCACTAACAGCAGAAACCGCCATTATAAATATCTTATTTCCTTGTTTATCAAGGATTTTCCACTTGATTAATGATGGATTGTTAATTGTTGTTCCAAATAGAATTATATCCCCTACCTCTGCAGCTTTAATTTCACTAATTTCGTAAGTAAACAAGATACTCTCAGTATCTTTATAATCTACTATACTCAAGAACAAAGATATCGCTTCATCAAAT
The DNA here is from genome assembly GCA_016929645.1 of Candidatus Dojkabacteria bacterium. GTDB lineage: Bacteria > Patescibacteriota > Dojkabacteria > SC72 > JAFGCJ01 > JAFGIK01. The sequence continues at coordinate 2,201 of JAFGIK010000047.1, forward strand.
TTTTCCTCACCAACTAATTGTAGCCCATATTGATATATTGTCTCATTTAGGAGATCCTTTGCCTCATCCAAGGAGGTTAGTGTCTCCAGTATATTTATGGCACTTGGAAAGTCCTTGTTATTAAAAGATTCTTCTGCAATTAAGTACGTATTATATATACTTAGCTGATTCGAATCCTTGTAATCACCAAGCGCATTAAAAATCTCAACAGCTCTTTCAAATTGGCTATTTTCACTATTTTTTGCAGCAATATTGTACTTAATTAGTAAGGCATCTTCATTATCTGGTTGACTAATTAAAATATTGTCAACAATTAATAATGCATCATCTAGTTCATTTTGATCAATTTTCTCATTAGCAATAGTATAGGCAATCGCAAGTGCATCTTCATTATTTGGTTGTCTCTGTAATACATCTTCAACGAGTATTATTGCTTCATCTAGCTGATTTTGTTTTATTTTCTCATTGGCTGTATTGATCTTATTCTGAGGAATAATAATTTTTGACACAATAACAAATGTTGTGATTACAAGTAATAAAATAATAAAAATTATTAATAACTTGGTTGCCTTTTTTTTCTTTGTAATTTTTTGCTTTTCTTCTTCAATCTTTCTTAATTCGTCTAATCTTTCTTTTTCTATTCTAGCTTTTTCACGAGCAAGCTCTTCTTCTTTTTCCTTCTTAGCTTTTTCTTCTGGGTGAGCAGACCAATATTCTTCTTCCTTCTTTTTGGCTTCAAGTTTATCTTTTTCCTCTTTCGCTATCTGTGCTGCTCGTTTTCGTTCGGCAATCTTTGAAATACTTTTTTCATGGTCCTTAATACACCCTTTCCGTAGAGCTTGTGCATTAAAATCCAAGTGTAGATTCTTATGCCAATCTTTTCCCCAAGGATATATGTCATAATCCCATGAGCAACTATCTAATGCTTTTTTCTCGAAAAATATTAGTTGTTTATATCTCTCAATATCCGCATCTTCGTCGGCATCGCTCAATGCTATCGCTTTTTCGATAAGTTTAATGCATCGATCGATTCGTTCCAAATATTGATAGAATTGATACTCACCTGGGTGATAGTCACTTCCGTTATAATCAGGTAATATTTTTCCATAATAAGCAGAGCTTACAGCCGAATCAATACTTCTTGCTATAGATTCAAGATGTCCTGAAATTGAAACACCGCTTTCGGTAGACAATCTTCGAATGGCTTGGTCAACATAATTAATGTCATTTATTAAACCGGTTACCTCATCGTCATCTGGCCATTGTTCAAATCTATCTGTTCGTAAAGAAATAAAAGCTAAAGCAAGCGAAACAATATCCTCAGCCGATTTAATTATTAATTCTTCTTTTTTGTCTGCAGGAACCAATTCAATAGCCTTAGAAAAGCTTGTTACAGTTTCTAATAACCTTTTATTGATTAAGGTCGATTGCCATCCAGCAGCTTTGCCTCTCTGATAATGCGCATTCCAATTATTCGTGTCAATTTCTAAGATTTTTGAAAAATAGTCATATGCTTCTTTCATATTTCCAGATTCAATGGCAAGTTCCCCCATATTCATCCAGTTGTCGATCATATGGGAATTGTCAATCCTGACAGCTTTAATTGCTTCCTTTACTACAACTTTACTGCCACAATGCATGCAAAAACCAGTCTCTTTTGCATCATCCAGTTGTATTTCACCACCACATTGGGGACACCTAGCTGCAACAAATGTCATGATAACTCCTCTTATTTGACATCAACATTAATGCAATCTCATTTAGTTAACCTTAATCGACAATTTTACCCTTAAACTTAAATAAGAAAGACATCCGATGTTTGATTAAAACATCGGATGATATTTACCATTTGTCTTTATATTACAAGTTCCTTTTCGCTCGATCATAAGGACTTGCCGTCAGCTGCGCCTTATACAAATCTTCCGGCATTAGAGATAAATATCGTTGGGTGGTGGAAATATCCCGATGTCCCATCACGATCCGCAGCTGCTCTAGCTGCCCGCCGTTGCGCAGATAATTTGTGGCATAAGTATGTCTCAGCTTGTGGGGTCCGTAATGCCCTTCAACACCAACCTTTTGCAGTTTAGTCTTGATCAGCGTCGACATACCTTCACGGGTGTACCGACTGCCGTCCTGTGTAACAAATAACGCCTCTTCGTCCTCCTGGGCAACCGCCGGACGGATCAGGTTGACATA
>JAFGIK010000048.1 GCA_016929645.1 Candidatus Dojkabacteria bacterium
CCGTAGGGTACTGATAGGAACATATCAGGTTTGTCAAATAACAATAAGTCATTTACAAACAGTCAATTATGCGACTTCGTGTCGCCCGCTAACAATAAAATCACCGGTTTGAACAGCAGCGAGGAAGCTCGATGCTGTTGTTGATTGACCTAATCCCCCGAATAACGACTAAAAGAATCGGCTGTTCAAATCCGGTGCATTTTTTTGTTATGTGGTTTTAGTTACGCCTTTTGGACTTACAATAAAAAAGGATCGCAACTTCTGGCGAAGTAAAATAGGCCGTACAGATTATAAATAATATAAATTCGAAACAATAATAATGATTTTTAGCTTATTGTCTTGTGCGGCTACTTTAAATTATTACTATCAAATGTACTATTTTACAATAAATACCAACCTGTCCTTGTCAGTCGCGCTCCTCCCTGAGTCGAGGGTGCCTTCGACCGATAATATTAGCGTATTTCTGCCCATCGATAAGTCAATATTTACGATCTCATATTTATTAGGTGCAGGATCAAAAAAGTTGGAAATATCCTGACCATTTAAGTCAGCTGTAAATGTACTTGGATTAATATTTTCACTGTAAATTAGAATTAGTTCGTACGACATTTCCCCAGAAGTTAGCTCTGTGGTTACCTGTGTTGGTTGACTGTAAGACAAAAACTTGTTTACATCCCTCGGTCTTTGTCCTTTGCCGTCAAAGACCCCATAAGTATCCAAAAACGTACCCGACTCACGAGAATAGTCAAATAAGAAAGTATGAATTTTCCCTGGTGATATTGGAACTTCGGAAAATCTATCAGCTGATGATGATCCTTCACGATCAGTTGCATATATTTCTAGATTGTAGTTACCAGTACCTGTACCGATAATCTGAAGTTCATATTCACCTTCGATAGGACGCCAGATTTCGAGTTCTTTTGTTTCGGGTAACATGAGATCTGACTCGGGATCAGAAAGAACGATTGTATCATAATTGGAATTTGGTATTTCGTCATTAAAGGTGATGTCAGAAATAGGATCATAGCCTACTTTCTTGCCTGAAGGATCGGTAACAACAAGATCACCTGGTGAATGAAAATGTAAAGTTATTCTGCACCAGAAGTCTTCATATACATATTCTGGCCCCTCACACCATCTGACACTCCAATAATTTGAAGACCAGTTTGAAAGAAATCTATTTTGGCCGTCTACGGAATCACTTATGTGCCAATCGTCTTTGCCTTTTACCCTACCAGTACCAACTACAAAATGATCCCCAAAACCTAAGCCTTTCCAATACTTTAGGTTTAAGATCTGTGGTCCTATTTCACAAATAGTATTTAGTAATTTGTCGTCAAGTCCTGATCCAAAAATAGCATTTCTTTCCCCGCGAATGTATTTGACTGAACCATTTGAGAATTTAGTAATTGCAACTGGCCAGTTAATTTCCCCTTCCTCTCCATATCCCCGGATAGTTGGATCCTTTGGATCTACATAATTAATTAAATATTCATTCAGTCCTTCTGGGGTTGTATCAATTCCATAATATCCCAACAACATCACTGCACTTGTTAAAGCGCATCCCACATTATAAATCGTTACGCCTGGAAGATGGTCGTATGGAATAGTTGCGTTATGGGAAGTCTTTTGAGCATGCAACGGTACGCAATCTGGAGGTTCAGGAGGTAGATGTGGTAAAAGTTCAAAAGATTCTGATGATATTTTTAGACCATTATAATATTGCTCAAAAATCCATTCACCTGTAGGTGCACACTGTGATTTCGTGTACCAAATCAGAGTTATATCATCAGTATTGCATCGCGTCCAAGTAGACGTAACAAAACAATTTGTCTGGCCGTTATGTTCGCTATAAAACTTTGCACTACCCCAATTCCTTGTACTGCCATCTGGTAAATATGCTTTGCAGGTCCATTCGTCACCATCATTTGCGTTGGTTATGTAGGTTATTTGTGCAACCCATAAGTCTCTAAAATATGCTTTATTATCAACCATATCTTTCCACTCTTGTAAACGAGATGGGAAGCGTTCGAATTCTCCTGGAGATGTGACATCTGCGTCAGCTGTATATTTTGCTAGGCTTGTAGTATCTTGAGCAAACTCTATTCCTGTCTCATCAATAATATTACTACTATTGATATTTTCATTGATATTATCATCATTAGGATCAAAAGACTTGTCTATTTTTGTACACCAGGTTACGAAAAGGAATACAAGCAAAAGAATGAGAACGATTTTTGATAACGTTTTTAAAGACATTGTTCTCCTCCATAAATATTGATTAGAATTTAAATTTGGTTGGAACAAGATTAATTTTATTTTGAATCTAATAAATCGAAAAGGTAGTCCGATTTTATTATACAAGAAGTCACCGGACTTTTTTTTAGAGTGCAATTAAACTACTTTTTGCAGCCAAATTGCACTTGAATAAAATGAAGATTAGGCAATCCAATGTTTTTGCTCACCAATTCCATTAATTATAATTAAAATCTTTCATTGAATATTTCAACTTTTGAAAGCATAATCAGTCAAAAATGTAAAAATCTACCAAAAAAGACTTACAGAAATAGTATAAATAAATTATGGGATTGATTTTTTACACATAACGACTTGCTCGCCTGATGGAACAGCATCAGGCAACACTGAAAAAAGAAAACAACTTCTCATCGCGCCAAAATCTGCCCAAAACAAACGGCTGTTCCAGTCAGGCGCAGCAGCATGTTGGTGCAAGAAACTAAAAATAACAACCGACACTTACAAAACAAATCGATTCCTTATCTTATAGAACAGTGGAATACTGATACTTCAATCGATTCTGAAATTCTTTTCCCAACACTATCACGATTCCCAAAAAAGCAACCGTTACTTGAGGGGCGAGAGAATTATCTTTTTCGAACGCGAGAACAGAAAATTATCATCCTTGCGATTTTCGAAGCGCGTGTGACGCACAATTCTCACACAAGAAAAGTACTTTATATTTTATCGTTTCCTGCCAGCACCAACGACTTGCTCGCCTGATGGAACAGCATCAGGCAACACTGAAACAA
>JAFGIK010000049.1 GCA_016929645.1 Candidatus Dojkabacteria bacterium
AAACGATGCCCTGCTCGAACATTTCATAGCCACCTTTTATGGCTCAGGCAACTACTCAGGCGATTATTGGTTTGTTGGAATGGAGGAAGGTGGTGGCAACACTCTCGAGCGTGTACTGTTGAGATTGGGTGCATGGCGTGAACTAGGGGAAACAGAGCTTGTGGATATCTATGAGTTTCACATAAGGATTAACTATCCAGAATATTTCAATAACCCAGTTAAATTACAGCGAACCTGGATGCAGCAAGCGAGAATCATCCTAGCTTCTCAGGGAAAACCAACCTCTGTTGAACATGTCAGAGCTTATCAGAGGGATATCATTGGTAGAAAATCGAGTGAAACGTGTTTGTTGGAACTTCTCCCTCTACCTTCACCAAGCACAAGAGTATGGAATTATGGCCAATGGTCAAATTTATCCTACCTAAGAAATCGTGAGGTTTACAGGAAGTATTGTATCCCCTGGCGGTGCAAACATATTCACTCTCGAATCAGAGTCAACAAACCGGCGTTAGTCGTGTTTGTTGGGAAGAGCTATTATCCATATTGGCAGCAGGTGGCTGGAAATCATGTAAAATTCAGAGAAATAAATGGTTTCATGTTTGGAAGTTCTGAAGAAACTAATTTGATAATTAGCAAGCATCCCGCTACAAGAGGTGTCTCAAATGCTTATTTTGAGGAAATAGGTTCATTTTGCTCAAGCAGGATTAATCTGTAATAAATAAAGATTTATAATTTGTTAAATTATAGTATTGATTGCCGAGCTATCGATTTCCAATTGGATTAACAAAAAACGGAATTAAATATGTATCTTGCAGAACTGAATGGAAAACTTTCTCAAAAAGAAGACATTCTGACTTCCAATGTTTTCTCGTTTTTTAAGTACTCAGATAGGCAAGTTTTCTTGTATCAATTTATAAAATTATTGGGTTTAGATGTAAATCAAAGTGAAGCAAAAAAGGCAGAATTCATATTTTGGCCAACATATGGAGATGGCACACAACCAGATTTGGTGATTATTATAGGGAAGTATTACTTATTATTTGAAGCAAAGTTGGATTCACACTTTGGGCTTGCAACAGCGAAAACACAACACCAATTGATAAGAGAATGGGAAGGTGGTAGCCTTGAAGCAAGAAATCTAAAAAAGATTTTTAAATTAATTGCTGTCACAGCCCATTATTCCAGGCATCAATTTATAAATGAAATTTCTAATATTTCTCTTCCTGAAATTATTTGGATAAATTGGCATAAAATTGCACTACTTATAGAAGAAATAATTAGCAATTATGGTATTCTGAGGTCTGAAACCTTATTATTTGCGGAAGATTTACATAGCCTATTAGTAAGGAAAAAATTACGGAAATATGCTGGCAAAGAGATATTTTCTGGACAGGATTTACTAATAGAACCACCCATGTATCTGTTTCTTAATCCCTCAACTGCTCAATATCGAGGTGACTTCATTGGATTTACTACTACATTATGTAATACTCCCAAATTGAAACTAATTGATGGTATCATTTTCCATTCAAATAAGAAATTTATTTTCAATCTCCATTCAAAAAAACTACTAACTGAAAATATGCACACAATCTTTTTCAAGGCGGTGAATAATGAATAAGGATGAAATTGTTTTACAAACTAAGATAGCCTTTGATTTTCTACAAAAACTTTATGTTGAAGTCTCCTATTTAATTAAGGAAATTGAAGGTTTGCTGGCTGAGGAGGAAGAGGAGTTTCTCATTGGGAAACCTGGGGGTTATCAAATCACTAGCAGAGGGTCCCAAGGATTGGATGTAAATCTTGTAATGTATTGGCTGACACGGTTCTTGTCAGTGTTTTTTGTTCCAAAGAAATGGACAAGACGAACTGGAGGTCGAACAACAACAAAATATTCGGATGGTCTAAAAGTTATCCAGATAAGAGTGGTTCTCGATGAAAAGGATATCTCTGAGCCCTATATTTATGCTGGTGTGATTTATGATATTGTTGATAAACAAAGGAATTACCCTTCTAAATTTGAAGAACTTATCCGACATATTGAATACAACAACACGAAAATTTTTACTGGAGATAATTCTATTAATTATGAGGATGCTTATACTGGGTTTAAGGGAAATTTCTTTCAAACCAATTTGTATGAGGTAAATACAAGTGAAGACATTATCAATAAAATCATCACTCCTGTATTAGAAATATTTAGAGCGATTGAGTGAAGTAGAAAATTAATTAATTGGTCAACCGCCCTCTGCTGCTCCGGTCTGTTCTCATAATCATGAAAATGCCAGATTGGATGGATATAGGTATAAAAATCCTAATTTTTTTGTTCAAAATTTGGGTCCCACTCTACTTCAATGGTTTTACCATCCTTGAAATTATCAACAATTGTTCCAATGGCTTTGAAATAATATCCTATGACAGTATTGCCTCTGTTATTGAAGGGCAAGTTGTTTTTTTGGGTGAAGTTGGATTTTGTAGCTATTTTATCCCCTGGGTTCAACGAATTAACCACATCAATGTACCGGTCATCTTGCCGATTTATCCACACACCCTCTTCTAAAAATCGCTCTGTTTGGTCAGGTGGGTCATTATCCTCCCAGTATGCGCTGACAAGCCAACAATCAATATCATCTGGTTTTGGTGTAGGGGTACCAGAAGGTGATTGGGTCAACCAAGCCTCATAAGATATTTGGGGAATTGATTTTTCGGAAATCGTGGTCCTCATAACAACATCCACATAAAACTCAGGCGATAGCCCTTTGCTTGGGATTTTTACATCTAAATAAGAACGATTATTTTGGTCCAAACCTAGAAATGTGTTTGGTCTAATCCAGAATAACCCCATAGTTAAATTTAAATTTGTCCCCCTAACTTCTAATTCTTCATTGAAAGCAGTGAGGAAATCCGGATTTTCAAATGGATTATCTCCAAGAGCTAACTTAAATACGTGCCACAGTTTGGTGACGTCATTTATTTTTCATTTTGGCCGATAGGAAAAGAACCATTACCTGTAGTTGTTGAGAACCGGTACACCCTCAAAATCAGTGGGTATTGTCTCTCGAAGGTTAAAGAATGACTTTATTTCTTTGAGGTTTTAATTCGATTTTCTTGAGTGATTTGCCGATTGAAAACTCCCATGAAAGTAAAAGGGTCTATCTCCTCAACCAGAAATCTTTGACCTTGTTCATCCTTGTCATTAAATGGGGTGATTAAAAAAACCACGCTCACTCAATTCTGTTAGAAAATGAATTAATTCAGCCTGCTTATCTTCCCAATTAGATAATTCACTAGCCAGTTCTTCATAAATTGGTATCCAGGTAAATAGTGAGCCCATCAAAAATCCTCTCCTTATAGTTTCATTGATTTTTTGATATTAATGTTCTTGACCAAAATAATCGGAATCCAAATTCTTGATTTGGTAATTTATCCTTGTTATCACGCCTATGCCATAGTCAATCATAAGATTTGCTAAGCGCTCACCATTTATCAAAACGACTTTGATTGCCAATCCTGATGCAAAATTACGGGCATCATCCGTAAAATCTGCTGTTGTGATAAAAACACCTTTCCGCGCATTTTTCCCAGTTAAAGCACCAACAAAATCGCGAATCAGAGGACTGCCAATTTTTGAATCTCGTTGCCATCGCTTAGCTTGAACATAGATAGTATCCAATCCCAATCTGTCCTCATCAATTATCCCATCTATGCCTTCATCTCCAGATTTTCCCACTGCACGAGCAGTATCTCTTTGTGTACCACCGTATCCCATAGCAACTAATAAATCAACAACAAGTTTTTCAAAAAATCCAGGTGGGCTAATTAGAACCGTCTCAAGCAATTCATCAGCAAGGTCATCTCTAATTTTCTGATAGGCATTTTCAAGAGCTTCTTCAGGGGTTAATTCTTCACCACTTCCTTCAGGTGGTTCCTCCTCAGTTTGATTACCTTTTCGGAATTCAACAAATTCTGGGAATCTCTTTAGATATTCGATATCTATTTTTTTAGGGTTCTCCTCAAGAACTTTAATTCCTTTTTGTGTTATCTGAAGATGACTTCTTTTTGGGTAGGTAATTAATCCGGACATTTTTAAGTATGTTTTTGCCCAACCCACTCTATTTTCGAATCTGGGTTGACCACTTGGAATTAATGAGGATATTTCTTCCTCAGATAAACCAAACTCATTCGCTAATTTATCCACTGCATTATGAAAATTATGTACCTCACCATCTCCAGCCAATTTGAGTAGAGGTAGCATTATCGATTGAAAATCAGGAATAGCCATTTTCCCTCCAAGAGACTCTTTGTTTATCTATAAATATATTCTATCGTATTTATTACAATCAATTTCAAACAACTAATAGAAATTAGATGAATATGCTTGTCAATGTAACATTCTTTTTGAAAAGTGCCTATAAAAAATCCTAACATCATAATCAAAAAATATTTGGGGGAAAGAATAGCCCAACTTTCATAAGATTAAAACGCTTGATTGATATTAAGTCTGAATAATCAAAAATCGTAATTAAGCAACTAAATGACCACCTTGAGTAAACATCCATTATGAAATTTATTCATCAATATAGTTGAAAAATTATTATCACCAAAAATCCGGATAACATTAATCTGGAATTCTAAAAATAAAACCTAGTTTTACACCATCCGCAATTAGTTCGCGATTAAATAATTTTCTATCCCAAGTAAACGTATAAAGATTTCCCTTTTTATCAATAGCACTTAAAGTGCAGTTTGATATTTCATCCAAATTCACTAGATTTCCATTTACATCAGTAAGAATGACTTTTTCTAAGTCCTCATTTTTTAAGCCCAATGTTTTTTCGGATTTTGGATAACCTTTTGTGGAATTATTTGATATTGCCAACTGTGGTCTAAAAAGGTAAGGGATAGTAATATCATTCCCTAAATATTTTTCCAAATCTTTAGTTTGCGAATAACCTGGCAAAACCACAACAGTATTATACTCCTCGAACCGTTTAGAAAATTTGTAAACACAGGAGTCTGTTCCATCCCAAATTATTGGTAATTTTTCTCTCCCCTGCCAAACTAGAATTGTGCATCGCTGCCTTAATTTTGAAATATCGATTAACTCACCATTGGCTAATACATAAAAGCCACGACTTATAATAAATCTAGATAGCCATATCCGGCTTAAAGGACTTGTAATAAAACCTATAATATTTCCAAATGGTTTTTCATAATATCGTATGAAGTTTGGGTGGGTACCATTATGAGTGATTTTTATTCTGAAGTAGGTGTTAAAATATTCCACAGAAATCTTAAATTCATTTTCTGCAACGAAATATGGGGATAATAATGTGAGGGGCTCTAATATAATTCTTTCGCCTTTAAAAACCTTAATTACTTCATAAGAACATTTCTTTGGATAGATTATTAATGAAAGATAATTGTCTTGGTCTTTATAACCGAAAACCACACCAAACCATGAGACTAAATAGGGTCCATATCCACTCATTGAGATTGAAAGTTTGTAAGTTGGGTATTGTGCCAGTTCTTCTATTCGTTTTACATTAGAGATATAAATTGAGTTATCTTTCTCAAGTCTATTTTCGAAAAGTGCTTTTCCATCTATGATTTTAAAACGCCTATCATATTCATCAACAATTTCCCAATTTCGAAAGGAATAAAAATCTGTATCATAAGTCAATTGAACCATAACATCTCCTAAATCATTGCTCAATTATCAATAAATTCTTTGGTAATTCTCGCAGAAAACGAGACATATCCTGTGACATTATTCTGCCATAACGGTTTGGGGAGGATGCATAAGTTGTCAAGAAAAGTTCCGATTTAGCTCTTGTTACTGCCACATAAAAAAGACGCCTTTCTTCCTCGTCAGAACCAGTTTCCTCAATTGCCCACTTCAGAGGAAACCAAAATTCTACCAGACCAATAATAAATACAACATCCCACTCCAATCCTTTTGCACTATGCATTGTTGATAAGTTAATTGGGTGAAAATCAGGTGGATTTTGTTCTTCCTGAAACTGGTCTAAAGAGAGGGTATTAATGAAATCGGCTAAAGAAGAAAAATTAGAGGCGATGTCTGCAAGAATTATGAAATCTTCTTCAACTTTTTCCCAAGTATTGTGGAATTTTGTTTTTAAATAAGGGTTAAGAATTTCAATTGTCCGTAAGATAATTTCTGATACATCATCAGAAGCATTTGAAAGTGTCGATAATTCACTCAAAACACCTCTAAATTTAATTAATGAACTAATATCGTCTTTTCTATACGGGAGATTTGGTTTTGGAACATCATCTAGAATATCCCAGAATGACAGTTGCTTATCTTCAGAGATCTGCTCAATTTTTTCAATTGTATCTTCGTTTGAAAAACCTATCAGACTCTGGATTGAGGACAGCGCTATTGAATCCTCGGGATTGAGGACCAAACGAATCATATCGAGAATAAATTTAATATGAGATAGGCTAAAGAAATCTTCCCCACCCGTAAGTATGAAAGGAATTCCAGCCTCCTTAAGTTCTATCTCTAAAGATGCAACCAACTGAGTTGCTCGAAATAAAACAGCAATTTTTTCTGGTTTCATCCCTAAGTTCAAGAAATACTTAATTTGGGAAACCACGTATTCAGCTTCCTGAGCTCTTGTTCTTGCAGAATACAATCTAGGTTTGTTGCCAGACCCCCTATCTGAACAAATGGTTTTTTGAAATTGCTTTGGATTATTGGCAATTATTTCATTGGAAATTTCAACAATTTCTTTGGTTGAGCGATAATTTTTCCCAAGGGTGATAATTTCACCGTTGAATCTTGAATTGAAATTTAATATATTTTCAACCGTTGCTGCTCTAAAACCATAGATGGATTGAGCATCATCTCCAACGACTGTAATATTATTCGTATCTAATAGTCGTAAAAATTTTTCTTGAATTACATTCGTGTCCTGATATTCATCAACTAATATTGCCTTGAATCTGCGTTGATACATATTTCTCACATCTTGGTATTGTTCAAGTATTTCAACAGCATAGCATTGCAAATCATCAAAATCGACACGGTTGCTTCTCCTACATCGTCTTTGATAAGTTTGAATTATTCTACTAATAGTCTCTATATGCACTTTTTTTGTTGAAGGGTATCTCTGTGAGCCGACCAATTCCCTCCAACCAACATTTGCGTTTCGTGAATAACTATAAAGTTGAAAAATATTCTTTAGAGTATATTCATCTATATTGTAAGGAATAGCAGCACGTTTTATCGTTAACAACGAATCCGAACTATCAAGTACACTCCAGCCTGGTTGCAGATTTGCTAAACCAGGGTTCTCCATCAATATTCTCCAGCATACACTATGAATTGTCCCAATCCATGCTAACTTAAGTTTATTGTGTATAGATGGAGATACCTGTGAAGTGATTCTATTTTTTATCTCATTAGCTGCCTTTTTTGTGAATGTTACAACCATTAAGCTTTCGGGAGGAATCTCATTAAGCAAAGATATCGCTCGATTTGTTAGCGTTCTTGTTTTTCCACTTCCAGCGCCAGCAAGGATTAATAAATTGCCTTTTCTATAATTAACTGCTTTTTCTTGGTTAGAGTCCATTTCTATTTTATTGTAAAAAATATTGTTTAGTTTCTGATTTAAAATTTCGTTGGTTTTCTCCCAGAGAAAATTCCACTCTTTTAGTTTTGATTCAGTTTTTTTATATTGTATAAGGAAATTAAAGACACCTTCTACCACTCCATTTGTCTTCGGATAAAGCGGTTGAACTACCCTGCGTTCTTCTTTAATTTTCTTTATTTTTTCCCAATCATCCTTATAAGCGAGTGCCATCAATTCCAGTGTTAGAAATCTGTCTTGCAAAGTATCTTTTTCTGGAAATTTGATATCAGCAGGAATTTTATTAATAGTATTGAGTGTTTCTTGAAAATTACCACCTATAAGGTAATTAAGTGCTAAATCTTCTAATGTGGTTAATACAAGGGCTGTGTCAAAATTTTTATCTCCTTGATAAATGGTTTCGCGAAAACAGCCCTCAGCGATAAACCATTCACCTATGCTAAACCAGTTCCATGCTCGAAATAAACTAACAAGACTGTTAATCCAATCATTAGATTGGTTGTCAGGCTCTTTGTCAAAAAGTTCATTGACTTCACCTTTGAATAAATTCGTATATCTAAATGGGTTGTAACTTTCTTCTATACCAACAAAGGATGTTGAATATTTCCATCGAAAATAATCCTCAGAAAATTTCTTTGCCAGTAAACTTCCTTTTATCCAGAAAAAATGACTATTATATTCTGATTCAGTAGTAAAACTTTTTGAAATTATAGTCTCGATATCACCACCCATTAATTCGGGATAAAATTGCCTTAGAAAATATGCATCCATTTAGACCTCCAGTAATTAGATGTAAAATAATAGTATCATGAATAATGTCATTGAAATATAAAGAAAAATAAGTGTCCTTACTATATAAGAATCTTCGAAAACAAAGATTATTCTGAAAAACAACTTGATAAAGGACCGAATTGAATAAAATATTTTTTTAATAATATGAGGATTTACTTAGTGCTCAAACCCACTTTTTAATTGAAGTTAAGGAAGAATAAATGGAAGAAAACATAGATGAAATTAATTCTATTGTCTATAAATTTTTGGCACCAATATTAGAGAACAAAGCGGTCATTGGGAGTCTGATTTATGACAGTATCAATTTTGGAAATCATTATTATTCTAACTATCATGGAGAGGAACTACTCAAAATGTTAGAAGGGAATGCAGTTTACCATCAGGAATATGCATTCCAAATTGCTTCTGAGATTGCATCATATATATGTAAAACTGGCAACTTTATAAGACCACTAAATATATTCGAAGTCAATAAAATAATAAGTGAAAAATTTCATGATACTAATATGGCATCAACAGAAAGTCAGTTAACTTATGTTCGAGATAACTGTTCTGGTTGCAAATTTCATTTCAGACATAAGGAATATGATGACCTTAGGAATAATCGAATTCAAAAACCAATGGAAGATTATATTGATTTTATCACAAATATGACTTATAAAACAAAGCTTGCAAAAGAAATTTTGAAATCAATATCCCAAAAGGTACTAACTAACAAAGATTATCTCCAATTTAGAGAGTTTTCTGACGTATCAATTACTAGAGATTTATTCTATTTTCAAACTAAAGTCCGTGCTATAACTACAATAAATTTCTACCTTCGATTTGACATGATACCAGATTTTCCTTAATCATTTTTTTATCAATAATAGTCAAATTGGATTTTTGCATATTCTAGTCATATTATATTCCCATAATACTTCAATGCGTAAACCATCTATGGAAATATTGATTGAAAAATGAAAATATACATTTTTAAAATAGCTCTATTATTCATTAACAATGTTTACAGAATTTTTAGATAACATCAATTGTATTTTGAAGTTAAATTTTTGAGTTGTCAAAACATGTCATGGGATTTAGGGCCCCAGATAATCATTCAAGTTGTATTAAATTTCTTCACCAAATTAGTAGGATTGGTGCAATCCCACCTCAACGGGGCTTGCTTTCCTATGAGCTATTTCAGCATCTTCATTCGTTTGTTTTAAATAACGCTGCAGCACATGAATCCCCTTATGTCCCATCAACTTCGCCAAAGTGAAGATATCCGTTCCGCTTCTGAGCATTGACAGGGCAAATGCTCTTCGGAAATCATGCGCGGTTGGTGGATTTACGCCAGCTAACTTTGCTCGCTTCTTGATAATC
>JAFGIK010000005.1 GCA_016929645.1 Candidatus Dojkabacteria bacterium
CATGTTCCCATTGGGATTCAATACCGCCGTAATGACATTTTCAAACAGCGCGAACAGTGTTGTTTTGACAAAGACTGCTGAAGTACGTGCACCGATTCAGCAACGTTTTATATATCTTCCAATTGTCATGCGATCGCAAACGGTAGCCAGATCTGCCTGTACCTTCACCGGATGTACCCTTTTGGTGCAACCCCAAACGGTATATAAACCGTTGTGTCAAAGGTAATCCGCAATAGTCTCAGCATGCATGCTGTTTCCCTTACAGCATGCATGCTATTTCCTTTAACAAGAGACGCGGCACCTAACGTGCTTTTCTGCTGCTGCGTCTCTTCAAATGTTTTTATTAGTGGAGACGTGCAACGCACGTTGTAAAGAGAATCCTCTAGCCTTTGGGCTGATGTGTTAATTGCTCCATAATTTAATTTCTCAGAATTTTCAGTAGAAAACTAATAATGAAGGCATCTGAAGAGACGCGCTTTAAATATAATATTTTAATCATCATTAATTCTCATAAAAGTACAAATATAATGAGGTTAGTGGCTATCCGAGGATTATTAACCCTCGGAGCTTCACTTTTTGTCGAAGCTGCAACTTTGTATTTTCCACACTCACCCATCAATTTTTCATAATTTTCTAATTAATTCCTCATCATTCCTCGATTTTTGGCTGCCAAATTGTTTCATTCTTAATGAAGCTGAGATTCAGACTCAGGGACTTTCAAATTAAGTGTGTCTGTGCTTTCTCGCATTTTTAAATTACTTTATCAAATTTCTATCCTCATGCATTATCAACCTTCCAACCTCAACATCCAAACATCCCAACCTTAATCTCCAACACAAACCTCAACCTCCCAACCCCTTTTTGTAACAGTCTGTGATATATATATGTAATTCATTTATACTTCATTTAAATGGTAAAAATTAAAGATTTAAAAGATAGTGAATTAATAGATCTTTATATAGACAAGAATAATAAAGATGCTTTTGGTGAGATTTACGATAGATATGTATCTGACGTTTATAGATTTATTTACTCAAAAATTGGTTGCAAGGAGCAAAGCGAATCCATAACAAGTGATACATTTTTCTGGCTTATGGATAATATCGGCAAGTATAACCATAAATCTCAACTTAAAACTTTTATTGTCGGGGTAGCATTTAACAAAATCAAGCAGTTCTGGAGCAAAAATAAGGAATCATATGAAGTTAATGTTGATGATGATTTCATTGAGGATTCTAATTCTGGAGATAGTGAAATCGAAAATATTTCAAGTGAAAATATAGAGACTTCATACGAAAAGCACAAAAACATTGCGAGTTCAATAAAACTTGTCTTAAGCAAATTAGCAAAAAAATACAGAGAAATTTTGGTTAAAAGATTTCTTGAGGAAAAAAATACTAAAGTGATAAGTCGCGAATTAAAGATAAGTCCGGAAAACGTACGAATCAGGCAATTCAGGGCAATTCGAAGTGCGAGGAATTTAATAAATAAAAAAGTTAAATTGAGTTCTAAACAACAATGGTAAAAAATCAAGATGTTGTTGAAATTTTACGATTGAGTGCGAAAAACTCGACGATTTCAAATCAATTCAGAAAAAAGCTACGAAGTAATTTGTTATCAAGAAAATCTCCTAGCCTTGCAATCTATTTTATTGGTTTTCTTAGTTTTCTAAATCATAAAAAATTACTTCTTATTTCGCTTGTGGTAATTGTTGCTTGTCTTATCTTTAGCCGAACTTCTGGTGAACCTGATGCTCCATCTCTTAAACCTGAAGGAATCTTTGCGAAAATGCAGCAAAATGATATAAATAACCTCCCTAAGCCCAACATTTCTGATATTTTTTCAGGGAAAAACAGCAATTTCATAAAAATTGAACAAAGAATGTTTACTGGAGTAGCCAAGGATAGATGTCCTTTACTTGAAGAAGTTATGTACCCGCCAATTGCATACTCAGAAAAAACAATGTTTTATTCTTTTAGTGAAAATATTGTTGCTGTAAGGGAAATTTCTTACGATAAAGACAATCAAGTGATAAGTGCTTCTGTTGATATTCGTGATTCAGGTGATTATCAAAGTCTTTTTTATCAATATCAAAGTGATCATATAGACAAGCAAGATGATGATAAATTAGGAGATTTTCTGGAATACAAAGTTAATGATTACAATAACCGAACAATCGACTCGTACTTTGGTTACAACCAGCAATTTTTGGGAGAAAGAGAGATTGATGGAAAAAATTATTATATTGTATCTTGGGAATCCAAGAGCTTCTGTCTATCAAATTTAGATGAAGTGAAGAAACAAATTGTATCAGAGCAAGGTGGCCTTAATTTTAATAATTATGGCCAAATAGAGGAAAATTCTCAAAAAGAAAAATTAGTTGTAGTTGCACTGGTTGATTCAGATACTTTTAATATTGTTCAAGAAAATTATTATGTTGGTGATGCAAAAAAAGAAAACTTAGTTCAAACATACAAGTACTCTATAACAAGAAGCTTTGAAAAGTATGAAGATGTAAAAGATCTGTTTAATTTGGATTTTTTGGGACTAGAGGTTGTTGATAATACTCTTGAGGGAAGGATAAATTCTGAAATTTCAAAGCTTATATCTCTACCCATTGTTGCAATTGCTTCTGATGATGATGGCTGGGTCAATTATTCGATTATGGCAGGTAGGCCAGAGAAAGGGATTATTCAATTAGCATCGCAAGGAATTAATAAAGGTGATCTATATAACCCGGAAGAAAATATTGGTGTAAGTCTTTTCTCTGCAGATACAGATAATTCAACAATTATCTACTCGAATAATAATTTTCAGTATGGTTATAAGGTGGATCCTCCTTCTACTTATTCAATAATATTTGATGGAGTTGAATTATCTGCCTTAGTGTACAGATTTGATCCTTTTGAGAAATATGGGTATTGGTTAACTTCATCAGAGCAAAAAATTGCTTCTGCAAAAGCTGAGTACTTAGTTATCTTTAATTATGAGGGCTATAAATATGTAATATATGCTAAGGGGCCTGTTGATTCTTTCGAATTACCTGAAATACCAGAATTTACTGTAGCAAGAGGCAAAAATAAATATAAATTTATTGTGAGGTTGGTAAATGAGTTTTACTAATATCCTGTATGCTGATAAATTATAGTTATTGTTTATTCTTGCAACATATTTGCAACTATATTTGAGCTCGTTATTTCAAGCTATCTTGTTCTTCCCTATTTTTATATCAAATTATTTTTTTGTTGATTCTGCAGGAGCAGTAACTTTTTTGTGCCTATTTATCACTTATATATTATTAGGTTAAGTAAGCAAATTAAATGGAAAAAAGAAATCTCGGACAAATAATTCGAGCTTTAAGAAAACAAAGAAATATAAGTCAATTCAATCTGGAAATGGATATCAATGCATCTTTTGGAAGTTTAAGCAGAATTGAGTCCGGTCAAGTTAATCCTACAAAAGAAACTCTGAATAAGATTGCTCATGCTCTGAATCTAAGTAATTCTCAAAAATTTTTACTTTGGGGTTTGGATTTGCAATTTTTTGATAAATTTTCTAGTGTACTTGATCTTTTAAATAACAAGAAAATTGAGCAAGGTTACATGAAAATAGCTCAAATTATTTCAAAAGAATTTAATTTTGATTCAGCTGCAATTTTTATAAAAGTAAGTAAAGAAGTAATGGTATTTTCATATCCAGTCTCGTCTGCAGCCTCGGCTCCGGCCTTGGCCTCGGCTCCGGTCCCATCGCCGTCCCCGTCCCCATCCTCGTTGGATTATTCTTCATGGTTAAAAAACATAAAATCCAAAGTGATTCAGCAATTGCATGATATGTCATTAAATATATACGAAAGAAAGGAATGTTCAAAATCGCTTGCCTTTGGTGGTAAAGGGTTTATTTCCGATGCCGCTTTGAAAAACAATACTCAAGTTTGCATTCCTATATACGAATCTGGGCATTATCTTGGATATTTTATTGGACTGCGGAAATATAAGAGTTATATTGATTTTGAAGTGCCTTTGATTAAAAAATTACTTGGGATTCTCTGTGTAATTTTAACAAAATATCAATAATGGATAAGCTGTTGGTGTGGTTTGTAACCTGTGTCCTGTTTTTGTGATTTTCGCTATATTGTTGTGAACCCTTAGCGTTGTTGTCGCAATATACCAATATCTAATAGTATAGCATTAGTCCTTCCCCCGCTTTTTTAGACTAACGCTATACTTTCAGACTCCAATATACATTAAAGACCTATGGGCAATTTTTAAAAATAAATATAAATTAATCTTTTATGACTAATAATATTGGCGCGTCGTATTTTTGTAATTCATTTATTAGTTCTTTTGATGGATTATTGGAAATAAGCTTCATTGGTATACTTATTGAGTCTTCATGTAATGAGTCGTGCTTAACTATTTTGTAACCTTTTTTTAATGCTTCCTTTCGTTGTTCCGGTGCAAGTTTATTCGTATGGTTTCTCCAAATCTGGTCTATTTTGGGAACATCTTTTCCTTTTCTGTAAGCTTCAAAATCTTTTTGTTGAATAACTAACATGTCGTCGTAAACCGTTGATGATGGAGTTTTGTTCATCATTTTTCGAAATTACCTTGCATATAAATTTATGCCTAACAAATGGGCTGTTTCTTTTGCGTTCAATTGCAATGTTTGGGCTATGGATACAATAGTTTCTCTTTTGGGTCTTCTTGTACCATTCTCGATTTTTGCTACGGTTCCGCTTCCAAGAGCTGTTAGATTTTCCAGTCTAATTTGAGTCATATGTTTTCTTTCTCGATAAAACTTGATTAAGTGTCCGACATCGCTGTTGTTCGTTATTCTTGCCATAAAAATAATCATTAAAAAACTTTATTCGTTGATTCATCAACTTGATTTGATCCCTCAAGTTGAAATGAGCAGTTTTCTAATCGTTTATGACAAACGACCAAAATTTAGATTTCAACAACCACGATTAACCTGACATTTGGAAAACAAGTAAATATATAGAATAACAAATGTTATCTGAATCTTTCTTGTATTAATGACTAGAAAAATGTCGGGTTAGTCATATGTAATAATAAGAAGTTTACAATAATGCCTTTGTGTCCGGCTAGACTGGTTATTTGGAATTAATTATTACTTAATAGTGTTGTATTTTTATGGTTTCACAAGTACAATCCTGAATATTTAATATTACCCACCGATCTGGGTAATAAAATATAACATTGATCAAATATCTTGAAATGAGTATCAATGAAATTCAAAAATACTTAGAATCAATTGGATTGAGCTCAGTTGAATCTAAGATTTATCTTAAACTCTTAGAAGTAGGTAGCTGCTCAATATCAGAAATCTCACGAAAAACAGAACTTCCAAGAACAACAGTTGATCGACATCTTCATCGTTTATCAAATAAAGGTTTGATTTCTAAGACTGTTAGGAAAAGCACGAAATTATTTACGGCTGAAACTCCTCTGAAGTTGTCTTTGCTATTAAGTGACAAAGCTATTGAACTAGAAGATCGACTAAGCAATATAAAAAAGAAACAGAAAAAATTAGGTTCAATAGTGAAAAATATTCAGAAATTGTTACCAGAATCTGATGAATCTGAAAATCTCTCAATTAAATATTTTGAGGGTGTTACTGGAGTGCAAAATACATATAAGGAAATTTCAAACTCGAATGCAAGTATCATTTATACATTTCTTAATGTGACAAGATATTTTGATATATTTCCTGCGACTCATGACTTGTTTAAAAAGTTTCTTAAAAATAATCCAGAATCAAAAATCTTGGAGATTCTTGTAGGCAACACGAAATCAATAAAACTGACTAATGCTATCCAAGATATTGGAGAAAGGTGTATTTGTAAAACGGGTGATGCTTCAATAGCTTTCAATGATTTGGATATTCTTATTTATGACGGGACTGTTGCCATGATAGAGCTAAAAAGTATTGACCCTACTGTGATTTTGATAAAGTCTGAAATAATATCAAATGGATTGAAAGATATGCACAAGATGTTGTGGAATTACCTTCCGCGATTGTTAAAATAGTATATATTGTGTTTATGAATTTTCACTTTACTATCTTTAAGTCTGCAAAATAGTTAATGTAGTATGTAAATGGTTAGTTATGGTTTAAAAAGGGACACCACAGAATAACTAATGTAAAAGTAGATAACAAAAAACTAAGCAGTTTAATTCGGTAATCAGTAATTATTATGTAACCATTTTATAATTGTTCTCTTTTAGTAACACTTTTTACCAGGCAATGGGAACCAGTACAATAATGAATAAGTTGGGAAACATGTTGCAGAAAAAAGGATAAAAAAGTGAGAGAATTGTTGAAGTATCTAAATTCAATAATATCTCTCAC
>JAFGIK010000006.1 GCA_016929645.1 Candidatus Dojkabacteria bacterium
AGCAATGGTATGAATACAGCGGTAGAGACAATTGATAAAATTTTCAAAGTAAAGCGTTACAAAGTTCAATATCCTATTTCAGCTTATACATTTCCGACTGAAACTCGAATTCATCGGGTTCGCTTTGATGAGGATTATGTCCATATTAAGCTGAAGGATGAGCGCATTCTTTCTATACCACTCTGGTGGATTCCAACTTTGTACAATGCTTCGCCAGAGGAGCGGGAGAAATATGAGATAAACCACAGTCGAGACATGATTATCTGGGATCCTGATAAGTGTGCGATTAATGAGGAGATTTCTATTGCTGATTATATGTTGCCGTCTGGTTCTATACTTAGGGAAAAAATGATTTAAGAATAAGGATTAACGATTTTTGATTTACGAAGTAGGGCGCTGTAACACATGGACTTCATTTTGGAAATAGAGTCCATGTTATACTCACGATTTTTGATTTGCGAAGGATTTAAAAACAAGGATTAACGATTTTTGATTTGCGAAAGATTTCAGAACAAGGATTAACGATTTCTGATTTAAGAAGGATTGCTCAATGAACAAACATGATTTAGAGGAGCGGCTAATAAATTTTTCTGTTTTGATCATTGAAATCATAAATGAAATGCCGAACACAAAAGCAGCCAATCATCTCGCAGGTCAGTTGGTTCGTTCGGGGACTTCGCCTTCTTTGAATTATGGAGAAGCGCAAAGTGCTGAATCCAGAAAAGACTTTGTTCATAAAATAAAAGTTGTGTTAAAAGAATTGAGAGAATCTTTTGTTTGCTTAAAAATAATAAAACGAGCAAAGCTATACAAAACGAAAGAGAAAATAGACAAAGCACTAATTGAGAATAACGAGTTAATATCTATCTTTGTAAAAAGTGTTGAAACTGCACAGAAGAATATAAATAGGTCGAGTTCATAAAATCAAAAATAAATCAAAAATCTTAGATCGTTAATCATTGTTCGGAGATCAAAAGAATGAATCGGTATACTATTTGGTACTACCGATATGCAGGTCTGGAATATCAATCTTGATATAAAACATGAGACGCTTGATCTTTCCAGATTTAGAAAAGAGTTTGTTGAGTATAGGGGCGATTATTTATCGAAACGAGCCAAACATGCTCCAACCAGGGAGGAGTTTGAAAAATTATTGGAAAAAGTGCCTGATGGTGAGCCTGAATACTGTGATAAGTTTTGAGAGATTTCATTAAGATTATAACTACGATATGAGCTAAGGACTTAGAATGATATTATGAGGCATTTTTGGAGTCGGTTTATTGATCAATTTACAAGAATCGAGGTACAGCAAAATGAATAACAATAAAATTTCATCAGATGAAAAATCTGATTTTCGCATGTATCATCAACTTCAATATGAGCGGATAACTCAACTAGAACAGCAGAGACTAACAATGACTAATGTAATAATTGGAATCAGTACTGCTGCTTTTGCAATTGAGTACAGTAGTCTTGTCAATATAAATTCTTTAAGTAAATATATTCTTCCTATTGTAATTATTGCTATTAACCTATTTGCGCTTCTGTATGCATGGAAATCAAGAAAATTTGTAAAAATGCATCAGGCTCGAGCAAAGAAAGCACGTGAAATATTTTCACCCTATTTAAACGAGATAAACGAATCAGTTGGAAAAATTGCAAGTAATAAAGATTTGTTAAATCGAACAAGGCTTCAGCAATATGTACATGCTGTGATGATAATTGTCGCATTATTGAGTATTCTTGTATAACTTGTTTTGCTATTAGAATATTGAATTTTAATTTCAAACCAAAAATCCCCTTATAATCATGGAATTGTAAATGAACCAAACTGAACAATTATCTTTTCTAAATATTTGGACTTATGCTGGGCCACTAATAGGAGTTATATTTGGTGCAATTTTAGGTTTTTTAGGTAAACTAATAATCGAAAAAAGAAGGGAAAAATTTCAAAAAGAAGAAAAGATTCAATTTGTTGAATGCGTCGAATTGGTTAACACCAAAGTATTTGGCAAAGAAATGCTTGGGCCAATTGCTAATAAAGTTCAAATAAAAGCACGTGAAACAGACTCAACTTCTGAATTAATTGAAGTCAATGAAATTTATTTTGTAAGATATAGAATAAGAAATCTCAGCGATTCTCCTTTATCGAATCTGCTTTTGGAGTCTGGAAATAAACCTAAGTCAATTACTTTTTCACTGAAAGAAGGAGTAAATCAAAGCAGTCCAGAATGGAAAAAGCAATTCAGGGAATTATTAAAAAAGCAAAAAGCTTCTGATGTAAGGGGATATGAAGCTTATCCAATTCCATATTTGAATCCGTATTCTTCGACAAAACATGAAGTTTTTTTAGACCTGTCGTCATATTTACCTTTAACAGATGTAAGAATAACTGGGGGCGGGAAAGGAATAAATTTCATATTTAAAAAATTAGAAGATAATTAAGATTTATAGAATTCATTCTATTGATATAAAAATCAGAACTTCCACCTTATAAAACTAAACAAAACAGGAGCAGCAATATGGAATCATTTGAGGTGACAAAGAGACACGATGGCGACGTCGTTGTTCTAAACATAAAAGGATAC
>JAFGIK010000007.1 GCA_016929645.1 Candidatus Dojkabacteria bacterium
ATAAGCTGTATTCGTGATCGGTGATTTACTTCTGGAAATACCAGTAATATGCCAATTATCAGCCAACAGACTTTTCGTAGTGGCTAAACCCATACCATCGGAATTACCGATAATTAGAGCTTTGTATTGCACTAATATTACTCCTTTATGGTTTGTGCTTTACCTCGTTATGGGCCAACATTAGCATAACCGGGGCGAAGGCATGTGGCACGGACCTTGCCTGAAGCACTTGTAACCTTCATACGACAGGTTGAAAGCAAGGGCCGTGACACGTGGCTTTGTCCGTGTTCATGCATGGGTTAACCGTAACTCGCGCTACATATGTAAACAATTTACATCTTTTGTATGGAACTTTTTATTGACTTTCTCAATTCAATATATGTATATTAAATGTGTCGACAATGTCATTACATGTATATTTTGAGGTGCATCATGCCCAAAACAGCAACCATTCAGGCACGTATCGATCCCGATACGAAATCGAAAGCCCAGGATATCCTAAGTAAGTTGAACCTTTCGATGTCCGAGGCGATCTCGCTTTTTCTTACTCAAGTTACCCTAAATAGAGGGATTCCTTTTGACATTAAAATCCCGAATGAACTCACAGCTGAAACTCTAACGAAATCTGAAAACCACATTGATCTTCATGAAGTCTCATCTGTTGATGAATTATTCCAGGAGCTTGATAGTTGAATCTAGTTTATTCTACGCAATTTAAAAAAGATTATAAACGTGTCAAAAAGCGAAACAAAGATCTTTATAAACTTAAAACCGTCATCGAACTGATCATGACCGGCCAACAATTACCTCAATCATATCGCGATCATCAGCTCACTGGTAATTGGAAAGACCACAGAGATTGCCACATTGAACCTGATTGGCTATTGATTTATAGAGTTGACTCTGATACACTTTTCCTTGAACGTACCGGTTCACATTCTGATCTTTTTAAATAAACTAAGTACGGCTAACATTCGCATAACCGGTGCGCCCACGAGTTTCTGTCCACCAAGCAGACCGATATAAAAATGAGGTAGCAGATATGTCCGCTTTGAAAATACTCCGAAGAGCACCGGTTTTGTTCGAAGCCGAAGCAACCGAAAACGTAGAACCGTTAAGGGCGCACCCGTGTTCATGCATAGGTTAGCCATTTTTCATCTTACAACTCTCAGCAAAGTCATCAATGAATTTCAGTGGTTGACTTTCTATTCGTCTTCCTTCGGCTTCAGCTCCATTCCGAATTGTCGCATAAGGCCGAGAGAATCTTCTTCTTCCAATACCTCTATGCACTTTCCATCTTTAAACCGAAAAATTGAAATTATGCTGAGATTAAGTTTATTGCCTGTAGCAACAAACCTTCCATATTCTTTTTCATGGGTACCGGTGAAATTCGTCCTGGCTATAACCCTATCTCCCTTCGCAATGAGTTCTCGGATGTTCCAACTATAGTCAGGGAAACTTACGTAGAGCATTTGAAATCTTTCAATGGTCTGTTCAAGTGACATCGGCTCAGTGGTTTCAGATGGGTTATAGTAGGCAAATTCGGATGCACACAGTTCCCGCCAAATATCAACATTCCCTTTATTAAATTCCCCAATCAAATTTCCCGCAAGCTCCATATTTTTTTCCTCAATTATCGCCTGAGTTTTGAATGCTTCAAGCTCTGCCATTGCTTCCTTATTCTGGCAGCCGACCAAAACGTATAAAATCATAGTCATAAGCAGAATTATGATTAGTTTCTTCATAATAACCACTCCCTTTATTTGATAATAATAGGCATTACCTGACATGTTCAGTTAAGCTAAATAAATTAAACTATATATTGGCTAACGTTCTGCGTATAACCGGCAAAGCCGGTTTGGCGCGGGCCTTGCCTTTAGCAAGGCATGCGCGCCTGCATGATCTTACACATGCAAAGGCCGTGACAAACGGATTTGTCCGGTTCATACGCTTTGTTATATTGAACTTTACAATTATCTTAACAATTTTAATGAAAATCAATTTAAAGAGTAGTCTAATCGCATTCTCATGACAGCTGGTATACCATTACATTCAGATTGTAAATAAAACCTATCTAATTTATCTTTCCACAGCACATCACGTAAAATAATCTCTTGATTCTTGTCGCGAAAATTTCGTTCATCATATTGAGCAAAGCCTAAATATTCACCAGTTTTGGTAAAAAACTCAATCATCTGGATAAATACATCACCCTTCTTATGCTTTTCACTAAAGTGCACTATTATGCCATTATTAAGAGTAAAGATTCCGCGAGTCTGTCTAAGCCTCCTTATTAAAAACGCACCGAATGGTCCACTTATTGAATATGAATTTGTCGGCAATGCTTTTTTATATCTTCGATTTTCATAATCGAGATATTTATCTCGGTCCAAGATGACATAACTCTTTAGTTTAGGCTTAAAACCTGAATATACTTTTGATTCCCATCCTGCACTTTTTCGAAGGAATCTTATTATTTCGCCTGAATAAAGCCCAGGTACAGCTAGAAAATCATTTTCTGCAATGATAGCTATTTTTAATTTGTGCTCTCCAATTGAGTTGGTCATGAACGAATTATCAGATGGCCAAAGTTGACCGTTATCGTCAAATGACGATACTTTTTCAAAATGGCCATCATAGAGATGAAAAACATCACAATTATGATTCTGCTGTATTTTGTTTTCTTCTCGATAATAAAGGAAATAACAGTCCTCATTCATTTTTCGTACATAAAATGGATCTATGCATTCTGAATCAGTAAATCTAAAAGAAAGTAGCGAATCATTTGAAATCATATAAGTAGTAACTCTTCGATTTCTTCTATCCAATACGATAATGTTGTTACTTGAATCTATCGTCATATCAGTCAGTTCAATGAATTCCCCTGGTCCTTGACCCCTTCTACCTATCTCCTCCAAGAATAAACCATCCTCATTGAAAACTCTAATCCCCCCTTTATCCCTTTCTCCGATGTACATATTCAGATGCGAGTCAGTACATACTTTATGGATATGTGAGAAAATATATTCCGTTGAATCTTCACGAAGTCCAATCACCAAATCTTTGGTCAAGTTTGCATCAACTTTTTGTGCTAAGGATAACTCGGGAATCTCAATAAACAAAATGATTGAAAATATTAATAGCTTCATGTGCGAAGGCAGGTTCATGAGAAAGTCCTGATTTCTAAGCTCGCTAGTATTCAAATTTTTGTTTCAATATAACATTGGTCTCAATTGCCCGGCGACAAAACACGATCCCGAAGCTCGGTTGATAATTTTAACTGATCTCGCGACACCGTCCGCATCGTTTTATTTTATGGGGACGGCTGCACCGTCCCCTTGGAAATTATAAAATGAAACAGACACGCAACCGCCGGGTCAATTGCAGACGTGGGTTAACATGAACACTTGGGTACAATCATCGCCTGCCGACCTAACCGATTAATTGTCTTTTACTAACCTTACTGTCATCCCACAAGTCTTAGTCCGGAAGTATCGGTAAATCATTGCTTCATCAGAACTCAAGAGTCTCATCCAATTTGAATTTGAACCAGTCGGTGTTGCACTCCAGAATAAACCAAACCCTGTAGGAATCATTGGATGGAAATTGCCACTTTCATAACGATAGCTACCTGGTCTTGCTGAAAATCCACTCTCATTGGTTGCCCCAACATTTGGATTACCCCAGAAATCGAATCCTGCTTCTTTCAATTTTCCTCCAACGTCACCACCTCGGTAATCAGTACGATCAACCTGATCTTGACTCATACCCAAATACAGTTCAAGTTCTTTCCAATCTTCGTCAGTAGCAACTCTCCAACCTTCAGGAGCGATATTGCGAACATCATTTACGGCAAAAGCATTATAGAGATAACCGTAATTAGGTACGTTTGCCTCATCATTATTATGGGCACAGTAACCCGCGGTGTTTAAATTACTCCATTCTGTGTTATCGGTTACTTTCGGTATTGCTGATCCATCACGAAAGTGGGTTACTTTCAAGTTTTCTGCCATCCATCGTTGATTTCCAATAACAATGGTTTGATATGCATTGCCATCAATGTCTGTAAGTGTATCTATTTCATTTTTTGTTGGACTCTTCTTGTTACAACTCATTACTATAGTGAGCAATATAAGTGCTCCTGTTATATTGCGTGTCATCTCCTTCATTCGAGCCTCCCATTTAGTGATAATACTGTCTTTTGTGGTTTACAAATACAATTTTTGATATTTAAACGTCATGGATATTCTGTGATGTTAACATCAAGTTTCTGCGGCGCGCGCGTCCGTAGCTAACGCGGGTTATACTTTTAAGCCACGTAGCTTACAAAAGAAAACTTATATGTTAATTTTTAATTCAGAA
>JAFGIK010000050.1 GCA_016929645.1 Candidatus Dojkabacteria bacterium
ATTCTACATTCTACATTCTACATTCTAAATTCTTCCCCTCCCCCCAAACACCCCCGACCCCAACGGGGTCGAATACGTACCGCCGGCTTCCAGCCGGCAAATCCCAATCCTGCACCAACAGTGCAAAATAGCATAATCCAGTGAGAACGCTCAAGTTACCAAAAAGCCCCTGAAATAATCCGCTTTCTCCAACTCATTCTGATTCATTAAGAAATAGATATTAAAATTAAGCGCGTCCTTGCCTCAAGTCCAGACCAGCTCTATATAAGAAAGGAATCTTGAAGGCTTTTTGGCCTCGTCTACCTTCTTCCCTAAGAACACCAATCGAAACAAGATCTTCCACAACCTTATCAGATTTTTTCCCAAACAGCTTCTGTATATCACTTTCATTGTATTGCGTTCCACCACCAACAAATTTCTTTATATACCCCCATAAATGCGGGAATTCTGCTTCTAAAAATGTTGTTCTTTTTCGTTTAGATAGCTCCTCAAGTCCGTATCTAATTGCGACAGGTCCAATTATAAAATCAGATGCACCTGAAGAATCTGAACTATATTCATCTTGTTGTTTTTGTTTTGCTTTTGTAAGTAAATCTATAACATCTCGTGGTGTAACAACTCCCCGTCCATCTGATGTATGAGTATACATCCACCTCAGGGCCGAACTTTGTTTCTCTCCTGAATAAACTGCTTCTGGGAATACTTTGTAAAATATTTCTTTCTGATATTCTCTACTAGCTTCAAGTTTTTCTGCATCAATATTAAGATACTCACTTAATATTTGATTGGCATTTATTCGCCTTACAATCATAGTTAATATTTGTTCTTCCGACCAACGTAAAGTATCTGCTTGACGTGCCGTTATGTGTGTTAACGCTGTAAAACCTTTGCCATCAGAGACAATTTGCTCAAGAATATCATCTCGTAAAAAAACTTTAACTCTTATTTCTTTTGATTCAAAAATCCGTAATGTTCTAAGTAAACCTCGAAGAGCTAATGTTTCAAGCTTTGAACGCCTTGGGAATATCTCATCTAGTCGATCGACCATTAACCAGAGGCTAAGTCCAGCCTTTTTAAGTATTGCTTCTAAACGATCTTTAACAGATTGAGCATACTGAGCCAACACAGGCCCAGTCTCACCATTTTTCGACTCTGTGGAATTATCCACTTCACCAAACAGATTTACTTCTATCTCTCCAGTATTATCTGGTGGCCGATATATTACTTTAGGTTTCCACGATCTAATCACAGCTAAGACCCATCCTAATACATCTTTGAGAGATTTATCCTTTTCAAAATCTGGTATTCTTGCCTGTTGACAAGCATGGTTGAAGGCTTTGATTTCATCTGGACAATCTTTTAAGAAATTAGCATATAGTGAGTTTTTAATAAAATGCTCTTTTGCAAGAGATATGAGATATACACACCAAAAATTTACAAATTCATTCTCATCCATTTTTTCAAATTCATTGTTATAAACATGAAACACATCATCACTGTGACGTTGTACTCCATGAGCAATTACCACCTTTTGTAGATTAAGTAAATGTTCAGGAAGAAAGTCTACAAATATTCGATATAGTGCACTTTTCCCTGAACCTTTTGTACCAGGAACTAAATCTACTTTATCATTAAGAAGATCGGTAAATACAGAAGTCTCAACTCGTGCATTCTCCAGAAGTGTATCTTGTTCTGCAACTGAACTTCCGAAATCTAATGTTCGTAAAATACCTGCTAATTCCCTTTTACTATATGATGACATTTTTTTGTATCTCCCATCGATTATTTTTAAATCGATTACACTAACTTATCTGATTCTATCGGGATCACCCATTTATAACTATTAACTACGAACTATAAAATAGGAACAGTTTTTTCTCTTCGAATTCATAATTCGTCCTGTTCTCATTTTTAATGATGATGTCTCCGGTGAAGGTCTCTTGTTCCGGTCTTCTTGCAAGGGCAAGATCGATTTTCTTTCTTATCATCTAAATATATTTGTGTTTTTTTATTATTTGTATATGATTCGGTTACTGTTGTTTTATGATAACTAACCGAAAATCCAGATAGCATAAGTAATACTATTGTTATCATTACATGTGTTAATGGTGTTGCAAACTTTTTCCCCTTATTTTTGACGTATGCGTTTATATATTCTTCAGAACTTTTATAATTAACATTTAATTTTTTGTCTAGTACTTCTTCATAATAATGAGATTTCGATTTATCAACATCATTTGCACGAAATAACGCCCAATGAAGCCAGGACTCAATGACAACAATTATCCCTCCAATAAAAACGAATAACGCCAAAGGAATGTTTATGTTAATATCTTCCTTAAGAGTTACAGCAATAAAAGCCGTAAGAGCTGTCCATAACGCAATACTAAACTTCCATTCCTTATTACGACGTCGATCAAAGTTTTCATAACAAAATTTTGTTAGCTCAAGTAATATTGTTTTGTCTGTACTAACATTATTGTCGACGATATTTGGATTATCTCCGTTCATGGTGTTTTCTCCTTTTATTTACTGAGTTCACATCATTCAGGATTTCATAATTACAAAGATACTTCTTTGGAATGAACGTCTCCCTCATTCCTTCTTCATAAATGCTCTAAAATGGTACCTGCTTCAATATTAATTTTTCCAAAGCTGGCCGGAAATGATAAAGCTCACTTCCCTTCCTTTTTTCGACGTTGTCTCTCTAAAATATAAAGCAAACACGATAAAATTCAACCCAAAAATCCCCACATTTTTCCCATATAAACCACCCATCCGGCGGAGATCCACTTCCTAACGACTATTCACTAACGACTAAAAATCGCCCGGCTGATAA
>JAFGIK010000051.1 GCA_016929645.1 Candidatus Dojkabacteria bacterium
AATTCTTCAAATACATATCCCATTCCAAGATTGGATAAGCCTTCAATCTTTTCGCCCTTTTCGTTTGTGCTTTCATTTGGACTCAGATTAATCTTCTTTGAGGTGAACTTTTCTATAAGAGCATAGGTAATTCCTGCATCTTGAAGTGTCTCAAGGTGATTTCTAATTTTGAATTTTGAAATGATTTCTTGAACGAAAGGATCAAAGCCGTCGAGATATTTTTCTAAGTTTGAATCAATATGATCAGGATCATTTAATAAACTGGACAAGGTAAACTCTGAGATATTGTAAAACGGATATCCAGTTTCCTTTGTTAGACCATCAAAATTATCAACACCTTCTTTCTTTAGAAATTTGTATGTATCTAAAACATCTTGTTTAGTAGGCTCTAATAAAGCATCAATCCTACGAATAACTGTAAACGGAAGGATCACATCTCTGTATTTTCCTCTATTAAATACATCTCTCAATACATCATCAGCAATACTCCAAATAAAGCTTACAATTTCATTATGTTTTGATCCGTTCATATTTTCGATTTATTAATTTAAGATATCATCCATGCTTATATTCAGGGCATCAGCAATCTTCTTTAATGTACTAACCGTTGGATTTGTAACTTGTCCGCTCTCAATCTTGGAAAGTGTTGCATAAGGTATACCTGCTTTAACTGCGAGCTGTTCTTGAGTGAGTTCTAACTTCTTTCTAGCCCTTTTTATGTTTTTAGCTATTGGAGATTTATCCATCAATTGAACACCTGTAATATATTACTGATTTATTTTACATCCAAAAGATATGTTTGTAAAAGAAATGTGAGTAAAAGCCACTTTCTTTGTCAAACTTTCTTAATGGCGAATGAAAAAGAAAGTTTGCTTCAAGGCGGAAGTTTTTCCTCCGCCTTGAGCCTTATATTATTGATGCTTTTCAATCATTTCTGAGATTGTATTTACTGCCTTGTTTATCAAAGAAAAAGAATTATTAATATTCTCGTCTAACTTCCAACCCTTTAAATAAAATTCTGATTTTCTATCAACTCCAAACATCTGACAGATAATATATGTCACTGTCTCGGCTTGTTGCTCTTTTAGACTTCTGCTAGTCATATCTTTTGATTCTGTATGACCTAATTCACCATGTGCTAATTCATGGATTAATGTGCCTATGTTTTCAGATTCTGAAAGATTTGAATTTAATACAATTGACTTTTCTGCAATATATCCACCTGTTGCAATTTCCAAAGCTTCATAGCTTACAGAGTAGCCAAGAGTATCAGCAACCTTTTTAAGTGTTTCAAGTTCGACATTTGATTTAGTAGTCATATTTTTGACTATCTCGTCTCCCTCGGTATCTGAAATATCAAATACAGGTACACTTTTAAAACTCATTAATTTTGCATAATCTTTTCCATCTTTTTTGACTATATCAACCATTTGAGCTTTTCCGTTGTATTGCTCTAATGGGATTAAAAATGCGTTTGGTGCTAATATCCAGATTGCTTTTGCTCCTTTTTTAACTGTTCTATTATGATCATTAACCCAACTTCTAAAACCTGCAACCTGTGAAGCTCCTGAAAAGTGCAATATTATTTGATTTGAATAGCTGTAATTGTGAAATGTTGCCATACTGTTTAGGATCTCTTTATATTCTTCAATCCCCATATTTTGGACTCTTTCGAGTAATTCACCGACCATCTTTTGATTGTCCTTTGTGATTTGTTGATTTCTCATGTTATGTATTTATTAAAAATTAAACACTTCCGAAGAAGTTAATAGAACTTCTCTTGAGCAACGCAGAGGAATCAATGAGGAATTGGAATAAATAGCGAAGCGGTTTATGCCGAGAAAATCATTGATGGATCGAGTAGCGGAATATACTCCCACTTCTTCTTCGGAAGGAAAATTTCAAACAAAAAAGCCTGCGTAAGCAGACCGAATTTATGTTTGTTTATAAAAAGTTGTTATTTTGGTAATATCAATTAATTAACTTCTTATAAAAACAAATTATGGATTTCAAAGATAAAGTAGTACTTGTCACTGGTGGTGGTAGAGGAATTGGAGCAGAGACGGTAAAATTGTTTGCTAAATATAATGCGACAGTTATTATTAATTATAATAAAGATAAAGAATCGGCACAGAACCTTTTAGATGAGATAAACGGAAATGGGATGATTATTCAAGCTGACGTTAGTCAG
Source organism: Candidatus Dojkabacteria bacterium (assembly GCA_016929645.1). Lineage (GTDB taxonomy): Bacteria > Patescibacteriota > Dojkabacteria > SC72 > JAFGCJ01 > JAFGIK01. The sequence goes on from JAFGIK010000051.1 coordinate 2,192, forward strand.
GAAGATGATGTTATTCAGATGTTTGATGAGATCTCAAAGAAGTATACCCAAATTGATGTTTTAGTAAATAATGCTGGGATAGTAGCTGTCAAACCCTTTAAAGATTTATCTCTATCTGAGTGGAAAAAGGTATTCGATGTTAATGTAAATGGAGTGTTTTTATGCTCACAACAAGCACTCAAAATCATGAAGAAAGGTGGTTCAATCGTTAACATATCTTCAATAAGAGGATTATATAACTATGGTCGTCCCCCTATTAGTGACTACTCAGCATCAAAGGCTGCTGTTATAAGCTTTACAAAGACTCTCGCAAAGGAAGTTGCTCCAGAGATTAGAGTAAATACTGTTGCACCAGGTATGACTATGACCGATATTGCAAAGCAAATTCCAACGGAAGATCTAAAAAAATTCGAAAATGATATTTATTTAAAAAGACTAATTGAACCTTCCGAAGTAGCTAATGCTGTAGTCTTTCTTTCATCCCAAAATGCTAGTGGTATTACAGGAGCATTGCTGATGGTTGACGGAGGTCAGAGTTTAAGCAAATAATTAATAGTTAATTGATTCTAGTTGGACGAAAATCCTCTGATCTGATGAATAAAACTTACATGTATAAATCGTCAAATACTCATCACTTGGATTGTTTGTTCCATTTACAATGTCTTTAACCTTGTATTCATAATTTTCACCATTCCAAATAATAAACACCTTATCACCCTCATTCAGTTTAGTTACATGATAAAGTGTTTGTTTAATCTTCTGCTCAGGACTAATATTTGACCATCCAAAACGGTGAATGGCAATCAGATTGGGAAGACTATTTGAATCAAGTCTTTGAATCCAACCGCCATAATCCAGAAACTTTCTGTCTTGCCCAATTTTCATATCAACTCCAATTGAGGGAATAATAAGCCTATTGATTGAAAGATCTTCTTCTGATTCAATCGTTTCAATGATTTCCGTTTCATTCGGTGGATTGATTTTATATTCAATCTCAGGAGAGAAAACTTCATAGATGATGAATGATCCAATCCCAATCAAAACGATTGAGATAATAATTAGTATTGCTTTAATAAATCTTTTACCCATGATTCATTTAATTGATTAAATAAAATAGGCATTGTGAGAAATGATTCAATTTCGGTTGATGTTATGCTCTTGATGTTCTCGCACCTGCCAACACTCATCCAAAGCAAATTCTTTGATTTCTCAAGAAGTCCTCTTGCATCTATTGCTGATTGAATATCTGTCTCAGGTTCAATCTGTAGATTGTCTAATCGGTGTTTGGTTCTTTCTGAAAGAAAAAGGATTTGAGGATATTGATTGAATCGTTTCCGCCAATCTCCATAAATGAAATATTCGAAGTATCGTAGAAATTTTCTTGATAACTGCTCGATATCCATACTTCCAGTATCGTATTCAAGAAAGTAATTGAATACTTTGTTATCAACAGTAAATTCAAAATATGAATCAGGAGATAGAACTCGTTTTATCGTTCTTCCAGATTTATCTGATCTGAATTCATATTGAAGTATCATTCGCTGATCTCCAATCCAGTCATTCAATTTGACATGAGGAAAGGATTTAAGCCCAATCACAAACTGCTCATAAAGTTCACCTATTTTGACTGAATGTTCCAACATTGCAAACTGAACCTTCTGTCCTTGATTGGGAATTGAAATATTTTCTAAATCAACTCCTCGTACATCTGCCAATAATTCACCACCTTTTTTAGTAAGATAAACAACCTTCCAATTATTGCCATAGTAAAAAGATTTCAATATTCCTTTACTCTCCAAACCAATAATAGCTTTCTCCAATGACTGCCTATGAGAATATAATCCCTTTTGTTTTGCTATTGTCCTTA
>JAFGIK010000052.1 GCA_016929645.1 Candidatus Dojkabacteria bacterium
TATAACAGATGGTCTTGCGCACTCGCTTGTCACCCTGGCTGCAGGGACACCCTGGGCGCCAAGCTCGGCAGACATGGCCGGTACGCTTTTTATAGAGGGACTTGGACTGTTCAGAGATAAACAACCCGCGCCCGACTACGTCGCAAGCCCTCACAACGTTATCTGAAATAGCGGTTAGGTTGTATTTAGTATTGCAAAAAATATAGGTATTTATGATATCATCTGATTCCCGATCCTTAAACATTAGATTATACTGATTTAATAGTGGCAATCGATCCAATAGTCAGAGCTATCATCAGCGAATTGAATGTGAATGAGTGAATGATGATATTTTTGATTAAATATATTGCTTGCAGTCTAATTGTCGGTTGTAGCCGTCGGATTCTTCCCTGTCACGACCCCGCAGGGCGGGGCCCGCGCCAAGAAAGCCCGCGGCTGAATTAATGGTTGTTATATATCCATAAATTAGTTTTAAATATCTTTTGGAGGTTATTTTATGAAAGTTAACAAAATTAAATATTTCGTTTATTATTTACTTTCCGCTTGTATATTTACTTTATCAAGTTGTGCAACTATCAAAATCCAAAGAACCCCAATTAAAATTTATCCTAATTTCCAAGATATAGGGATTAACACAATTTATTTAATACCTGTTGTGGATCAAAGACATGACAGATCAGTTCCATATCCTTTTGAGGGATTTGAATTTTCAACTATGCTTACCGGTACTGCTACTGTATCATTAGAGAATAAAGGATACCAAGTCGATGTAAAAAGAACATCAACAGGGAGTTACAAATCTTTAAGTTCAATTGAGGCAAAAAATATTAACTCAATGGAATACCATAAGTTGGGGTCAAATGAAGATGATTATGTTTTAATTATTTTTCTAGACGAAGTGACAAGCGGGCGTAATGTGTGGCGGATGAAAGCTAGTGGTATGCTTTATTCTAAGAAATTAAAAACAAGAATATGGGAAGATAAAATAACAGAGCACGGAGCCGGAATGGTTTCTTCCGTCACAGATGATGGTATAAAAAGCCTTTTATCAACATTACCAGATAATTTAAAATGAAAATATTATTAGAATTACCTAATCAATGTTGGGAGGAATTATGAAATCATTTTTGATCCAAAGAAATGTAACTATCTTAAAATGGCTATTTTTCTGTGTTCTCGGATTATTTTTAATGAATAGTTGTAGTCCAAAATACTATTTCAGAGAAGAGGATTGTATTTCTAGTACTGGGGAAGATTGCCTAAAAGCATGCATCCGTATGGAATATTCCAATCCAACAGGTAGAGAGGGTTTCTCAAAAAAATGGTTTAACGATTCTCCAGATGGCTTTTTCAAGACATTCAGTAAGGCAAGTGGAAACATGTTATTGATGGAAAAGAAAGGTGGAAAGTTATTTTTGATATGGGGATGGCACCCCCCTCAAATAGTGCCCGGAGATAGTATTCTCCCTTCTTATGTTATGGCACCACAAGGGAGTTGGCTTGATCCTGATTTATGTGAATTGTTTGAAGGAGAAGGATTCCATTGTACTGAAATTGCCATAAAACAAGGGAAAGAAATCTGGATTCCGAAAAAGAAATAGATCTAAGTTTGAGCTATAATATTAGAGGGTGTAATCATTATCCTCAGCTCACGGGACTTTTGTGCATCTGCTTAGTTCCACCGTTGGGTGATGAATGAAGAAAGGCACGTGGAAAACAAATTGCACGAAGAAAGTTTTCGAATCGTTAAATTGAGATCAAACTAACCGGCGTATAACAGAGGTCTTGCGCACTCGCTTGTCACCCTGGCTGCAGAGACACCCAGGGCGCCAAGCTCGGCTGACATGGCCGGTGCGCTTTTTATAGAGGAACTTGGTAGATTAGAAATAGACAACCCGCACCCGACCACGGCGCAAGCCCTCAGAACGTTATCCGCCACTGGAAGGAAATGTGAATTACATAAAACAAAACTTAGAATTCTTAGTCCCGCTAGTCATCAGTATATTGGCGCTGGGTTTTTCGATTGTCAGTTTTTGGTGGATGAGTTGGCGAAAGGGCAAGATACGGACTTCGAAGCCTAGATCATATGCAGCTTGTGGATCAGCAGATGGCAAACTCATCATTGAAATACCAATTGTATTCATTAGCACTGGGGCGCGACCGATTATTGTTCAGAATCTTAGATTAGTCATTCCCCATCAGAAACAACAACCATTAGCATTCAATGCTATTGTTGAGAAAATAGGGACTGATGAGGGAAGAAGATTTGCAACCCAATTTCCCGTTAAGGGTCTTGAAGCAAAAGAGTTGATTTGTGAATTTCAAAGAAACCCTGGTAAGCTTGTGTTCGAGGCGAAGCGATATTCAATTAAACTTGAGGCGATACTGGATAACGATACTAAGTGGAGAAAAATTGGAGAGTTTGAGCTAAAAGTCACAGATAAGGATTTAAAAACCATTAATAAGCAATTTATTGTTCATGATAATTATTGATGGTCCAGCGGCGTATAACAGAGTGTATCTGGACTCCTCTGGCAATAGTTATTTTGTAACTCTTTGGCGAACAGGGAACTGACTGCAGTCGTATCTCCGGCCTCTGGTAA
>JAFGIK010000053.1 GCA_016929645.1 Candidatus Dojkabacteria bacterium
AACAAATTGGTTGATCTGCTCCCCCAAAATCTGGAACTATAAAACTCCTGAAATCCTGGAAGGCCACGTGGTTGGTCGGACGGATACACTAAGATTGACGAAATAACCTGCTAATAATCTCTTTTAAGAGGTCGAAAATGGTAACTTGGGTGTACTAAAATCCTCCTGACATGAGACTACTTGTGAAGATCATTTTGTTGGTTTTTCTAACAGTCACTTTCGGAATCAGTTGCGAGAAGGAAAACCAACCCCCAACATGCCGAATCACGACTCCCTCTAATGGAGCTGAATTTGATCAGGGAGAGATTGTTACTATTTCTGTCGATGCCGATGACCCTGATGGCAATATTATAGAAGTTAGATTTTACATTAATGATATTGGAGTTAGTTCATCCAATAACTTTCCATACAGTTACAATTGGAATACCTCAGGTGAAACAGAGGGTATTCACACCATTAAATCGAACGCCAAGGATAACAATGGTAGTTCTACAACAGATCAGATCAGCATCTTAATTAAAGAACCAGTGACGCCTCCAGTTTCTGATTTCACCGCGTACCCCACCACCATATCCACTGGAGAGAGCGTACAGTTCACAGATCAGTCAACCAACAACCCAACAAGCTGGAACTGGAGTTTCGGGGATGGTGGAACCTCGTCAATTCAAAATCCATCACATACCTTTAATACCGTCGGTTTATACACGATTTCATTGACCGTTTCCAATAGCGACGGGTCAGATACAGAGATAAAAGCTAATCTTGTGACAGTTAGTAGTGCAATTGAAACGCTTACTGATATTGATGGGAATACCTATCAAATCGTACACATTGGGAACCAGATTTGGATGGCAGAAAATTTAAGAGTTACTCATTATTCTGATGGTTCACCTATACCTCAGGTGGAAAATAACTCCTCTTGGGCTACATTGAAAGCTTCTGATAAAGCTTACTGCTGGTATGATAATGACATTTCTTACAAGGCAACATATGGGGCACTATACACATGGTCAGCAGCGATGAATGGAGCAAGAAACAGTAATTCAAAACCTAGTGGTATTCAGGGTGTTTGTCCCGATAGTTGGCACTTGCCAAGTAATGAAGAATGGATTGAATTGACCGAATATCTTGGTGGATCAAGTATTGCTGGAGGAAAAATAAAAGAAACTGGAACCAATCATTGGAATAGTCCCAATTCAGGAGCGACAAACGAAACTGGATTTACAGCTCTCCCCAGTGGTTTAAGAGACTGGGATGGAATGTTCAAGGCATTAGGTAATCTTGGTCATTGGTGGAGCACAACATTGTATTCCGGAACGCTGAATGCTTATATATATTCTGTTGGGTATGACTACCAAGAATTAGTAGAATATACCCTTCCTTCCAACTGGGGTTTATCTGTACGATGTCTAAAAGATTAGCATACCTCGTGATCATATATTACGAAAAGTTTCACTAATTCAACATTTCGATGGCCCCATTGTATAACAAAGCACATCACTCCATTTTTTTGCCTGATATCTCTTACTTTACCACAACAAAAAATTCATGTTGGAAATGAAATTTATGTTTTCAAATGATCCTGAAGTGCTGGAGATTCAGGTATTAATGTTGTTGGTGGATTGGTTTGAAAAGGAGCAATCCCTACCAACGCCGGTTAAGTCTTGAAGGCTAAATTTTTATTTCCTATCTTTAGTTTACTAATCTAACTATAATGCAATGAAGAAGTTGTTACTTTTCTGCATAGTATTCCTTTGTATCGCAGGATTCTCTCAAGAAAAAAGGATTGCCCTTGTTATAGGTAACAGTGCATATGAACATGGAGGAATTTTAAAGAATCCTGTCAATGATGCTAATCTGATGGCATCTGTATTGAGTGATCTTGGTTTTACTGTAATTAAAAAGACGGATGCTTCAAAAAGCGTTATGGATGCCGCAATTCTTGATTTTTGGAGAAGATTGGCCGAATATGATATCGCTTTGTTTTACTATGCAGGACATGGAATTCAAGTTAATGGCACTAATTATCTATTGCCCATTGATGCAATTATTGATGATGATTTAGCTCTTGAAATAGAGGCAGTAGATGTTGGGAAAGTTGTTAACCAATTTGAACGTTACCCAGACAACGTAAATATTGTTATTCTAGATGCATGTCGAGACGATCCATTTCGATCTTGGATGAGAGGGAGTTCAAGAGGATTTGCCCCAATGAATGCACCGTCAGGTACCATAATTGGCTTTGCAACTGCACCAGGAGCAACAGCGTCAGATGGGGAGGGACTAAACGGTTTATATACTGAGGCATTAGTCGAACAGTTGATTATCCCTCAAAGAATTGAAGATGTGTTTATTAACACTCGAATTAGAGTTCAAAAACTTAGTCATAAAAGACAGATACCTCAAGAATGGTCGCAGCTTACAGGAAGTTTTTTCTTTAAAAGCGATAGCCAGTTGAATGACCATCAACAAATTGCACTGAATGAGGAAATAAACGAGCAAAACAAGTCCATTGATGTTGGAATAGAAACAAATGTATTAGACAATCAAAATCGGGCTAGAGATAAAAACGTTTCTAAGAAAACAAGTAAAAATGTTGAATTTTCTTTAGCCGGTGGAATTGGCTTTGGGTTTACAAAACCTCATGATCAGGTTACCAGTGAGTTGTATGGTTCCTATGAATCGACAAATTTTTTTGTTGGATTTGGGGTTAATAATATTGATTTGACCATTAATTATCGATTTTCAAGTAAAAAAGGTGATCCATGGGCTGAAGATTGGGCTGAAGGCTCAATTAATAGTTTTTTTACAGATATTTTAATGTTAAGAAGCTCATATAGTTATAAGTTAAATAATTTTATATCACTTTATGCTGGTGCTGGAGTTGGATATTTTATGGCGGCAGAAAACCTAGAATGGATGAACTCATTCTATAAAGGAGATAATTCAAATTATTACAATAGATGGAAAGCGATAGAATATCAAGGATTTATGGGATTAGAAGTTTACTACTTATTCCTTGAAATAGAATATTCTAGTGCAAAACCGAATAAATTTGAAATTGAATATTCAAGAGGAGAATTAAACGATCTAGGAGGCATTTATATTACTATTGGTGGGAAATTTTAGAGGAGATAGTACTCGCACAGAATAATTTTAAGTTAAACGGGAATTTTTATTGACAATTTTCAGTAATAAGTGCATTTAGAACCCAGTGACCCCCATCTCTCCCTAAATCCGCTGTGAATTAGGAGGGCCCTGTGCCACTTCATTTCCTTAGGTAGCAAAGAGGGCATAGGATTGCTTAATAATGGGCTTGAACCCATGCTTGTTCCATTAATAGAAGTGTCAAGAAAATATGGTCTATTCGCCTAATCCACAACCCACAATTGACAAATCATAGGCTGAGACACCTATTCCGATTACAACGTCGACCAAACCAAATTTATTTGTCTGGGTATTGTGGAACTCAAGGCAAGCTGAATCACCCATTTCAACGACGATACTGATTTGCAGGGCAACCGTTTCATTGGACATAAATGTAACATCAGAATTGCGAAGGACGGAATGATAATCGAATGTCTGGCAGATAGAATCGGCGGCAATCCAACATTATTTCCGGTAAGCAGTATTTTAGATTACCCTTTGATTAAGAAGTATCGTGTGCCCTTTATACTTGCTCAACATTGGGGTATAGGCCCACACGGTAAGAATGTTAGGACAAATTAAAAACGCACATGGAATTAGGAGCTGCAAAATGAAACAATGAGATTCATTTCTTCTCAAATCTTTTAGGTCATTTATTATACACTCATATGATAATAATAGATAATACACCGCAGATTTCACTCAAACAACTCAGGAAGGATGGACTGTTTGAAGGATGGTATGCACAACGATATGAGTCACATGGGATGAGGATTGATGTAGAGCTGGTTGATGAGGATACAGATGATTGCAGAGTCCTAATAGAATGGACTCGGTGGCATGAAACTTACAAACAGTATATTCCACTGATCAGGGTGGAGACCAACCTTAGTATGGGATATTACCGTTGGTTTTTTACTGATTATGAGCGTGAGATCAAATTCATTAAGGTTTATTTCAACGGAACACGATTTGTTCCGAGGGTGGACCTCAAGTATGCATACTATTCATGTCAGCTTAAATCACATAGTGACCGGGCATTCGATGATACATTCAGGAATCCCCTCCTTTTAGCTACAAAGGTTGAACAAATGCTTAAAAAACCTTTTAGGAAACGCCATTACAATGGCAAGCCGACCAGAACACAGCTATTGCTCGAAAAGGACGTTGCAAAACTGAGGGTATATGGGCTGACAGATTAAGTCTTGACTAATTCATACTACTTCCCCATCATTAACAATTTTTACATTCTTAAAATGTAATAGTCAGAACTTGATCTGACAGTAGGGGTGTTTTTCACTGATCATTTACCGCTTCAGCAAATTTAACATCCTCTTCGATTCCTGCAAGGCTAAAATGAACGGATGATGGGTTTTTAATTTCATTGGTATCCTCCGGCCTTGCAGTCATCTCATCGGACGCTGTTTGGTTGCCTACAGCGGCTAAATGATCTTCATTGTTCATTTTCTCATATTGCCGATCCAACATTTTCTCCTTAGCTAGGTGGAGGCTATCCAAGAAGGTTTGCATTGGAGTTTTTCCATAGCAGTATTTTCCAGTATGGGTTCGCTCATTGCTATACTCGTATAGCCACCGGTCCAGATCCTCCTGAAGCTGCTCTAGGGAGGTGTAGATCTTCTTCCTGAAGGCTATGGCATAGAACTCGTTCTGGACGGTTCTATGGAAGCGTTCACAGATCCCATTCGTCTGGGGAGACCGGGCTCTGGTCCTAGTATGATCGATATCCTCCAGAGCCAAATAAAGCTGGTATTCGTGATGCTCCCTGGCACAGCAGAAATCAGTCCCCCGGTCGGTAAGGATCCTAAGCAAAGGGATATCATATTTCTCATAGAACGAGATTACCCTGTCATTGAGGATGTCAGCTGCAACCAGAGCATTTTTCCGGTCATACAGCTTCAAATGAACAGTTTTCGAGTAGGTATCGATAAAGGTCTGCTGGTAGATCCGGCCAACACCCTTGATGGTTCCAACATAGTAAGTATCCTGCGTGAACTTCCCACCCTTTGCCGGACAGTGTTATTAATTTCTCTCAGTCAATTTTAGGAATTCCTTTTCACTGACATTAGACACAAATCGTATTCTGGCGCTTATTTGACTTGCACCTCTGTGAATAAAGGCTTGGTAATCATGTTCTGAACAGCTCCTGACGACCTCGTCATTGTAATTAAGATATGTTTCATATTTTCTTTCCCTTTCAGTGACCGGACTCCAATATTCCGAATTATTTGATAGATTTAGTCTCGTGACGCTACTTGGTCCTATTAATTGCACTCCAAGCCTGGGATTTACTCGAATATAATATTCGCGAAATATTTCACGATTTTTAAAGCTCGTGTTTGAATAAGCTCCTAAACCCAGGTAATTTTCTAATTCCAACCAGTCTTCATGAGTGGCCACCCTCCAGGGGTACGGAGCCTCATATAAATGTAATTCATATAGATAAAAGAGATACTCGTTCGACATGATCATTCCGATATTCTCAGGCTCTGGATTTATAGCGTCTTCCCCGAGCCAAATCTGGTTACCAATTTTTACCCACCGATATTTAATATTATGTTCTTTATCAACGATATATCCTTCCTTTTCTGGAAAAGGACCATTATTCCTTATTAATGGTATTAATTTATACCGTAAGTTGGCTTCTTCATCCTTATCTAATCCACCAATAAATAATACATCTTCATACGCTTTAATGGAATTTTCCCTGAGGGCCCAATTATAAAAATAATCTATGATAAAATTCTTTTCTATAAATCCAATATAGTCATTATTATCCCTGTAATATTTAATACTAACTGCCATTATTTTACCATTGCTAAACCTATGAGCTTTAATTGCATATATCGATATAAGCACTAAAATGGTCAGTATAAAGATAATTGGAATTGCAATGAATACCCTTAACATATTTCTAATCCCTCTCCTCCTTAATTCTTCAATCTCGTTCTGCTGAGTAATCTTGTAAACTTCTTGGGGTATAAGTCTGGATTGATCTAATAAAATACCACACCCCCCACAGTATTTTTCCCCTTCACTTACTTCGTGTCCACATTTATAACAAACATTCATTATCTTAAGATCAATTAAAATTCTTCGCCACAATTAGGGCAGAATTTAATGCTTGGGTTCTCCCGTTCTTTATCACAATTGGGGCATGAGACCAGTTTAAAATTTTCTCTTCCTATCAGGTATTTACAAAAGGGGCATCTTTTGTTTAAAACTGAAATGGATTTATCACATTCGGGGCAAAATATTTTGTAATCATTAATAGATTGTGCTGGTATAAATATCGGTTTTTCATTTAAATTGTCAGATTCCATTTTTGTTTCTTGGCTTGCATATTCCTGTCTTTCTTGCAAGAATTTTTCAATTGTTTTTAGTCTTTTCTCTACTGTTTCATTCCAAACTTTGGTAATATTCGATGAATCATCATCAGCTTTTTTAATAAGATGGCCAAAGGAAGTATGTGGTAATAGTGGAAAAATTACCATGCTTAATATGATCGCTGCTGCAACGGCCGCAATTGTTGATACCTCCACACCATAATTTTGCTCCAATACTAATAATCCCGCTATAGCGGCAGATAATAATATAATGATTATTATTAAGATGAGTCGTCTAGCAATTACTATGAACAATACAAATAAAGCAGAAAAAATAAGAGCTCCCATATTTCAATTTTTAATAAAGATATCTATAAATTCTTCTTTGCGAAAATGAATTCCCATAATTTTTGTATCGACCTCGGAAGGGAAGAAAGTCGAAGTCCCATATCATATTTTGGCTCATCTTCAACAGTTGCGATTTGTACCCCTTTGAAAGTGAGCTTAATATGGGCATGAAAAATTTCTTTGGCACTACATTTCGCTAATTGATCCCTGTTTTATTGTAGGCGGTAGAGCCATCCCCAGGGACCTAAAAACAGAGGAACAAACACCCCTTGCTTCGGTCCTTATAGTAACTTCTTTTCCTCCATCCTCTATGGTGACCTCTCTCAGGTTGTTCAGATCTTGTTTGATATCGAAACATTCATAATTCATTCCGGACAGCTCCAGGTGCCTGTCCAGTTCCTTTCGCAAGACAAGGGCAAGAAAACTGCAAAATACGTGTCCTTTTATCGTTTCGAAGTCTGTAGTGAAGCACCGTGTCCTAAAGATTGAGTCCAACTTATGAACCATTCGGCTGTCCATCACACCCTCTCGACTCTTAGTTCCAAGTGACCTGTGTCAAATGGCATCATGGTAAAGTGCTTGGAAGGCATATAAAAATTCAGTATCTCTATTCTGAGTGGAAAGTTGTATCCTTTCCAGAGAGATCTTCCTTCTGTGGAAAACCTAGAAACTTTGTTGTTAAACTGGCTAGATTTTCATTTTCTGTACATTTTTGATTATAAGCAAGATATATTTTAAAAAAGAGAACCTCAAGATCAACCTCTGACATTTTAAGTTCAGAAGCTTGACTTTTTAAACCAGCTTCAAGTATTAATAGATTAGTTATTTCATTAATAATGATATACTTATTCTTTGTAATGTTCTCATTCGCAATTATCAATGAGTAAATATAATTTGCATACTTCTCATTAGTACGACTGAACCATCGACCTAATAGTGTTGGGATATTGGACACAGACTCATCATCTAATTTAAATCGAAGGAATGTTGGTACAAAATCAATAATATATTTTTGTGGTATTTCTACGATTTTTTCTAAGTATAAATTGTAATCTTCTTGATGAAAGAGAACCTTAAATTCAAGTAAAACCTTATGAGTTGTCATAATTAAGTATTCAATTCAAAGTATAGACCTCTTAAGTTTTTATATTACTTTTATCATTAAGTATAGTACATTGTTAGATTTATGAAAATACCAAGCCCCTCACCCAGATACAGAAGAAATTTAGATAAACATAGTCATCATAGCAAATATCGAGGGAAAATGTAACTTAAGTCGTAAATTGAAATGTTATGAAAAACATTGACGACATTAATAATGAGATACGCATAAAGATTAGGCAAGAAATTGTCGGCCAGAAATTTAGTTATCATGGCCAATTAAAAGAAGTTTACAAATTCGACAGCTTCTGGGGGCCTGGATTTAGATTTATTGAAGATTTTGACTTAGCATCTGTAGCAACAGAGGGACCTAAAATGGTAAGTGTTAAGTTTGTTTGCTGGGTAATACAAGAATATATTTCTGATAGTAAAAGAAAAGCACAAGTAGATGGGCAATTCGGTCCAATTGAAATTAAGTACAATAATGGTTCTTTCATGGTTGACTTTGAAAGTGCTAAGTTTTCCATGATTCAGATAAGCTGATCTTTAGCTTTGTTAGTGATCCTGTTAGTAAAACAGAAAAGCGGTTATAATCATAGTAATTATAACCGCTTGATTTTCAGTGTCGGGGTAGCAAGATTCGAACTTGCGACCCCCTGCTCCCAAAGCAGGTGCGCTAACCGGACTGCGCTATACCCCGTCGCTGAACCTGCCTGTGCGGCAGGAATTTTCGCGC
>JAFGIK010000054.1 GCA_016929645.1 Candidatus Dojkabacteria bacterium
TGGCACAGGACACGCACAAATCTGACCCCGTTTTTCTCGAAAAGACGTAAAATAGAAACGTCCGCTTTTCTCTCAAGAGTCAACGGCAGACTAGACCCCTCGCTTTTTCTTTTGGCACAGATTTCACGGATTACACGGTTTATTTTCATAAAATGAGATCCATAAAGTATGTATGTCCCATTTCCTACCCAAGAATCAACGGCAGATCTGACCACTCGCATTTATACTATCAGCGATCCACTCGATCGATTGTTTTATGCTGTTAACCTTATTAAATTGAAGATACATATGATTAGTAGAGAATATTTTTGGTTTTACATTGTTGCCATAGGCTGTATGGATGCATAAGGTATCTTTTAATTGCTCAAACTTACCTATTGTATGTAAAGCAAATTTAATTATATCAGTTAAAGGGTTATCATATTCTTCGGCTATAATTTGCTCAAAGTTTCTAAAGTCATTCTCTTGGTTATCACTTTGGTCTTTCGCTAACTTAGCATTAATAACATCTCGATAACCGCCATCTGACCATACTATCGTCCAACTTTTATCAATATATTTAAGGAGCATGTTATAGTAATCTCTTATCAATGCCCAGGCGTCACTGGTGATAATCTTTAGTTCCTTGTGTTTATTATAAATTGATTCATTATTTATAAACCAAATAAGTGAATAGAGAGATTGTAGGATCAACATAAAATTGCTTATTTTATTTATTTGAGGATTTTTCTGATGGCTCTCTAGTTTGAGGCGAAGTCGTTCTAAACATTCTTCGTAAGCGCCTCTCATGCTTGAACTGATTATAAAGCTGCTGTGAATGGGCAGAGCCCCATCAATATTGCCTTTTGAGCTTAACATTGCAGGCTTCATATGAATCCTTGGAGGCAATACTAAATCAAGAGGTATATCAAATTGCATAAGGAATAATCTCAATTCATTTTCATCACCACCTTCCAAGATCTCATACAAAACAGCTATTAACCCAAATGGGTTATTATAGATTTTACGAAGCCTTTTTCGTAAAGGATCTGAGCTTTTTTCCTCAAGTTCAATAACCCACAAGATGTTAGAACTTAGTGCATTTCCCTTTTTATTGCATCCCTGTATCTGGACAGCTATTTTCCCAGGAACTCTCTTCTTTATATTAGGCGTGACTTCAATTGTCAGATCTTTATTTATATTTTCCTCGTATGTATTATTATCAAAATCACATAGCTTGATCTTTTCTGGGGTAAATTGTTGTGTTGTGATATCAGGATTTACGTAAATTTTAATAATGTTGTTTATTAGAATTGCTTCTGTGATATATTCTATAAATTCATGGTGTTTTTCATACTCATCAATCAGAGATACTTCAATCTCTTCAGCACTTTCTACGAGTAAAGCTTTTTTGCCCCCCGGACAAATTATGTGTTCTGCATTTTCGGTATCAATGTTAGAAAGAAGGCCAATCTCAAAATTACCAACTGGGGGTTTCTCGACAAGCGCACTCTTACTAAAATTTGCACTACCAAAATAAAGTAAGACCTCATCATTACAGTGAAAAAGAATAGCTTTTCCATGAAGATATCGATCAATATTCTTATAGACATATAATGAAACGTTAGGTTTTATTTTATCAAACATCATTTTGGGAAAGTTTGATTTTTTCTGCTGGATGTATATTTCTATCTTGCTTTTCGGGAATGCATTTCTTAAAGCCTCAAGTGCAGCTAACTCTACATCATAAAAAGGAGATATCACCTGGATCTTTGAAACTCTATGCTTGCTGGCATTCTCTATTAAGTCTTCGATGATGGGACGGTCTAGGTTGTGAACAAAATGGATATGTTTTTCCACTTCAGTGCTCAGGAATGACCTACACGTTTCACTAAACAACTCGACTTGTTCATAAGCTGATTGGCTATTAGTAATAATTGCAAGTCTTCTAACATAATCAATACAATCAAGTAGTAGCGAAGCGTATAAAGTCTCTTTTTCTGAGATTTCAAATACTGATAACAACTCTAGGTTACTAGCAATGCCATCACGGGTTATGTTTGCACTTCCAATTCCAACAACAGCTTTTTTCTCTGATGCAAACATATAGAGCTTGGCATGGAATACGCCCCCTGTCTTTAAATGATTAACGAGATATTTTTTATTTAACCATCGCGGTGTGTAGGATTCATGAAGGAAACTGTTGTATGTGCTTGAATCTGTGAAAATAGATATATTATCAGATGAATATAAAGCATCTAGTTTCATTAGATAGTTTTCAAAAAAATTCAGGTTCAAGCCATAGGTGCAGATGATAGCTGATTCAAAATCATAATTTTTTGAAAAAATGCATTCTACAAGATTTATGCTTTTCATTTAATAATAATCTCTGAGGAGGGACTTAAAAAAGACTCTACCTTCAGTTGAAAGTCTAATAACACCATTATCCTCATCAATAAGAGCCATATCTAATAAAAAATTCATAATAGTCTCGTACTTCGCAGGCCGCCATACATTCAATGAGACATCGGCTTGATGAAAATAGCGGTTATTTTCGATAGTGAACCAACATCTTCTCAAATCATTTTTCTTAATCATGATTAATTCATGCTGGTCAATAATGTACCGTTTCAATATTGTTCTTAGAAAGTTATAGACTGAAATCTCTTTGAATTTACCTAATCTAAACAGGGATTCAAACCAAAGATCATCATCTAATTGCATTACTATGTATTGATAACGTTTATCAGACCGAAGACTTTTAAATTTCACATATAGGTTTGCTGTTATTAATATAAATTTTGCAACTACACAGGAGACTGTTTCCAAATGCTCATCATTTGTGACTGATTCTTCTGATATCTTATCTGATATCTTTGTGGGTTTTGGAAATAGATCAAGAATATCTTTAAAATGAGCATCAAAGAAGTTCTTCTCACAGTCTGAAAACGCAGTGATAGTTTTATCAAATTCCTGAGAATCTATTGTTGCTAAGAACTCGCCAATTGTAGATCCATTGTAATTAGATTTTAAATACTGCATAAAAGCATCAAAGTATTTATTGAGCCACCACCTAAAATATACGTGACCCTCATAAATTAACCAGTAAAAATGAACATCTTCAAAAATTTTTGGAACGACAAGTGGTTGTTCATTCCCGACATTGTCATAATATCTAGAGTAGTAGTGAATATTTCTTAGGATAGTCTCATTAAATGAGGTGTTAGTGTTCTCACAATTTTGAATACATTTCATAAAGAAAGCAAACGTATCACGACGATAGTCGGATACATTCTTTTTCTCTAAATGAAATATTATTGACTTATAAAACGCCCTTTCATCTTCATGAACAGGCTGCCTGATGTTATCAAAATCATTTGTTTGCGCCCATTCTAACAGGACTTTGGTCGGAACCTTTTTCTGCCCTTTGTATCTTTTATAGTATTCGGGCTGCAACTTTTTGTAGTGTTCATTAATAATATTATATAGCTTTTTTCCTGAATGAGTAAGCCGAATAATCCCCTTGTCATCGGTTTCGGTCAAACCCCAATTGAATATAGTTCCCTTATAATAAAGACCAAAAGCTCCAAGATCATTTGACTGCATTAACCTAAAATCGCAATCGTATGTATTATTATCTTCTCTTGAAAATGATTTTATCGCATCCGACCCATATACGGTATAATCAGGTTGCATTAAATAGAGTCCTAATGCTAGAGCGTTTTCCCTCAAGGTGAATGCATGTATAAATTCAGAGTAATTGTTGCATATTATGTTATTTTCAATATCCCCAATAGCCCAGCAACAATACGTAAAATATCTAAGCCTGTTTGCAGCACTTATCACGCCTTTAATTAATATATCTTCAAGCCCATCATGGAACCTATTCAACCCAAGCGGATATTTACCACCGCTCTCAATACGAACTGGAGTAGTCCATTCTGGAAGCCGTTTAAGCGACAATATAAACCCCTCTTGCAAAGATCAATTTCAGTAAGTTGCAACAATTAATAGCTATTCATCACAATTCATTTTAACTTTTCCCTATCTCGATCCAATAAAATAGGTTGCGATTCTTTAACATCACAGAGGATATCTCCTAGCAAGATATCGTATGTCTTTAATACAATAATATTCTACAACAAAAATGATACACAATTTATTCCCTCAAGAATGAGCTACATAATCATACTCATTAAATCTTTGCATAAACGATCGTTTGCGCAAAATATTCCCTTGGAATCATAGGTGTCAGGTCATCAGGTCTTGATTTGTGATATTCGGACATTTAATTCATGTTTCAA
>JAFGIK010000055.1 GCA_016929645.1 Candidatus Dojkabacteria bacterium
ATTACTTAACACCAATGGAGATGTATGATAAATTATCTGTCAACAATTCTCTCTCTTGATTTCTGCAATATGTACCCAACCTGTACACCTATATTAATACCTAATAACTTGTGCTATAATGGCAAACAGCTACGGAGTTCTTATCGTTATTGTTAAGATTACTGCACGAGTTTTTCATCGACAGTTAGCGTAGTGTGCGACTTTGTCGCTAGGTTAAATTTATTTGTTTTATTTATAGATGAGCAACAAAGTATTTGTTGGAAACTTAAGCTGGAACGTCGATGACGACCAACTTAAGGAGTTCTTTAGCCAAGTTGGTACTGTCGAAGAGGCAGTAGTTATCAAGGACCGATTCAAGAACCGATCAAAAGGTTTTGGTTTCGTAACCTTTTCAACACCAGAAGAGGCTCAGAAAGCAATTGAAGAGCTTAATGGTAAAGAATTAGACGGACGAGCAATCAACGTCTCTGAAGCAAGACCTCAAAAAGAGAGATCTTCAGACGAAGAATAATTGATTGATAATGTCAATTGAAGGCGGCTAGCTTTGCTAGCCGCCTTTGTTTATCTTTAATAAAACTTGCTTTGCCAATAAGATTTATCATACAATCAACTAATGATTGTTTCCCCGCTTCATACAATTTATCTTTCTGTTCCAAACGACATCTGCCTTGAGTTACAACAAATCTATAATATGATTTCGCAAAAATACGAGAATAAATATCCGACACTGAATGAATGGAATCCACACATCGATATTCTTACCCAAAGAGTAAAAATCGAAAATTCATCAGATTATTTACAGTCATTAGAGAAATTAGATAAGAAATATAAAATATTTAGTGTTGAGCTTAGTCATTTTGAATTAAGTTCTGATAACAAATATATTTTCTTAAAATTAACAAGAAAATCTGAGGCTTCAATAATCTCTTTACGAAACAAGATAGAGGAGGTGGTAAAAAAATATGCTGATCTAACTGTTACTCAATACCATCTAAACAAATGGAACGAATATACAAAAAAAGAAAAAGAATTGATAGAGAAAACAGGTAGCCCTCATGTGTATTGTCCTCATATATCAATAATTAAACTAGATCCGAAAGATACAGCTAGAGCGTTAAAAGATATTAATCAGAAATTGATTAATTCTTTACAATGGACAGCAACAGATCTTGTAGTGACACGTCAAAGCGAGGATCCAGAAAATATTTTCCCTATAATCAAAAGGATGTCATTGATTTAGTAAAGATATCCCTAGGTACCATGTTTCCAGCTAGATAGATACTCTTTTTGCTCTGGTGTTAGCTTATCAATCTCTACTCCAAGTGCATTTAGCTTAAGTCGAGCAATTTCTATATCAAGATCTTCTGGTAGTACATGTACATCATTTGACAATTTTCCTTTATTATCAAGAATATATTTTGCACCCAACGCTTGATTTGCAAAACTCATATCCATAACACAAGCGGGATGACCTTCAGCCGAAGATAAATTCACTAGTCGACCATCAGCAAGAACATACACACTTTTCTTATCCAATTTGTATTCCTTTACAAACGGCCTTATATCATTAATTTGCTTCGCTTGTTCCTTCAATCCAGCAACATTTATTTCAACATCAAAATGTCCAGAGTTGCAAACTATACACCCATCTTTCATGACTTCAAAATCCTCCATATCAACTACATTAATATCTCCAGTCGATGTACAAATAAAATCAGCAACTTTAGCAGCTTCCTTCATAGGTAAAACTAAAAATCCATCCATGTGAGCTTCTAGTGCTTTAACAGCATCAACCTCAGTAACAATTACTCTAGATCCCATTCCTTTTGCCCTCATAGCGATACCACGACCACACCAGCCATAACCAGCCATCACAAAGGTAGATCCTGCAAGTAAACGGTTTGTAGCTCTTACAATTCCATCAATAGTACTTTGACCAGTACCATATCGATTATCAAAAAAATGTTTGGTCATTGAGTCATTAACTGCAATAACAGGAAATTTCAAAGCATTATCTTTGGCCATGGCTTTAAGTCTGATAACTCCTGTCGTTGTTTCTTCCGTACCTCCGACTATATCTTTGATCTGATCAGGTCTGTCTCGATGTATAGTAGAGACCAAGTCACAACCATCATCCTGGGTAATCTGAGGTCTGCTATCAAGAACAGCATTCAAATGCTTATAGTATGTATCATTATCTTCTCCTTTTATAGCAAATGTTGGAACATCATAATGTTTTACAAGAGCAGCAGCTACATCATCTTGGGTAGAAAGAGGATTTGAAGCACACAGATAAACATCTGCACCTCCTGATTTTAAAGTACGCATCAAGTTTGCCGTTTCCGTAGTTACATGTAGACAACAACCAATTGTAATGCCCTTGAAAGGTTTGTCTTTTTCAAATTTCTCTCGAATTGTTCGAAGTACTGGCATGTCTGTTTCTGCCCATTCGATTCTGTTCCTACCTATATCAGCAAGAGTTGAATCTTTTATATCAAATGTTTCAGAAGACATATTAATCAGGGATATAAAAGTTAGATAAAGTCGGGAGATAAATTAAATTAAGACTATTATATATTTAAAAAGAACTTCTGTTAAAATCGCAACAAAGAAGATTATCATTGTCATATTTTACTTAACTTATACAATCGATTATTCCACCCAGATGTCTCCAGTCTCCTTATCAAGAGTCATTTTAAAGTCATAACTTATATTTAAACAATCATTTGTACAAACATAATATTCACCTACATAGTAGGCAACATACTCTTGACGGTTATCATCAACTTTATACAAACATATCTCAGCTGGTATATGCTCGTATGAATACAAAATCTCAGTATCAAGTAGAAATTTGAAAATTTCAGAATACTCATAATTATGGGGTAGGTCATAACCTTTATATGTTCCAATCTTTTCTTTTTCATCTACATTTTCGACAGATACACGTTTAATATTACTGAAAAACTCAGAGTTCAAATAAACTTTGTCTGTTGAATAACTATAAAGAAGAAAAGATGAATCCCCAATTGAAAGATTCTCTTCAATATCCAATGGAACGTATGAAATTGACGATGTTACATCATCAAAAACAGCTTTCATTTCTGAATAATCACCTTTATCATCAGTAGCATATTCATAATCATTATTACTATCATCAGATAAACCGACCAAAAATGATTCGCTGCACTTTATCAGTCCAAGATTTTTTTGAATTGATTTATTTGAAATAACATATAGACCTCCGGCAAATCCACAACATACAATAAGTAACCCAATACCAAAAATAATCCAAACCCAGACAGGAATTTTCTTTTTCATTAATATTTAATTAAAAATTACATAAATCAATAATGATATAATAGTTAACTCTTTACAAGAGTAACTCAAATTTCACTGAAATAAAATATCAAAATAATTTCTCTATCGTAATATATGAACATCTGGAAAACTCTATCAAAACCATTTTTTGCACTTGCTCCAATGGAAGGTTTTACTGATCATACATTTCGACAGATGTTAGTCAAATATGGAAAACCAGATATTATGTTTACTGAATTTACAAATATAGATCAACTGCTATCCGTCGGCAATAAATATGTCATTCCAAACTTCAGTTTTAAAGAAAAGGATCGACCAATAATTGCTCAAATATGGGGACATGACCCAATTAAATTCGAGAAAGCTGCCAAAGTCATCTCCGCTCATAAATTTGATGGTATTGATATCAACATGGGTTGCTCTGTTCGAAAAGTTCTTGCACAAAAATCTTGTGCTGCATTGATAAAAAACAAAGTTCTCGCATCCGAAATAATAGCAGCAACAAAGAATGGAGCCGGAGAACTTCCGGTAAGTGTCAAGACCAGGCTCGGATATGAAAAATCAGATGTGGAAGATTGGTGCCAATTCCTACTCGAACAAAAACTTGACGCATTAACAATTCACGGAAGAACAGCTAAACAGCTCTATCACGGTAATGCCGATTGGAATGAAATTGCAAAAATATCAAAGCTTCGTAGCAAAATCAATCCGAATACAATTTTAATTGGTAATGGAGATATAAAATCAATAAGACAAGCAACAAGATATGCTAAAGAATACAAAGTAGACGGCATAATGATAGGACGTGCGGTGATGGGAAATTTTTTATTGTTCAATAAAAAATTTCCCATTCAACCTCTAACCAAATCTCAAAAAATTGAGCTACTAGTCGAGCATATAAGTCTTTTTTTCAAGGACAAATCCAACAAAGATAAAAATCCGATGAGTCTCAAGAAATACTACAAAACCTACTTAAAAGAATTTCTCAATGCTGCAGAATTACGACAAAAGATTATGATGGAAAACGATTTTAATAAGGTAATTTCCTACCTGAGATCTCAGATAGATAAATAATCGCAAAACAGAGAAATTGCAAAAATTGTTACATTCCTTTCTTCGCAATCCATTACTTCCGCCTCAATCGTTTTTCTGCTTCGTACTGTTCATGTGATGTAAGATATTTTTTCCTAAGACGAAGACTTAAAGGAGTAACTTCAAGCATTTCATCTTTAGCAAGGAATCCAATTGCATATTCAAGTGTAAGATCAATTGGGCTTTTTAAAGCAATTTCCGTAACTACTGCATGTGCAACTCTGGTATTGGAACTTTCCCGTGCTTTTAAAGGATTAACAACGATATCATTATCATATTTATTAATACCAATGATCATACCTTCATAAACCTTTTCTGCAGGTCTGACAAAAAGAACACCTCGTTCTTGAATCATATTGAGGGCATAGGCAGAGGTTTCTCCTGTAGCACTTGATACTAATCTTCCTTTCGTTCTTACTCCGTCAGTGCCTTTCATTGGTACATATTCATGAAAAACGTTGTTCATTATTGCTGTTCCCTTTGTCAATGTCATAAGATGTCTCCGAAGACCAATAAGATTTCTTGTTAAAATCGTATATGTAAGTTTATTATGACCTGAATCATTTACAATACTTGTCAAATTTCCCTTTCTTTCATTGATTACTTGAGAAACAACACTATAAAATTCTTCAGGAACTTCTATGAATAACTCTTCCAAGGGTTCCATCTTAATTCCATCCTTTTCCATAACAATTACCTCTGGTTTTCTAATTTGAAATTCATATCCTTCTCGACGCAATGTTTCAATTAATATACCAAGATGTAATTCACCTCGACCTGAAACATAGTATGAACCGTCAGAGTTTTTTTCGATTTTCAAACTTACATTAACATCCGCTTCATAATCGAGCCTATTTTGTAACTGTTTCAAATTAGCATATTTTCCTTCTTTCCCTAGGAATGGTGATGTATTAGCTTCAAATCTTATTTTCAGAGAAGGTGGAGAGATTTTGATTGATGGTAATGGCTGCACAGTATCTACAAATCCTAATGTATCTCCAATAGTAGTATCATTAAATCCAGATACAGCAACAATATCACCTGCACTAACAGATTCCAATTCATGATATTCAAGACCGATTTTAATTTGTAGTGCTTTAACCTTAGATTTTTCTACAATATTCGGTTTTTCGGATTTGCCATCTTTTTCCTTGGAGAGAGATGTCATTTCTGATACACCTACAAGATCAGTGTTGTCTGACATATTTGCAGAAACTAAATTGTCTCCAACATTGATAACACCGTTATTTACTCTTCCTATTAATAATCGCCCATAGTGCTGATCGAACCCAATTGAAGAGACTTGCATCTGTAGCGGTGCATTTGGATCTCCACTTGGTGCAGGGATTGAATTAATAATCTCATCAAGAAGTATCAATGTATCAGCTTTTTTTTGAGCAAATTCAGGCGCTTTTACATCAGGTAATATGTCAAAAACTTTACCTTCTCGGCCTATTGCATAAAAGGTTTTAAAATCCAATTGAATTGGATCTGTTGCAAGTTCAAGAAATAGATCTTGTATCTGTGAATGAGTTTTTGCAGGATTAGCAAGCTTTTTATCAATCTTATTTATCACTACTATAATTTTTAATCCTTGTTCCAATGCTCTTTTTAACACAAACTTTGTTTGCGGCATAACGCCTTCATGCGCATCAACAATTAACAGGCACCCGTTTGCCATACCGAGGGTTCTTTCCACTTCTCCACCAAAATCAGCATGTCCAGGAGTGTCAATTATATTTATTTTGAAGCCTTTATATGGGATGGATGTATTTTTTGCAGTTATCGTGATGCCTCGCTCTTTTTCAAGGTCATTAGAATCTAGTATTTGATGTTGACTCATTTCCTCCTGATTATCCCGAAAAAGCTTGCATTGCTTTAGGAACGCATCTATTAGAGTTGTTTTACCGTGATCAACATGCGCGATTATCGCTATATTACGTATATTCTGCTGTGCAAATTGATATTGTTGAATTTGCTGCTGACTTCGTTGTTGATTCTGTTGTAGATCCTGCTGTTGATTCTGCTGTTGATCCGACATATTTTTCAAAATGACTAAGCTAAACCGACAAACGAGGAGATTATAGCACAAAATCAAGATAAGACCGAGACTCAACTTTATGAAAATTTAATCTCTAGTCGGCATAATATTGTTATGAGAAGAATCAAATTTAGAAAAAACTGCTTTTATCATATATATAATAGAGGAAACAGAAAAAAGAAAATTTTTTATCAGGACAAAAATTACAAAAAGTTCCTTAATTACTTAGAAAAATATTCAACGATATTTAAGATAAGGATTGTTAATTATTGCTTGATGTCGAACCATTACCATATTATTATTCAACCCAAACACCAAGAAACCGCAGTTCCTCAATTTATGCATAGACTCGGTCTATGTTACACCTTATATATCAACAAAAAGTACAACCTCGTTGGACATTTATTCCAAGGAAAATACCAGGTAAAATTTATTAATCAAAATCAATTATCTATAGTTCAATCATATGTTCGAAATAATCCAGTCGAACAGGCCATAGTTGATAAGTGGCAATACTACAAATGGGTAAACTAAAAATTAAATTTTCATAAAGCTGAGACTCGGACTCCAGTTCAAAGTTGAGTCTCGGACACTAGTTCAGTATAATGAATAATTTACATAAATTTATTTAAATTATTTATGGCAGATATAAAAGAAGCCCCAAAAGCGGCTCCCACAAACACTACGAATTCCAAACCTGCTGATATTTGGTTAGGATTTGGGATTATTTCTGTATTTTTAGGCGTGATTGTATTGATAATGAATATCTACAATGCAAGTATTATCAAGAAATATCAGGACCAAGGAGTCGAAACAACAGGTATCGTATATAATGGTGGATACACAAAAGAAGTTGGAAAATCAACACGAAAAGATTTCTGGTTAGAAGTCTCATTTTATACAGAGGATGATGAGTACATTGTCGACGGAAAGATCGATGAGCTTTTATCTTCTACTCAGTATGATAATGCAGATATTGGAGAGGAAGTTGACATTGTCTATCTTGCAGATGACCCAAAGGAGAGTGTTGTACTTAAGGATTCTGTTGACAAAGACAATGTAGGTAGCTTTGGGACAACATATCTTGTTCCTATTGTTATCTTCGGCATCGGATTAGCATTCTTCGGTGTATTCGGTGTTATGAAGTTCATGAAAAAGGACCAGAAATAGCTAGATTGTAGGGAGGTACCACCTGCCAATATAGCCGGCGGCTTCCATACATAATGATGGGTTCTATGAAGAGTGAAGTACCACCAGCCAATACGGTCGGTGGCTTCTATCTTGCGGGCTGTTCAAGCCCGCTACCTTGAAGGGAAAAAAGAGCAGGCGGGAGAAATTAAAAAAAATTTCTCCCGCCTGCCACACCTTCCTACAAAACCAAAAATCCAATTCAAAATTACAAATTAAATCATTAAAAACAATCAATATGCAGAAAAATACAAACATTGCCTCGAATAATGACTATACAGAAAAACATTTCCGCCAGATCATTATTTCTGGGACCAAAATTAATGACATAGAATTCTACAATTGTACATTTGAAAATTGTGATTTCTCTAATTCAATCCTTTCTAATTGCCTTTTTGAAAACTGTAAAATACAGAAATCAAACTTCAGCACAACTAAGCTTCAAAACACAAAAATTAATGATACTGAAATAATAAACAGTAAATTACTGGGTATAGATTGGACACTAACTCGTCACGATATTGGGTTGGAGCTAAATATCAACCAAAGCGATCTTAGTTATAACACTTTCTTTAATATGGATCTGACAAACAGCAAATTTCTTGATTGCAAAATTCATGAGACTCAATTTGATAACTGCATCTTAGCAAAATCCGAATTTAATAAATCAGATCTTTTAAATACCGTGTTTCAAAATAACAATTTACATGAATCAGATTTTAGAGAATGCATTAACTACATGATTACATTTGAGACAAATAAATGCCAAAATGCTAAATTTAGTAGGGAAGAAGCGGTAAATCTTCTACTACAGTTCGGAATAAAAATTGATTAATTACATATCACCAAACATTTAGTCAAAAATTTATTTATGTTTTTAATTAAATACCTGGTCTATAGCCAATTCAAAATATCTTCACACTAAATCCACATTTATCCGCTAAAATTTACAAACATCAGCGCATACGTTATTCTTAATAGGATTAGACTGTAAAAGACTCTAAAAAACTAGACAAAATCATTCAATAATTTTAAATATAAATAAAATGATACTAAACAACTACAATCCAAATACAACAGATAATCCAAGAGAAATGTTTATTCAGGTCTCAAAGGATGATGAAATCATTGGTCCTATCTCGAGGAAAGATTGCCACAATGAAACAATTAGACCTTGGCATAGAACTACACTTATCTTCCTATTTTCACCTGATGGTAACTTATATTTTTCTCAGAGAAGTATGAACAAAGATACAGCACCAGGAAAATGGACAGCAAGTACAGGCGGTCATGTGAATTTTGGTCAAGAGTATAAGGAAGCTGCTGAAATAGAAGTCAGAGAAGAACTTGGACTTAAATCACAATTACAATTTCAGGATAAAATTAACGTGGATCATGGTGCAGAAAGAGAAATTATAGCTTTGTTTACAGGAGTAACAGCAACAGAACCGAAACCAAATAAGGATGAAATTATCCAAATAAAACTTTTCGATTATGATAAGATTCAACAACAACTGGACAACGGATCATTTGAATTATCAAGTGGCTCAAAGGAAGCCTTTCAGAGTTTACGTGATTCTGGAAAATTGGAAATATATAGAAATTCAATAATAAAAAAGTAAATTCTACATCAATCTATATTAATGGACAAATTAATAAAGAAATATCAAACATTAATCAAATTAACCATAACCATATTATTTATCTTTACTTTTTCAATAAGTCTCCCCTTATCACAAGGAGTGCATGCAGCAAGCTATACTATACAAGAAATATCTCAGCACAACAGCGAAAGTGACTGCTGGATGGTTTTTGAAAACAAAGTTTATGACCTAACATTGTATGTCTCAAGTCATGATAGATATATGGACATTAGATCATGGTGTGGAGAAGACATGACAGAAGCATTTACCACAAAAGATGGATTAGGAAGAGACCACAAACAAAGTACTTACAGCCTTCTTGATGGCTACTACATTGGAGATGTTCAGGAATCAACAACCACACAAACAGATGCTACAGATACAACCAATCCAAGTACCGAAGCGGACACGATCACAGATCCTAGTACCGACATCGATAGTAATTCCACAGAAACATCAAACAACAAAAGCTCAAAAACAAACGACACAAACTCATCAAGCCCATACAATTTTTTCGTCCCATTCGTAGTAACAGCGCTCCTATACTTAATTCATTGGTACTTTTCGGAGAATACAAATACTGAAAACAAAGTAAGATCTAAACAATTCTTCAGATTGTTATGGAATTCAGTGCTTATAATTTCATTAATTCCATCATTTATTTTTGGAACAATAATGACTATACAGTTTACTTATAAGACATTGATTCCGTTTGCCTCAAGTCTATACTGGTGGCACGTTGAAGGCTCAGTGATAATGGGAACTGTAGCAGTTTTGCACTTAATTACAAGATTAACATTCTATTTTACACAATTAAAAAGCGTCACTGCGAAAAAATAATAAGTACTTCCTGCAGTAAGCTGAGAAAAAATTCTTCTGATTATAATGTTTCAAGCAAAGATAGTAAAAAACTCCAGACATTCTGAACACTCTTAATCTCAATTCTTTCGTCAGGTGAATGAGCATCCTTTATTGTTGGCCCAAATGAAATCATATCCATACTTGGATATTTTCCACCAATCACTCCACATTCGAGTCCTCCATGAACAGCTTCTACCTTAAGGTCCTTGTTAAAATTCTTTTTATAAACCTTTTTAGATTTATCGAGCAAGACAGATTTCATATTTGGTTCCCAGCCAGGATAACTTACACCTTCAAAATATTCAACATCTGAAAGTTTACAAAGAGATCTAAATTTCCCAAGTAGCTCATCAAGCTTAGACGCCATAGAGCCTCGTGCAAGAAATA
Organism: Candidatus Dojkabacteria bacterium; assembly: GCA_016929645.1. Taxonomy (GTDB): domain Bacteria; phylum Patescibacteriota; class Dojkabacteria; order SC72; family JAFGCJ01; genus JAFGIK01. The sequence continues at coordinate 10,534 of JAFGIK010000055.1, forward strand.
TCATTTCTATAAAGTCAGTACTGGTTTCAATTTTACCAAGATTAACAGATGTCTCAACAAGACCTTTTATATCGTTAGACATGGAAAAAACACCAATCGGAAGCGAGTTCACAAAATCAATTATTTTATGTGAATTCTCGATTAACAGAACATTTTGTTTATAATTTAGCGATTCGAAATATAGTCTAATATTAGAATCTGAATCTTCATATTCTCTTTCTAAAATTGAGTTGAATGAAACAACCGCATTCTTGATATTGAAGTCTTTATTAAGACCAACGATTGCATCACACTCTCGAGGTATTGCATTGTCAATTGAGCCACCAGAAACAGAACTTAAGGTCACAAAACTAGAGTCATCAAGATCTGCAAGAAATCTAAATAGCGTCATGATTGCATTAGCTCGGTTTTTATCTATATCTACCCCAGAGTGACCACCGACTCCATCTTTTATGCTAAGCTTGTAGAATTGTACAGATGCATTATTTTTTAATGAATCTGATTTTGTCGAAATTGGCACTCTCACTGTAAATTTAGTTCCACCAGCACATCCGATCGTAACAACCCCTTCATCCTCAGAGTCAAGATTAATCAAATACTTAGTTTTTACAAAGTCTTTTGATAGATTTGATGCACCCACAAGACCTGTCTCTTCTTCTACTGTAAATAGTAATTCCAGTGCAGGATGAGGAAGTTCAGAACTTTCAGCTATAGCAAGACACATAGCAAGACCAATACCATTATCTGACCCAAGAGTAGTATTATCAGCCCTAAGCCATTCGTTTTCAAAAACAAGAGAAATTGGATCTTTTTCAAAATCATGATTTGACTCCTTACTCTTCTGACAAACCATATCAAGATGGCCCTGTAGCACCACAGAGCGTTTATTTTCATAACCAGCAGAGGCAGGTACCCTTAAAACAATATTGCCACTAGAATCACGCTCACTTTCAAGTTTATGCTCATCTGCCCACACTTCAATCCAATCCACAAGGGATTTCTCATTCCCTGATCCATGCGGAATTTTTGCAATTTGTCTAAATATTTCAAATACTTTTTTAGGTTCTAGAATTGTTGTTTGTTTTGAATTCATAACCAGTAAATTAAGAATTTATAAAAACAAATATCGGGGCAAAAATTGAAATCAAATCAACTCATATTTTACAAATTTTTATTCATAAACGCCAGGAAGTAGAGGATACAAGTCCATACCCATCATGTCTTCAGCAGGAGAAAGTTCAAGCATTGATAAAACTGTAACCCCAACGTCTGCAAGAATACCTCGTTCTGCAGCATCAGCACCCGTACCAATTTTAATTGGATTTGTAACTTCCGGATATTGATTTAATTGTTTACCAATAATAAGAGGAATTGGATTCAGTGTATGAGATTTATCAGGAAGACCAGTTTCCTCGTCAATCATAACCTCACAATTTCCATGATCAGCAGTAATAATGAAATTGCCACCAGCTGCAATAATTGCCTTAACCACAGCACCGACACACCGATCTACAGTCTCTACACCAACAACAGATGCCTCGAGATTTCCTGAATGACCAACCATATCAGGATTAGCAAAATTGATTAATATAAATTTATATTTGTTCATCTCAATACGATAAATAACTTCATCTCGAATTATTTCAGCACTCATTTCTGGAGCTTCAGAAAAATCCACAACTTTGGGAGATGGAATAATAAAAAATTCTTCGCCAAGACCGGGATTCTCACGACCTCCATTGAAAAAATATGTTACATGAGCACCTTTTTCAGTTTCAGAAATATGCAGTTGCTTAAATCCTGCATTACATACTTGAGAAGAAACTGTGTTTAAAATATTTTGAGATTCAAAAAGAACATTAACTGGAAGATTCTCACCATAACCCGTCATGGTCAAAAACCACAAATTCTTCAAGAATTTCACTCGTTTAGTACCGGGCCAATTTTCAAGCACAAAAGCTTTTGTAATTTGGCGCGCACGATCTTCACGATAATTAAAGAAAATGACAACATCATTGTCTTCAATAGGACCAACAGGTTTACCCTTGTCATCAACAATAATCGTTGGCGTAAATGTATCATCATTTTCTCCACGCTTATATGCCTCTTGTAATGCATGCATGGCATCTGTAGATTTCAGACCAGTAACCCCAATCATTGCCTCATAGGCAGCTTGCGTTCGTTCCCATCTACTGCTTCGATCCATTGCATAAAACCGTCCACTCATAGAAGCAATAGTGCCAACACCAACATCTCTTATCTGTTTATTCAACATGCTAAGATACAAAAAACCATCACGAGGTCCAGTATCGTTACCATCAAGAATAGGATGAATAAAAGGGTCTACTCCATGCTTCTTACATAACGTAATAAGTTCAAATAAGTGTTCAATATGAGAATGAACAGCACCTGCACTTGCCAGACCAAATAAATGCAACTTAGTTCCTCTTTTTTTTACCTGATTAAACGCTTCAAGAAGATTAGGCAAATTATAAAATTGCTTTGTTCTTATAGAATCATTAATTCTTGCAAGACTTTGATAGACAATCTGTCCAGCACCCATATTCAAATGTCCGACTTCTGAATTGCCTGTACTACCCATAGGTAATCCGACATCATTACCGGAAGCCTTGAGAAGAGAGTGGGGACAAGCAGTCCACAAGGTATCAAGATTTGGTGTTTTTGCTTTTAAAACTGCATTTCCTTTTTCCACATTCCAGATACCCAAGCCATCAAGCACAATTAAGACACATAAAGGCACATCTTTATTCACTGTTTTAGCTGGCTCTAATTTCTTAATTTCTTGTTTTTTGGATAAAAAATCGAGTAACCCCATACTTAATTAAAATACATTAAGTTAAGATAGATGTCCATGTTCTTACCAAGAACATAAAAAACAAAGTAATAATACAAATCATAATATTGTAAATTAATTTGATTCCTGCAATAATTTGATCATGGAACCAAACAATACAGCAATCCAGGAATGGAAAGGAAAAGTTAGTGTTAAAAACTTTATATTTGTTCAACAAAGATTCTGCGAGATTAATAACTCCGGAATAATCATACACAAAAATACTAACCCTGAGTCAGAGACATTCTTAAATATCCCGAAAAACGTTATTGATTCAACAAAACCACCGATTCCTGATATTTTCGATACTCTGATTAATGGTTACAATGGATTTGCAGTAAGGTACACGGATGTACAACAAAACAAGATAAAAACATTGAATTTATGGCCTAGTGGATTTTTAGCGCAAATTGATAATAAAAGCATGCCTATTTTTTCACAAGTCTTATCTCAACTCAACCCAGAAGGGGTAGACAAATCCTCAACAATTGTACCTGATAATAAATCTCAGATGATTGTAGGAACAATTTCATTTGTTATTGTAATACTCGGATGGTTTCTTTTCGGAGCCGTCGGTTTAATAATCCTAGGTATTGGTGGAGTTATTTCTTCAAAGATATTGAAAAATGAAAATATGGATCAAACATTAAGATACCTGCTTGTAACATTGGTTATGGGAGCTGCACTTTTTCTATCACTATTATTCTCGTTAATTATAGGCTTACTACTAAATAAGGTAAAATAAATATCTATAATTATTCGCTATTTACTAGACAAGCTGAAGGATTACATATTCGTTTAATTTCTTTTCTCTACCATCCGATCTAAACCGGTTTATAAGGTTAATATCACAATTTGACAAAATATCGCTAAGTATCTGATCAACCTCAGCATCAGAAAAATAATGACAATACCTAACATTAGTAGGTATTGTTTGGGTGCTAGAGTTAGAAATACTGCTTTCAGATATTTTAGAAGTGAAACTTCGCCAATCCATAATAAAGTCGCCAGACTCAAGATCCGATTCATTAACATTTAGTGAACCCCAAGGGATCAAATGTTCATTAAATCTTTTAAATTCAACAAATTTCCAAAAGGTTAATACAATAAACCCATCGGGATTAAGCAAGGATATGAGTTTTTTTATACATTCCACACGAATCCTATAAGAGGGTATATGATGAAAAACATTAAAACAAGTAATTAAGTCATAATGAAAATCACAGATCTCCGATTCATTAATTTTTAATAAATCACCGACAAGAAATTTTATATTATTTTTTACATACCTTTTTTTTGCAAGATTTAATAATTCAGAAGAAATATCAAATCCAGTATATTTGTAATTGATATCAAAATTATTGATAAACGGTATAAACCTCCCATTACCACAACCAATATCTAAAATATTAACGATTGCTTTATTAAACTTTAATAAAGGCCAAAACTTTTTCCAGCCAGGCCAGGATGTTGAACGAGAAGAATCAAACTCATCATAGATATTCGAATAAAAAGTCTCGTTAATTTTAACTAATCTCTCTATCAAGGATTTTTCCATTACATAACTTTTAATGTAAAATTAAGGAATTATTATATTCTTTTATATTATCAATAATTAATGAAGAATTTTGCATTTGACCCAAAGCTATACAAATGTGAATTAGTAGATATCTTACAAGAAGTAGGCTCAAATAACCATTGGCGCAAAGACACATTATCTAAAATTCTTCGAAAATATCCAAAAGATAATAATGGATTATTTTCTTATGACCAATTAATCGTAGGTTATAGATACCTTATCAGTGAAAAATCAATGAAATATCAAAAACTAATTTTTGATAGAATTCAAAGGAAACCGACACGATCAATTTCCGGCGTAACAACAGTCTCTTTACTCACAAAACCATATCCTTGTCCAGGACAATGTATCTTCTGCCCAAATGAGAAAGATCTTCCCAAAAGTTATCTTAAAAAAGAACCTGGAGCACAAAGAGCCTTGGCAAATAAATTCGATGCCTACAATCAAGTTTATAGAAGATTAAAAGCACTTCATAGCACTGGCCACAATACAGATAAAATCGAAATTATAATTTTAGGTGGTTCATGGTCAGCATATCCAAGAAACTATCAGCTTTCATTTATTTATGACATATTTAAGGCGCTAAACAATTTTAGCCCCAACCAAAAGGATATAGAAATAAAAGATCAAGAAGAACGCAGAACAAAAAGCTCCACAACAAAGTCAAAAAATCAAATTACACTAACGGACCTTTATAGGCAACAGAAAATAAACGAAACAGCACATTCAAGATGCATTGGATTATCTGTTGAAACTCGACCAGACCTTATCACAGAACAAGAGATTATAAAAATTAGACAACTAGGAGCAACAAAGATACAAATAGGCATTCAATCGTTAGACAATGAAATATTAAAGAGAAATAGACGTGGTCACACAATATTTCAAACTCAGAAAGCATTCAAACTATTAAGGTTAGCAGGATTTAAAATTCATGCACACTGGATGCCAAATCTCTACACATCTACACCACAAAAAGACATTGAGGATTATAAAAATCTATGGACCCGAAAATACCATCCCGATGAATTAAAGATTTATCCGACATCGATAATTGAAAATACAATACTAAATAAACTTTTTCATGAAAACAAATATAAACCATACACAGAACGTCAGTTATTAAAAGTAATTAAAGAATGTATGAAAAACACACCTAGATATTGCAGATTAACAAGGGTAATTCGAGATATACCATCTCAAAACATCGTATCAGGAAACAAAAAAACAAACTTCAGACAAGTTGTAGAAAATTCGTTAAAAAAAGAAAAAACTCCTTGTCAGTGCATCAGATGTAGAGAAATACGAGACCAACAGTTTCAGCATAATGATATTGATAAAGAAATCATTAAATATCAGACCGATATCTCTACTGAATTTTTCATATCTATTAAGACTAAATCATCAGATAAAATAATTGCATTTCTTAGATTATCGATCCCATTGCGAAAAGTAAGTAATAAAAACTTCATTAAAGAATTAAGAAACTCATCAATTATTCGGGAAGTTCACGTATACGGCCAGGCAGAAGAGATCGGACAAAAAGATCAACAAAAGGCACAACATCAAGGGCTAGGTACTCAACTGATAAAAATTGCAGAAGAGTTAACAAAAGAAAATGATTATTCAAAAATATCCGTAATATCAGCAATAGGCACAAAAAAATATTATGAAAAAAGGGGATTCCGACCAATCGGCCTCTACATGCAAAAGATAATAGATTCATGAAACAACTGGCAGTTCAAGCCAATCTGTCGTATACCTTTGTGACAATTTTTCTCGTAACATCCGCCAACGATTATTAACACCCTGAACAGCAAGCTTTATAGTATCTCTTCCCCAAAATTTATTGATCTTGTCTATAGAATTAATGAGCTTTTCATTAAAACGTGAACTACTCTGCAAACAAGGATCAAAAATACCAAATTGTAAACTATCTTTCTCCTGGATTCCAGACAAACATACTCCAGCTTTTTTGTAAGCTACGCCAGAGGAAAGAATATCATCAACTTTAGACAGTACATGTTTCAATATTTCAGTTGTCAGATCTGTAGCATAAGGTAACCTTACAAAAGTACTCCCTCCAAAAACATTTCCTTGATTCTTAAACCGATTTGAATAAATAAATAATTGAACTATTGAGCACACACAATTATTTTGACGCAGACGCTCACAAGCATTTGCAACGAAACCTGAAATTGCTTCAAGAATTTCCTTTCGCAATGATACATCGTGCGCAAATGATTGCGAACAAACAAGGCTTTTCGGAGTGTCCTTAACGTTACTGAGAGAAATACAGGATATATTTCTTAACTCAAGAACAGTTCTTACTCCAGAGATAGACATATTTTTTTTAACCCATTTTAAATCTGATTTTTTTAAATCAAAAGCATTAGATATTCTACTATTCAGAAGTTTACTTGAAAGACTTCTCCCAACACCCCATATATCAATAACCTTAGTTTTTCTTAGATATTCATCTATAATTTCCTGATTACTGGAAATTGTCGTCAAATCAAGTACTCCTTCAAGTTCATCTATTTTTTTTGCAAATTCGTTTGCAACTTTTGCAAGAGTCTTCGTCTCAGCAATACCAACAGACACAGGGATTCCTGTCCATTGATAAACCCGATCTTTAATTTGCTTTCCCAAGTCTGCCAGAGAACAGCGAAGGGATGAGGCGTTTGTCTCGCTAAGCGAGACAAACGCCTCATCTATAGAATAAATCTCTACATCCAACCCAAAAGACGAAATCGCATTCATAACCCGACAAGACATATCAGCATACAACGTATAATTCGAAGAGAGTGTTACAATTTTATGCTTTCTGATAAGATCTCCGCACTTGAAAACAGGCTCACACATAGAAATACCAAGATCTTTGACTTCCTGAGACCTAGAAACCATCAATCCATCATTATTTGTAAGTACAGCAACAGGATGATTCCTTAAATGAGGATCAAAAACACGCTCACAAGAAACATAGAAGTTATTACAATCAACAAGTAAATAGATCTTACGCGACATTTTTAAATAAGAATATTCAGAATTAAATGTTTTGCACTAACTGCTTCAGCACAAAAGTAACAATACCCCAAACTTCAAAATCAGAAGATTCATCAATATCAATTTTTTTATATAAAGAATTTTCAGGGACAAGGGATATACCGGAAGATGTATGTTCAAACCGCTTTACAAGAAACTCACCATCCAAAAACGCCACAACAATCTGATCACTCCTGGGAGTAAGAGAACGATCAACAACAAGAATATCTCCATCACTGATACCTGCATTAATCATAGAATCACCATGAACCCTGACAAAAAATGTCGCAGCAGAGTGTTTTATAACAAATTCATTTAAATCAAGAGTCTTATCAGAAAAATCCTGAGCAGGACTCGGAAATCCAGCGGAAACAGAAGAATTTACCAATAAACAACAGGAGGATTTATCTCTATAATTTTTAAGAATACTATGCATAAAATAAATAACGAAAAAGTAATATCAAAATTTGACAAAAGTATAAACCGAATAAAAACCGAAGTCAATATTTCAAGTCAAAATGCCACACAATGACGGACATGATACGTTGTTATCAAATTTCAAAGCTCAATCAAATTATTTTTTCAGAGAAGAATTACATTCTAAATTTAAATTGCATGTACCGAAATAATTTACAAAAAATTGAAAAATCCAATGATTATACAGTGTAAATCCTACCATTGCTGCACAGTTTAATTTCCTATAGAATACTCATAGAAATTTAAAAAGACCTACAGAAATAAAGTTATTAAATATTAACAATTGGCAAGTAATAAACAACCGAAAGTGTCAATTATTATTCCGGCCTTAAATGAAGAACAATATCTTCCTCAACTGTTAGAAGGGATAAAAAAACAAACATACCCAAAGATTGAGACAATTGTTGCCATTTCTCCAAAAACAACAGATGGCACAAAAAAAATAGCACAAGATTACCATGTAAAAATAACTAAAGGAGGACTTTATTCAGAGGCAAAAAATAATGGAGCAAAGATAGCAACAGGGGATATTCTCTTTTTTTTTGATGCAGACGTAAAAATTCCAACACATACTATTGCTTTAGCAATAGATTTAATTGAAAAAGAAGATGCAGGATACGGTTTCATTGGATATAAATTTACGATAGACAAAAAGGAATACGACGAAGTAATGAAGTTAATTTCTGATATAAAATATCTCCTTGTTAATTCAACAACTTCCGTAGTTCTGTCATTTCTTGCAAGTGCAAGAGCAGTTGTTGGTGCAAGCACATTTATTCGAAAAGATCTATTTGAAAAGATTGGTGGTTTTAATGAAGAAATAAAATACATGGCTGAGGATGTTGACCTTGGTAAGAGGGCAGCAAAATATGGAAAATATTTGTACATACCAATAAAAATTAACACGTCGTCAAGACGAATCGAATCTATGGGTTTACTAAAATACGTTTATACAATGATTCTGGGTCTATTAATGGACTCAATAAATAGAAAAGCCAAAATCCAATTCTACAAACCAAGAGTCAATGGAGACTCCAGCTACAACAACAAAGATTTCTTATCCTATATAGAAAAGAAAAACTAATAATAATTTTTTTAAAAAAAATATCAACAATGAGTAAAAAAAAGAAAAGTACAAGAGCCACCGCTAATAATATCATTAATAAAAAAGAATCCGCTATCGAAAGAGTTATAAAAAACTTTAATCTTAAAGATTTCGTGCTTTCCGTAATTCCAGTAATTATTTTTGCAACATTAGCTATAACCTCAATTGCTGGTAAATCAGCAACCTCCGATGAGTCAAGCCATCTTATCCGAGGCAGAATATTTTTAGAAACGCTAGATTATAGACTTAACCAACATAATCCAGTCGGCTACAACGCAGTCCAGGCAATCCCAACATTCTTGGAAAAAGACGTAAAAATGGAGGAGAGAGAACATAATTATTATTGGGAAATTGCAGATAAAAATAAACTCAAAGATAACTGGGTTATTGTAAATGGCGGAACAAATGAGTTCGCAAATAAAGTACTTTTCTTACCAAGAATATGGATGGTTGTTTTAAACGGACTCGGACTTTATTTTTATTTTCAGACAATAAAAAAGAATTGGAATATAAAAATTGCATTTATCTCCTCTATGTTTTTTGCTCTTTCTTCAACATTCATTGCACACGCTCGATTAATCACAACAGATGTTCCTGTAATGTGGGCAATATTCTTCACTACTTATGCATTACATAAATTTATAAAGGCACCCCAAGACCAAAAGAAAAAGGCATATTGGATCTTCATGTTAATAAGTATTCTAGCGATGCAAGTAAAATTCACAGCGACCATAGTTTGTGGGGCATGCACTTTAATATTATTTATAAAAGAATATCTTGATAATAAGCAAACAAAATCCGCCAAACATGACACTTTATTACTAAAAATTTCAAAGTTTATAAAACGAGTAGGTAAATCTCTTATCGTACCGATAAAAACAATTGGAATATGGGCATTAGCATTATTTGTCATTTATGGTTTTCAATTCGGAACTCTAAAAGATATGACATACGGAGCAGATTGGAGATATGACGGAAATACTGAAAAACTTGTAGATATTGCGGGAAAAATTGATAAATATACCCCAGGAATTAACGACAAGGAGTTACTCTTATGGGCATATGATAATATTCCATTACCATTTCCTCAGTACATAAATGGTTTCTTCGAAAACGTATTTATTCATAATTTTTTCTGGTATGGTAAATGTCTTCTTGGCAAATGTTATGGAGCAGGGGAAACCATTTATTATTATTTTCCATTAGCATATTCGGTAAAAGAGCCAGCACCAATTGTCATATCAACAGTTGTAGGTATAGGGTTATTTGTTTATTTTTTCATCAAAGATAAAAGAAAATTACTGGCAACAACAAAAAAATATGGAGCCATGGTAATTGTGACATTATTTCTGATCTTTCTATTAGTAAATACTTCAATAAACCTTGGAGTTAGACACATGCTACCATTATATCCATTCCTTTTCCTGATTCTAGGTTGGAGTTTTTCTCGGTTATTTGATAAAAATAAATATCTGACAATAGGAATTCTCGGTCTTGGAGCTCTATATTCTTTAGTTTCATTAATAATTCATAATCCAGACTACATTAGTTATTATAATGAATTCGCTGGAGGATCCGAAAATGGGTTCAAGGTGGTATCAGGAACAAATTTCAACTGGAATCAGGATGACGGTTTTGCTGAAACATATATGGAAGAAACAGGTGCTGTTGATACCTACGAAGATCTCCCAGATGATGGGAAAGCTTTGTTGATAGTCAAAATAACTGATATATATCATCCATACGCAGGTGGAAACAACAAGAAACTTAGGGAATTGTATGAAAGTGGAAAGGTTAAAAGAGTAGAAATTATTCATGATACTCACTGGGTTTTTGAAGTAGAGAAAAACATGTTTGATTTCGAAGAAGAAACCAAATCACTTGAAGAGAACACTGGAGAATAATAAACTTCAATAACAAGTAGTACAACAAATATACATATACTGGTTATAGACGAATATCTACAAAATTCAGGTTTCGAAAAAAATGGATTATTTGATCAAACCCTTATAATCGTCAATTATATAATAATCATCAAGGTTGAAATGTCTCTGGCTTACCATAAATTCCATTATAATTCCAGCACAAAATGATACAAACATTGCAACGGAAAAAAATACTGTTAACATAATCCATACAATTGGCCAAAAGGTAATTCCATTTGAAGCAAAATCAGTAAAAATAGCAAGTATCACACCGACAAGAAAAGACATAAAAGAGATTGCTCCAAGACCAGTCGTTACTAATCCCCAAAAACGGAATGGTTTATCAACCATTTTCGCAACAATAACGTCTGCCAACAGATCAAAAGTACCACCAAGCAATCTATCCATAAATTTGAAGCTTTGTATACCTCCGGTCCTTTTTCTCCAGTTAATAGAAACTTCATCAATTACAAATCCTTTTTCCTGTAATTGAATTGCAAGATCACGGAAATTACGGCCATATAGCATCATTGATTTTGCAGCCACATCAGTAAACGCCTTTAAACCAACATTTTTGTCATGAATTTTGATACCACCAAGTAGCCGTGTAAGAATATTTTGATAATAAGAGGTAAGATTATAAAAAAATCCATGCTTACCTTCGCGCTCTTGCCTCCAACCCATCACAGCATCAGCACCATCATCAAATTTCTTCAAGACTTTATCAAAATCATTTGGATCAGGCTGACCATCGGAATCAATTACAATAATTTTCTTACCACGTGCATATTTACAAGCAAGAAGCATCTGATAACCTTTTTGAATCCTGTCTGCAGTTAAATTAGCCATATTAACAGGATAGAAATGTTCATACTTATCTCCAAGCTTCTGAAGAACCTCATATGTTTTATCTTTAGCAGGTACATTAACATAGATAACCTCATACGTCTTACCAGATTTCTCCAAAACATCCATAACTTCATCAACATACTCCTCAATAATATCTGCTTCATTTCTGGTATAACTAACTACTGAAATTTCTGGACGTTTGTCAGAATTATGATTCTGATTTTTGAATTGCAGACTGTTTGGATTTTGCATTTCTTCTAAAGATAAAATAAATAAGTTTTATTAGGGCAAAATAAATTAACTCTCCTATCACAGTTGTTATTCTCGCTATAATAGCAATGATAACAGCATCCGCTTTCCCTGTAAGACCAAGAGTGGTTAGAGCAACAATAAAGATGCCTTCGCGTACACCACTACCGCTTGGAGTGATTATTGAGACATATCCAATCGCCCAGGCTAGTGCATTAACCCCAGCTAAAACAAAAAAGTCTGACCAATTCGCACCCACGGTCGCCTTCATAACTAAAAAGAAGTTAAAAGAATAAACTAACCACGTGAATACATAAGAAAGCATAATTATTACCTTTTGTTTAAGACTAAGTTCCAACGTACCTGTCTCATTCTGAACAGATTCCGGAAGTTTTTTCTTGATAACTTTATTAAAAATAACAGCAAGCCATTCATACTTGAATATAAAAGGAGCCCCAATAATTAAACCACCCATGACAATCCACATGAGAGATTTATTCTGACCAAGGATAATACCTAAAGTAAAAAGGGAATATAAGAAAGCAACGTATAAATACCCTAGATTCTCAAACAACCAACCCCAGACACTTTTCATAATAGGAACCCCATTTTCCTTGTTATTTAGAGCCCTTGCAAATACTGCCCATACATTTCCTGGTATATATCTTATAATGTAAGATGAAATATATGTGTGAATCGAATCAAGAGTATTGATTTTCTCACCAGAAAATAGCATCATCAAATGCCAGATGAATGAGTTCAGAGCAACAACTAAAGAAAAGACAAGAACAGAAATTATCAGTGTCGGCCAGTCCTTAATTTCATAATTTTTAACATCATCAAGATTATTGCGTAAAGACAAATAAATCAGCACAAAGACAAAGACAAAAATACCAAATTGCAAAATTTTCTTTACAAGTTTCTTGTTTTTTAACAAAATTAGATTGTAACAATTTATGAAAAATATAACTGAAATTTTATCACAAATAGAATTTTTTAACATAGGCCCATTTAAATTCTATACATATGGGATAATTATAGGAATCTCTGTAATTATTCTAATCGTCAACTTCTTTAAAAGGCTACCCCTAAAAATTAGTAACAATAACAGCCTATATATCTCAATCGCAATAATCTCATTATTTTCAATATTTTGTGCAAGAGCATTTTTTGTATTACAAAACTGGTCATATTATTCAAGCAACCTTACCGAAATAATAGACCTGACAAAAGGCGGCTATACAATCTTCGGTATATTGGCTGGAGGATTAATTGGATATTTCATATCCTGGAATATCATTTTGAGAAATAATCACAAGGATTTAAATGCTTTTGACCTGCCAGATAACTTGTTTCTATTTTTACCTTTAAGTCAAGCAATAGGAAGAGTTGCCAACTTTGTAAATCAGGAACTATACGGCCCGCCAACAGACCTTCCCTGGGGAATTTACATACAACCGGATAAAAGAGAGCAAGGCTATGAACAGTATGAATATTTTCATCCCGCATTCTTATACGAAAGCATTCTAAATATACTAAGTTTTGTAATATTGAATACAATAGATAACAAGATTATTAAAGGACGTAACAAACATAAAGGATTAATCACCGGACTCTATTTTGTCAATTATGGTATTATAAGAATGATTACAGAGAGATTTCGTATTGATAACCAGCCAATTTTTCTAGAAATGATTAAAACCCAGGATATATATTGTTTACTAATGATATTACTTGGTTTAGGAATAATTTTTATTAACAGATCACAAGGAAAAGTATCACATGAAAGTCAGAAATTCGACAATAATAGATAAAACTGCAGAGATAATATCAGTAATTCTAAGTCCAATAACAAGCACGATTATACTTGCTGGTGTTGTTTACTATAAATATATTCCTCATACACTAAGAGATTTCATAATATGGCTTACATTATCTGGAGGATTTTTATTACTCTGCTTATTCACTATATTCTTTTTTATGAAGATCGGACTAGTCGGAGATTTTGATATAACTGACAGGAAACAAAGACCTAGAATATTTCTAATATTTATCGCCTTAGCTGTAATCTTAACCGCGATAAGTTTTATCATTGGATACACAGAGGCATCATCAATAATGGCGATGGCCATTGTTGCCTTCACAATAGCCGTATTAATAACGTTCTTTTGGAAAATTAGCATTCATACTTTTACATTAAATATATCATTACTGGTCCTATACGACATGCTTGATAATCCCTTGTTACTATTTATATTTATTTTATCTCCTATCATCGCGTGGAGTAGGGTATATCTTAAAAGACACACACTCTATCAGACAATTGGGGGTATCCTGCTTAGCTTTATTATTTATGCAATATGGAAAGTATTTTATCCGTATAATATTTTCAATCTAAGACCTCAATGACACTATTCGATAGCCCAATCATTTAGATTGAGCACTTTCGATAGATAGCAATTACCCTTCCTTGTATCGTTACGTTTTTTACCATTATTGGATCGTATCTTGAATTTGCAGGTTGAAGACGTATTACGTTTCGTTCTTTGTAAAATTTCTTTAACGTTGCCGTATTATCATCAAGAAGAGCAACAACCGTATCTCCATTTTTTGCAAAATCAACTTTCTCGCAAATAACAATATCTCCATCCGCAATAAGACTTTCTACCATACTGTCTCCACGAACCCTAAGGCAAAATACACGCTTATTATTAGTAAGCTCTGCAGGAAGTGGTATCTGAACAGGCTCTGGCTCTTCAAAAGCATCAATAGGCTGACCTGCAGTAATAACACCAAGAAGAGGAGCTACCCCAAAAATATTTCCAGAATCATCAAGATTATTTTTCAAGGTAATAGAACCATCAATTCTCTCAATCAATCCTTTTTGCTCTAATTTTTCAAGATGTTCATGAACAGTTGACAACGCTTTAACTCCAAGAAAATCCTTTATCTCTGTCAATGTAGGAGCATAACCATGATCATAAATGAAAGTAGAGATAAACTCGTATACTTCTCTCTGCTTAGGATAAAGTACTGGCGTAGATCCCGAGTCGTTGTTATTTGTCATAATATTGCATTTTAATATTAACCGAACTACAACCGAATAATAACATAATAATTAACGAATACTCACTTGTCAAGTCAAATGGAAAGCCAAACCGGATCAGTTCAATTAATATACTACAAAATCAGATAATCCCTCGGTGATTAGCAGATAATCCAAAATTACAAAAATGAGAAATTGAGCAATTTGCACACTTCGGATTTCGAGCAATACAAGTATTTCTACCATGAAAAACCATAAAACTCGACCATTTAAACCATTTTGATCGCGGAAGTTTTGATGAAATAAAATTCTCAATATCAATTGGAGATTTTGATCTGATAATACCAATACGATTAACTATACGAATATGATGAGTATCAACAATAACGCCATCGGACCTATTAAAAACCTTTTGAAGGATAACTAATGCTGTTTTTCTGCCAATCCCTGGAAAACTTCTGAGTTCCTTAATAGTACTAGGTAATTTAAAATTATACCTTGACATAAGAAGTCTTGCAGATTCACGAATGTATCGAGATTTTACAATAAAGAAACCCACAGGTCTTATAACATTTTGAATATCACGTAATTTTGCACTCGCAATTTTCTCAACTGTTTCAAATTTCTTCCAAAGAGCTTTCGAAACTTTATTCACAACTTTATCCGTACATTGAGGAGAAAGAATATTGATAAAAAGGAATTGAGAAGGCGAGCGGTACTCAAGAGTACCGCTCGCCTTTGGATAAACCTCAGAAAGCTTCTGATAAATCAGTTCTACCTTATTCATTAGTACAATATTCTAATCATAAACACTTACTTGCTATCCTTTTTCTTAACAACACTTGAAATAAGATTACCTAAATCCTCAGAAGAGCCTGTATTTTTATTTGTTCCGAATCCTTCAAGAGCCCGCAAAACTTCTATTGGGATCATAAAAATTATCGTATTAGATTGATCTGAAGAAACATCATTAACTGTACTTAATGTCCTAAGATGAAGAGCTCCAGGTGCTTCAGCCAATGTCTTGGCTGCATCTGACAAATTCTGTGCTGCAAGCAATTCTCCTTCTGATTTCATTATAATAGAAACCTTTTCTCGTTCTGCCTCAGCCTGCTTTGCCATAGTCCTCTTCATATTTGATGGCAATGAAATATCTTTCAACTCGACAGATTTAATATCAATACCCCATTCGTCAACAGTTTTATCAATAATAAGTTGAATCTTTTCAGCTACACTCTCTCTACTGCTAAGAAGTTGATTAAGATCGAATTCACCAACAACAGTTCTCATAGTTGATTCTGCAAGTTGTGACGTAGCCCATTGGCTATTCTCAACATTCAAAATAGATTTTGCAGCATCCTCAATTTTGTAATACAAAACAATACCCAATACTATAGAAACATTATCTTTTGACATTGCTTCTAAATTTGTAAGTTCAACCGTCTTAATTCGAGAATCTATCTTTCTAAGCGACTGAAATATTGGAAAAACAAAAATCCATCCTGGTTCTACAATTCGACTAAACTTTCCTTTATCAAAAAGAAGCCCTTTTTCATATTGATTCACTTGTCTAATATTAGAAAGTACAATAAGAAGAAGAATAAAGCCTAAAATACCAAGAGGTATCATGCAACCAATAAATGCTCCCAGAGTATCCATTTTCAAATAATATGGTAAAATTATTTAGTTATTACATTTTATCATAAACAAGAATATTTATTAAAAATGGCAACTATATTTAACGGAGAAAAAAAAGCCCAAGAAATATATAAAGATCTTGAACATAGAATCAAGAAATTAAAACATATACCAAGTCTGGCAATAATAAGAGCTTCCACCAAAGAAAATACAAAAGTATTCACCAATATGAAAAAAAAGAGAGCAGCAAAGCTTGGCATTAAATGCGATATATTTGACGTTTCAGAAAATTTCAATAAAAGTAAAATCGTAGAGGCTATCAATTCAGCAGCTCAAAAATACACAGGGATCCTAGTCCAATTGCCATTACCAACTTCAATTGACAGATATGAAATCCTCAATTTAATACCAAGAGAAAAAGATGTCGAAGGTTTAGGCAGTACAAGATTTGGAGAATCTATGCAAAAAGAAGTTGAAATCTATTCTCCTATGGCTAAAGGCATTTTTGATACTATCAAGGAAGCAGCACAACAGCTTAAACTTCAACTTAAGGGAAAATATGCTGTAATCGTAGGAAATAGTTACCTTACAGGAAAACCTGTTTCTCAGATACTTATTAATCTTGGCTGTACAGTAACAATTTGCGATATCAACACAAACGATATCTCAAAATTTACTAAAAATGCTGATATAATAATTTCCAGCACTGGTCAGGAACATATAATTCAACCAGATATGGTAAAAAATAATGTAATAGCAATTGATGGAGGATACGAAAAACGTAAAAACGGAGAACCTTATGGAGATATTCATCCAGATGTCGTAACGAAAGCAGCATTCTTTACGCCCGTACCAGGAGGAGTATCAGCTTTAACAATCGCATATATTTTTAAAAATTTAATTATTCTTTACGAAAATGAAAATAACAGAACTTAAAAATCTCACAATTACCAAAGCAAGAAAATTACTAGATGAAAAACAAATCACATCAAAAGAATTAATTGAGACAACCCTCGACGCCATAAATATTGTTGACCCACAGTTAAATTGCTACCTCACAGTAAACAATGAACTTGCAATCAAACAAGCTTGTGAATTTGACAAAAATCCAGATATTGCAAAAGAAAAACCACTGGCAGGGCTACCCATTGCCGTTAAGGATGTATTTGTAACCAAAGATATAAGAACAACTTGTGGCTCAAAAATCTTAGATAAATTTATTCCCCCTTATGAATCTACAGTGACCAAAAGATTGAAAAACGCAGGTGCTATATTCATAGGGAAAACAAATCTTGACGAATTTTGTCATGGTTCATCAACAGAAACTTCAGCATACGGTCCGACTAAAAATCCTTGGGATACTGGGCGGCTGGCGGGCGGATCCTCAGGTGGATCTGCAGCAGCAACAGCGACAGACCTTTGTGTAGCATCAGTCGGAACAGAAACAGCAGGTTCAATTCGTCAGCCAGCTGCATGGTGTGGTGTGACTGGAATAGGTCCAACATATGGAAGAGTCCCAAGATTCGGTGTTATTGCAATGGGATCATCACTTGATAGACCTGGACCAATAACTAAAACTGTCGAAGATTCAGCATTAATACTTTCAATTATCGCAGGCAAAGATGAAAATGATGCGACATCATCGTCAAAAAAAGTTGAGGACTTCTTAGGAAATATTGATATTGAAAAAGTAAAAAAAATGAGAGTAGGAGTTCCTAAAGAGTTCTTTGAATTAGATTTAGAAAAAGGAGTAAGGGATAGAATAACGGAAGCTATAGATGTATTAAAAAACTTAGGGGCAAAAATAATTGAAGTAAATATTCTTGATCCGAAATATGCAATAGCTGTGTATACAATTGTATGTAGGAGTGAAGTATCTTCTAACTTATCAAGGTATCAGGGAACAAGATTCAGCTCAACAGTTGATGCTCAGGATAATATTTCCCAATATTTTGCAAAAGTCAGAGGAACACATTTCGGACCCGAAGCCAAACGACGAGTAATGACAGGGACATTTGCACTGTCATCTGGATACTACGACGAATATTACAAAAAAGCAGCATTAGTTCGAAGATTAATTGAGGATAATTTAAACAATGTCTTCAAAGATGTAGATATTATCGTTGGACCAACAACTCCTTCTGTTGCAGCAAAACTTGGAAGTACACACGGAAATCCATTATTTGGCGAATTAGCTGACGTATTAATCGAGTCATGCACAATGTCTCTAATGCCAGGAATCTCAGTACCCTGTGGATTTAGTGACGGGTTACCTGTTGGATTCCAGATGTTTGCTCCTCAGTTTGAAGAGCAGAAGATCATTGATCTTGCAAATTCGTATCAACAAGAAACAGACTGGCATACTAAATCTGCACTAGAAACATTCATTTAATTAAATAAATATTCTAATAAAAAGGAAAACGGAGACGTTTGATATATACATAATATGCCGCCGATTTTACTATATCTGGAATTATATTATTAATAAGGCGTTAACCTCTAATTCACAAGAAATTAACGCTTGATTTTATCAGATATTTTGATAAAATTACCTCATTAGTACTTAAATTTATATAATAAGCTTAATGTCCAAGTTTACAAAGCTTTCTGCTCTTGGTTTGACTGCAGTTGCTGTTTCAGGTCTCGTTTTTTCTGGTTGCAATACCGGAAACAGTGGAAAAGATGACAATGGCAACGATAGTTCTTCTCGAGAGCTCAAAACACATGAGACCGATAGCTATGTGTTTTATTATCCAGATGGATACGAAATTAGCGAATTCTTAACACCAGAAGATGAAGCACAAGGAGTCTGGTACGAATTAGTTGATTTTACATCAGGATTAAATCTCAGCATCGATCTTTATATCGAAGAGGATATGCCAGCTGATGCAGTACTTGACGACGATATGTGCTCAACACTTATTGATTCAGAACTTTTCTGGGAGGATGATGAGGTCATCAACTCTGCAAGTAAGAGTGATGGTGATGTTCAATGGTGTGAAGGTACTATCAAATCAGATATTACAGGAGACGGAGACTATTACTACGATGATTACTACATGTATTATAAAAACGGTGGCACCAAAATTTACACAGTAAGAGTCAGCTATGATGAAGAGACTCCAGATGATGAGCTCAAAGTCTTAAGAAATGCAGCCGAGAAATTCGAAATTCTTGACTAATATTTGATTAGTTTAAGACTTCAAAGGAGAGGTATCGAAAGATACCTCTCCTTTTTTTATCCATGAAAGAAGGGGAAAAACGTATTTTCGAGCAAAACAATAGGGCAGCGGAATTTTCCTTTAGGAAAATTCCGCTGCCCCTATAATCAAATCTTAAGTCTCAATTACTCCATTTTCATAGTGAAAACTTTGGTTGGGCCTAATGCAGTACCTTCAACAGTTGCACTTGCCACAACATTGTATGATGACTTTTGTCCAGCCATAAATGCGCTAGCAGAACCAAGAGCCTTGCCTATACCACCGTGAGATTTCATCTCATCAGCAGATGTCTTAAGAAAGCTAATAGGTAAAATAAAATCTAATGCCTTCTGTTCACCAGCGGCTATCTTCATCGGTTTATCACTTACAGTGACTTTACCCATTGGATATTTTTTAGTCTTATATGTATCTCCAACCTTATAAGTAAAAACATCTTCCATTTCAACAGTTACAGAATTAACTGTTTGATCAGACTTACTTTCGAGAATAACCTGACCCTTAACCTCGGTCATATTAAAATCAAGATGTTGATCCATATCAACATCAAGTTTAACACCACCAATACCTAACCACTGTTTGATTTTATCCCAGAGTGATTGTTTCTTTTCCTGGGTTTCTGGAGTTGTTTGTTCTGAATCAGCCATAACAAAACTAGATAAAATTAGATAATAATGATACATTCTCTCACCGCCTGAGAGAAAAATCAATAAGCTCTTAATGTCCCATGACATATGCAACAGATTTAAATTAATCTGTAGTCATGAGAATAGAACCAAAAACAATCATTAACAAATATTTA
>JAFGIK010000056.1 GCA_016929645.1 Candidatus Dojkabacteria bacterium
AAAGGGAAACATCATGAATTAAGAACCAATAGAAAAAACGTCGATTTTTATTCTAACGTAAATTCTGCTGATGGAATCCGCATTCTTAGAACTATTATGGTAGGGGGGTGCTCGATAGTTACGTTAGCCAATGGCATAAGAGCTTTGCAAAACGAGTTAAAAACATCAGGAATTGATTTGGAAAACGAATTTGAAGAAGTCGAAAAAGAACTGGGAGTGACCCCCGTTCCTGAGAGATTTATTGGCGAAAGAACCAAAATGTTGAGGAAAGCTTCGGAAGAGCTTGGATACAATATGAAGATAATGCCAAAATTTATCGACTTTTCAAAGTGTAGAGCTTGTGGAGTGTGTGATCAGGGATGTTGTTATGGTGCCAAATGGACTACTGAAAGCTTTCTTAAGGAAGCACAAAGTTGTGGTGCAAAACTTGTGACAGATGCATCAGTAGAAGAAGTTCTTCATTCAGATGGTGAGGTTAAAGGCGTTCGTGTTAGTGGGTCCAATGGAATTTTTGAAATAAATGCCGAAAACATTGTGTTAGCCGCAGGAGGAATAGGTACTCCAATGATTCTTTTAAAATCAGGACTGGATAATGCAGGAAGCAACTTATTCGTTGATCCATTTGTTAATACTATTGGTTTAATTAGGGGTACTCGCTCAAAAATTGAGATGAGTATGGCAACCGTAATTGACGAGTTTCAGAAACAATCCGGATTTGTAATTTCTCCTTCTCCTGTTTTCGAAAAACCTTTGGATAAATTGAGGCGATTTCCCTTAACTAAAAAATTGTATTCATTTAGAGAGAGTCTAACTTTAAGTCTAATGAACAAAATCGAAGATGATGCTGTTGGGAGAGTAGAAGTTGGTGGTAAAGTACATAAACCATTAACAAAAGATGATCGCAAGAAACTTGCCAAAGGAGACAAAATTTCTAGAGAAATTCTGTTACAAGCTGGTGCGAGTTCTAAATCACTTTTTAATAGTAAGGTAGTAGCTGCGCATCCCGGGGGAACGGCTGGAATTGGTCGGGTTGTAAACACTGATCAAGAAACCGAGATCAGTCGCTTATTTGTTAGTGATGCTAGTGTGCTTCCCAAAAGTCCTGGTTTACCACCTGTCTTGACTATAATTGCTCTCTCTAAGCGCTTCTCCAAGAGACTGTCGTCAGAGTACCTCTAGGTCATTTAATGGGGCGGACTAAATTTCGATCTTAATTTAAAGTGAAAATCCACTTGCGTTGACGTCTTATTTGGTGATTAAATATGTCCAATATGGTGGCTGAAAAAATTATTGAGCAATTGTCGGAATTAGGAGTTAAATTCATATATGGTATTCCTGGTTGGTCAAATCTGCCAATTATTGAAGCTTTGAGGAAACAACAAAAAATCAATTTTATTCTAACGAGACATGAGCAAACAGCTGCCTTTATGGCTTCGGCTCATGCAAAACTTACTGGTGATATCGGAGTTTGCTTGTCAATTGGAGGTTCTGGAGCAACAAATCTCATTACGGGACTACTGGATGCTGCTACTGATCAAGTACCTGTTTTAGCATTAACTGGTCAAGTTGATTCAAATTTTTTAGTAACTGTTCCATTCCAAGAGATTAATCAAATTGGATTATATGATTCATTTACAGTATTTAATGAGTCTGTGGTTAAGTCGGATCAAATTATTAATTCGCTAGTTCTAGCTGTAAAAAAAGCATATTCACGTCAAGGAGTTTCATTATTGAGCTTGCCTTTAAACATTATGACAAAAAAATTTAAAGGTTCTATACTGAAAAAAGAGAATATTCTTTTTGAAAACACACTGGTACCTTCTAATGAGGAAATGAAGAAATTTATAACTTGTATAAACGAGAGCAAGCGACCAGTTATTTTAGGAGGCTGGGGAATAAGGAATTGTGGAGAAGCACTTTTATCATTTGCAAATAACATATCTGCACCTATTGCTACTACTTCAAGAGTCAAGGGTGTAATCAGTGAAAAAAATTCATTATCAATCGGAGTGTTGGGTTCGTTAGGGTGTAAATGTACCTGTGACATTTTGAAAAAGGCTGATTTACTCATTATAGCTGGGTCTGGTTTTCGACGCAATAAATGGATACCAAACATTCCTATTATTCAAATTGATGATGATGAAGCTAAACTTGGGAAAGAGTTTCCAATTGAGGCAGGATTACTTGGTGACGTTAAACCAATAATAAAAAAGGTAAGTTTGCTGGTAGAAACGAAAAAACCTGATGTCGCTTTTTTCCATCATCTAAACAAGCTTAAGAGGCGACATCAGAAGGAAATTGAAAATGACTCAAGAAATATTGTGAAACCTATTTTTCCAGGATTTATAATTCAATCCATAAAAAGAAATGCCAATAGAGATGCAATAATCTGTGTTGATTGTGGAGATCATACATATTGGTTCTATAAAAAATACATTTGTGAAGATGGAAAGATAGTTCATTCCGCTAATTTGTCTAGCATGGGGTTCGCGCTTCCCGCAGCCCTTTCGGCGCAGTTAGATTTTCCAGAGAAGCAAGTAATTTGCATCGCTGGAGATGGAGGGTTTGGAATGGCAATGGCAGATTTTACTACTGCAGTTTTGTATAACTTACCCATTAAAGTCATACTTTTCAATGATAATAAATTTAAGAATGTTAAAAAAACACAGATATGGGGAAGGTATAAAGAATTTGGCACGGAGTTAGTTAATCCTAGTTTCTCAGATTTCGCAAAATCATGTGGGGGGGAAGGTTTTAGAGTAGATAATCCTGAAGAATTAGATAAGACAATGAGACAGGCTTTCAATTTAGATAAACCCGTTATTATAGAAATTATTGTTGATCGTGAAAAACTTGCTCCTTGGTGAAAGCGATTTTAGAATATATTCAATTCCGTTAAATATGTAGCAGGTGAATGATAAATCATCTTTTGTATGAATACATATCCTTAAAATATACAAGTTTGCTAATATCAGAATCTTAAACTGGAGATTTCCCTCACTTGAGAGTATTGCAGGTCAATAAATATTATTATCCCAAAAGTGGTTCTGAGCGTTACTTTTTTGATGTCTCAGCATTGCTTAAGAACCATGGGCACGAAGTGATTCCTTTTGCTATGAAACATAAGAAAAATGTTGAGACTGTATATTCAGAATATTTTGTTGAAAACATCGATTATGAAACAGTTATTAAAAAATCTGTTTTAAAGAAAATGTTTGCATTCTTCAAAATAATCTACTCTTTTGAAGCTGAAAAGAAAATAAAAAGTCTTATAGCCAGAGAAAAACCTGACATTACGCATGTTCACAAATTTAGTAATACTCTAACTCCCTCGGTTCTGTATGGGATTAAAAAATTTAAAATCCCTATAGTTCAGACTTTACATGATTATCGCACAATATGTCCTAATTATAATTTATTTGACTTTAGGAAGTTTCGAATCTGTGAAAAATGTAAGGGGCACCTCTATTTTAATGCAGTAAAAAGGAGATGTCAAAAATCATCTATGATTGTCGGTTTAAATGTTGCTATGGAGTCATATTTGTGTCATTTTATGCAAACATATGAAAATACTATTGATTTATTCATAGCACCCAGTAATTTTATGAGAGAAAAAATGATCGAATTTGGAGTCGATAAAAAAAAGATAGTTTTCATTCCAAATTTTATAAACTCTAGTAATTATTCGCCAAAGTACTGTGATTCTAATTATGTACTATATTTTGGTAGACTTGAAAAGAATAAAGGAGTTCAGACACTGATTAAAGCTATGAAATATGTGAAAGATTGCAGGCTTTACGTAATTGGTTCAGGGGATTATCAAATTGGATTAGATAGAATCATTAGGAATAGTTCAATAAAAAATATTAAGTTTTTTGGGTTTTTGAAAAGAGAAAAGTTAATTGATCTTATTAGAAACAGTCTATTCACTGTTCTTCCTTCTGAATGGTACGAGAATTGCCCAATGACCATTTTGGAGTCCTATGCTTTGGGTAAACCTGTAATTGGGGCTAATATTGGTGGAATACCTGAATTGGTGGACCAGGGATCTACTGGACTGCTGTTTGAGCCAGGAAATGTCAAAGATTTGGCTGAAAAAATCAGCTGTCTTCTACAAGATAAGAATCTTACCGTGGAAATGGGCAAGAGTGCAAGAAAAAAGGTTGAACAAAATTACAATGAAGAAATTCATTACAGAAGACTAATTAGCGCATACGAGCATATAATTTAAACGCAATTTCAATAATTCGTTTCTATATTTAATAATTACGAGACGTCGACAGCGCTAATAGACATGAGGAGTATTGTTATTATTCATGATTTTTCGTAATTTAAATGCGAATGACTTGAACAAACTCGCAAAATTATTTAGAAGTCATCTCTTTCACTTGGAACAAGATAAATCAGTTGATCGGTCTTCGCCTGAAAGAATTGTAAAACGGTTATATTTTCATTACATCTTAAGTGTCCCTTTAAATTTTATTGGGTTAAACATATTCGTTAGCTTTGTGGCTCAAAGAAATGATGGGGAAATAATTGGTTCAATAACAGCAAGAAGGTACCCATTAGCACGAAGCTGGATTATTGGTCCTATTGTTTGTAGCAAAGAATCTAGAAATCAAGGAATAGCAACAAACTTGATGCATTTAACATTTGAATATCTTAAGGGTAAAAAAGCTGCAAACGTCCTTGTATCTACCGAAAAAAATAATGAGAAGGGATTAAGATTCTTTCAACGATTGGGTTTTAAATACATAAATCAGGTTTTCTTAAATCACCAGGAAGCCCGAAATTATGTAAGACGTTTTTCTATAACCCATGGTTATCTCTTGAAGTATTCTAGAAAAATTCAACTTATCCATTCGATGAGAAATAAAAAAGGAGTGCAAATGAATAAAGAAACCAAAATGTGGTATATTTTGTTAAGGAGGATTTAATGAACTATAATAAGATTTTTTTTAAATTTCCTAATTTAATAATAACAACTTTTTTTAGCATCATTTGTATTTAGTTTATCGGTGTATTGATTGAATTTTTTAAAATGCTACATCTATTTTCTAAAATAATATGGGAACGGAGACTATTTATCATTGAATGATATTAACCTTAAAGAACTTCCGTTCTATCAGAAATCAATTTTTCTTGAACATTTGCAACAACATCTTTCAAAAATTATGCCCCTCTCTAAAGATTCAACAATAACATCATATGAAATCATACGGCTGAAATATGGTGGATTAAGTTCACTTCCACAAACATATTTACTAAAACTAGAAATAAAAGGAGTGGATGGGTCATGTGAATCTAAAAAAATCGTTCTTAAACACTTGAACCCAAACGATCTCATCAATAATAGTACACTTGAGTTAAAAGATTTCTCTAGGGTTCAATCAATTAAAGTTCCAAGAACTATTTATGCCGATTTCGATTTGGGATATATATTTAGAGAGTTTAAGCCTGGAAAAGAAGTTGCTCACTTACTTGATCAGATTCTTTATCAAGGGTACATTAAAAATTGGCAAAAGAAGGTATTTAAAAGAATTGGTCAAGGATTAGCAGAAATTCATACTAAACTAAATATTATACATTGCGACCCATTACTCTTTAATTGGATTTATGACGCGGAAAAAGATGAGTTGTCTCTAATCGATTGGGAATGGTTGGGGGAAGGTGATCCAGCATGGGACCTTTCACGCATAATCTATGATGTAGGTCGGCATGTATCTAGACAAAAATACCGTTCAGGTTCTAAAAGAATAAATGAACTATATCACATTTTTAATGCTGTTTATTTGGAAGTTATTAATGGTTATGCAGAAATTTCAAAAAATAAGGAAATTATTAGGAAATCAGCAAATTATTGGATGCATTATTCCTTTTCAGTAACGGCAGAAATCCATGAAATAATATTTCGATCTTGTGATTTACCTCTACCACGAGGGTTCACTTTTCTTAGAAGACTTCCCGATTCTATCTTTTCAAAAATGCTAAAGGAAGATTCATCTTTTTTTAGAAGACTTTTTAGAATATTTACTAAGCTTAGTAGTCTTGTTCTATTAGTCTCTAGTAAAAGGGGAAGAAAAGATGTTTCTCGTACATTTAAAAGACTAACAAAAATGTTCAAACGGGAAATTAGAAATACATAATAATGTTCGATTGGATTTCACAATTGGATTTTTAAAATAATATGCGCGCAAATGAATCAAATGTATTGTGATAAAATAAAATTTTATGAGAGAAAAAGATGAATGTTATCTTCATTAAAAGATTAAGAGCAAGTCTCATTATTGGATTAATTACTAGTCTTCTGGCAGCTTCCATTTTTGTGGGAGACCTGAACGTAAACGGTAGTCAGTTAACGTTTCAAGAAACAGAAATTAACCAATCAAAAAACGGTTATCAAGATAGACAAATAGCCCAATTGAAAGCTATCAAAGATGAAGGTTCTATCTCGCCCTCGTGGGCAATAGCAGTTTTGTACCTAAAAAAATTGACAGCTATAGATTACGGTGTTGCAGAGGCAAATAGTATTCTGCAAAATTTTGAGTTGACCTGGGCTGGTGAAAGCACAAAAGTTTTAGTACGCAGTTATTTTCTTTTCAAAGAAGAACCTATTAGTTTGATGTATCAAGATACTAAGGATCATTTACGCGCCGAGTTGAAAAAGTTTACCTGTAGTCCCCCTACTCAAAAGGATATAGATTTCATCTGGTATGTAAATTATCCCGATGGCAGTGGTAGCGTATATCCTTCTGGTACAGAGAATATGAAAACGTATACTGCACAATTATATCTTCTGGCTAATCAAGAGTTTAAGGATGAATCATCTGTTTATCAAGATAATTATGAGAAATGGAAGATATGGTGGCACAAATGGTTTGATGAGCATGCGAAAAAAGGGTGGGCAGAAATTGCCAGCAGTTATTTGTATGGTTTTTCTCTCTCGTCAATTTGTAATGTTTATGATTTTTCTGATGATCCAAAAATCGTATTAAAAGCCGAGATGACGATCGACTGGTTGTTGGCCGACCATGTTATTGAACAGTTTAATGGAATACGTGGTGGAGGAAAGGTTAGGTTCTATACAAGAAGGGATCTTGAATGGAAAAGGGAATATTTTGATTATTTATTTTTTGGTAGTCACAATGAAGTCTATGCAGCAGAAGATGGGGAGATTCTGGCTACAACTAGTTATCGGCCCTCGGATGTATTGATAGACTTAGCTCTATCTGAAGATAAGGGCGTTTATGAGGTAAAAGAACGCAGGCCTTACTCGATATATAGCATGGATCAAAGATGGCAGGCTAGAAAATATTCTTACGTTACACCTGATTATATTTTAGGAGGATTCCAACGTGGAAACAGCGCAGATGGTTATATACAAGAGTCAAATGATCATTTGTTTGGATTAATCTTTAGTACCACTAATGATGCTTTTGTTTTTCCTTGGGGTAAAAATTATGGCATTCCACAAAATCAACAAGGATTGTATGATGATCAGGTTTTTCAATATAAGAATGTAATGATTGCGAAAATGGGGGGTGCGACTTATTGGAAATATGCTGAGGAAGAAGGTTATGGTGATCCAAATGAAGCACCAACGCGTTGTTATTTTGCATATTCTGTATTAGATGAAATGATCGAAGAATCTGGATGGATTTTTATAAAAGAAGGAAACGCTTATGCTGCATATAGGCCCGTCTCCGGAGGATATGAATGGAAAGATGAGGTTTGGTGGTCAGATCACTACAATACAGGTACTTATGTTGTAGCTAACGAGCCTAAGATACCTGCGATTCTTGAAGCCGCGCTGGCTTCAGAATACAGTTCTTTCACTGCGTTTAGGAGCGATATCAAGAATAGATATCTATCCATCAGTGGTGAAACCGTAAAATATGAAGCATCAGATGGCAAAATTATAGAAGTAAATTTTGGGGATCTATACGATGGAAATAATATCAAAATCGATGGTCAAAAACAAGCAGCAGAACTTGAAAGTTACAAGACATTTGAAAGTCCTTACATCAATTCTGATTGGAATTCTGGGTATATTGTGATTAGTAAAGATGGGAAAAAATGTACGCTAGATTTCAGGGACTCTGATAATCCGATAAAGACATGTGAAATAATAACTGATGCTATTGCGCCAATCATTTCTGTTAATCCTCCAGTTATCAAGGTACTTGAAGCTAATGCCAGTTTTTTGGTTAATATTATTATATCCGATGCAGTCGACATTTTGGCCTGGAATATTGAAGTGACTTGGGATCCTGAAATCTTGAAAATCACATCCGTTACTGAAGGTGATTTTCTGAGTAGTGTTGGGTCAACTGTTTTTACGGCAGCTGCTCCGCCTCTTTTACCGAATTCTAATGAACTTTATCCTGGTTTAATTCCAGATATTTCGAGTGGATTACTTATTGCAGAAAGTGCAAGCGGTAGTGGTGTCTTAGCAACGTTAAACTTTACTTCTCTAAGCCTTGGTACATGCCCTATATTGTTGGGAGATACTATGTTAAATTTTTCCGCTGGAGAGCTTGTCATTGAACACACCGTAAATGATGGGCAGGTCATTGTTATTCCCGAATTTCAAACATGGATGCTAGTTCCGATTTTTCTCATGGTATCTGTGATTGTTGTCTTGACAAAAAAGCTACGCACATACATGCTTTAATATTCTTCTACATCTGAAAGAGAAATACATTCATAAAATATAAAATATTCTATTATTTATGCTATACGATTATTTAGCAAAAAAATTTTTTCAATATCTTCGTTTCTGATGAGTCATTTTATACAAGTGCAGATATAGAAGATAATTATATAAAATCTATTACTTTTTTTCATCATTTGTATTGTTAATTATATACGTAATTAGTATAATTAATTATATATGCCGATGACATTAGATATAATTTTAAAGAGATAACTGCGCGCGTAGCGCGCACGAGATTACACACATGAAAAGTACGTATAATAAAATTAAAAAGTATTTTATTTCTATTATTTGTGTAATTGCTTTTTTTTCTCTGCTATCTAGTTTAACTCCAGTTTGCATGCTCGTAAATGCAGCAGTAACTGAACCGGTTTATTCGACGATTAGTGACTATTATGATAACCGAAAAGCTGTTGTGACCGTCACCGCGGACGATTGGGGTTCCAGCACTGATTCGGAGTTTGAAGATTTTAATAATATGCTTGTAAGTAAGCACCTGTATTATACAGCTGGCTTGATGACAAGTTATGTTGATAATGATTATTGGAGTATAATTCAAGATTATCTTAACCAGGGTTATCTTGAAGTAGCATCCCACTCTAGAACGCACTCGTACTTGTCATCTTATGATCTAGCTAAATATGATTCAGAAATAGGAGGAAGCAAACAGGACATAATAGGCAACTTAACTATGCCACCTATGTTTTCATTTGATGGCAAAGAATATGTTTACACCTGGATCGAACCCTACGGAGAAAGCGACAGTATAGAGAGATTAAAACTTGGTGAATACGAGTACCTAGTAGATAGAAGTGTTGAATCCGATTTCGACGAATGGGCAAGTTGGGATGGGGGAAATGATCTTTTCCGTCGCATAGGTTTTTCCATAGATATGGAAGACCCAGAATCATGGACCACGGTAGATGACATTGATGAATTAAACGAAAAGTTTGACAGCGTCTATTCTGCAGGTGGAATTTATCAATTCACGACCCATCCTGAAAACCTAAATATGGAGCCTGGCGAATACGCCGATCTCCACACCACGTATATCAGCAACAGAAAGGATGTCTGGTACGTTTACTTAGGTCCCTTGTACCTTTACCACTGGGTTGATACCCGGAATGTGGTTCAAGTGACTTCTACAGGCGCGTTACAAAATAAAGTCTTCAAAATAACAATTCCTCAGGCCGATCATCAAAAATTTGGAGTTAAATATCCGGTTACTTATGTTTTTGATATTCCTTCAGGTTGGGGGAATCCCTATGTTAATTACCGTTTTCGGACCGGTGATTCTTGGACGGCATTGCCAACTAAAACTTCTTCAGATTTCTTCAACGGAATAAATGCGGTCAGATTTGATTTGGCAAATGATAAAGCTTATGTGTCCATCGGATTTGGTGATATAAGCCATGATATCTATTTACAAATTCTTGAGGACACTCAACCAATAGCCAACTTTGGTGCTTCACCCAGAACTGGAGAAGAGCCACTAACTGTATCTTTTAGTGATCTTTCAACCTCAGATAACGGAATAGTTTCTTGGCTTTGGAATTTTGGGGACGGAGCCACAAGCAACCAACAAAATCCAACCCACAGCTATAATGAAGGAGTATTCACCGTCTCGTTGCGAGTAACTGACTCAGATGGAGATTTTGACACTGAAACCAAAACAGGCTACATCACTGTAACGGCTGTTAATCTTCCGCCGGTTGCTGATTTTAGTGCTTCTCCTGCTTCTGGCTTTGAGCCTTTGACTGTATCCTTTAGTGATGCTTCAACTTCTGGTGATGGTATTGTTTCTTGGTCGTGGAGTTTTGGGGATGGCGGAACAAGCAGTGCTCAGAATCCAACTCATGTTTATGATGCGGGCACGTACACGGTTTCGTTGACTGTAACCGAGTCGGATAGCGACTTAGACACAGAAACCAAAGCAGCATACATCACCGTAAAAACTGTAGGTCTTTCTTCGATAGTTGAAGGCCTTCAAAGTTGGTATTGGTCTGAGGATACAGTCATTAACTCTGTTGCTGAGGCTGATGTTGATGATGATGGCTCAGTTGAAATTGTGACTGGAGGCTACTATAATGATGGTGAACGTGATGTTGCTCAGCTTGTAGTTTGGGATGGAAGTGCACTGTCAGTTGATCGACTTACTACTTGGTATTGGACTGGTGATACCCGAATTAATTCTGTTGATGTAGGGAACTTGGATGCTGATGGTAGTGTAGAGGTTGTTTCTGGTGGTTTCTTTAATGATGGTGTTCGTGATGTGGCTCAGCTTGTGGTCTGGAGTGGTGATCTTCAATCAGTAGAGAATCTTGCTTCGTGGTATTGGACTGGTGATACTAGAGTGGAGTCGGTTTGTGTTGGTGATGTTGATGTTGCTGGTGGTGATGTTGAGATTGTTACTGGCGGTTACTATACTGATGGTCAGAGAATTGCTCAGTTGGTTGTTTGGGATGGAGAGTTGTTGGCTGTTGAGAGTGTTCAGGTTTGGTATTGGACGGGTGATACTCAGGTTAACTCTGTGAGTGTTGGAAACGTGGATGCTGATGCCTATAAGGAAATTGTAACTGGAGGCTATTATGATAATGGCGTTAATCTCAATGCTCAGTTGGTTGTTTGGGCTATTCAACCTGAGCTTCCTGAGTATACTTTGACTGTGAATGTTGATGGTAATGGGGATGTTGCGTTGAATGGTACTTCTCCTTTTGTTGCAGGGACTGTTGTTCAGTTGACTGCTTCTGCGGATGCTGGTTGGGAGTTTGGTGG
>JAFGIK010000057.1 GCA_016929645.1 Candidatus Dojkabacteria bacterium
AAAAACATCATCCAGGGTTCCACTATATTTTTCAGCCCAAATATGGGTGTCAGTCAATGCATCAATCAACTGTGCTATGATCCGAAGGTTATTACCCGCTTTCCTTACACTCCCTTCCAAAACATATCTTACATTCACCTCACTGGCAATCTCATTGGTTTTTTTCTTTGTTCCTTTGAAAGTCATCGCAGAGTTGCGGGAAATAACCAGCAGGTCATTAATGTGTGATAGATCTGTAATGATTTCTTCTGTCAATCCGTCACTGAAATATTCCTGGTCTGGATCAGGACTAATGTTCTCAAATGGCAGAACTATAATTGATTTTTCAGGTGGTGAAACTGTTTGTTGTTTGGTTTCAAACTCTACTACTTCTTGTTCTGATTTAACTTCAATCTTCAATTTTTTATATCTCAAATACCAAATTAAGATTATGCCAAGATTACTGAGAACTGGTTTCACCTGGTGTGGATCAAAATCTTTAGGATGAGCTCCGAAGGTGGACATTTCGTTAATGCCATGCATTGAGGCGATAATGTGAGAGGGAACTTTCTCCTCCCTGTTGAGCTTGTCGATAATACCCTTTAGAGGTTCGGTCTTTCGAGGTCGTTTAAGCTCACATTCACACAGATCGGTGATGATTACTTCAAGACACCTCCTTGAATATAACAGGATAACATTTGGATCGTTAGTTTTGAGAAGCTGTCCGAGTTCCTTTTCCAGCTCAGGAGACTGACTTCTGACCGATTCATGAAGTCTCTCAAGTTCTTTTATTTCGGCTGACCAGATTGACATCCTTTGATATATTCATTATAACAAAGTTATTAAAGAGTCAGACACAAGTCAAATAATAATCCCCTGTCGCTTGCTATCACTCTTTTTTTTTGCAGGTTTCCTCACACTCGCTCTCACACTCACTCTGTCTTAAGGGGTGACTCAGATTTATTTGACTTCGCTTTTTTGTTGGTGTAACTTGCATAATATTCTTGGTTTACAGTTTTTTGGTTCAATAACTTCATTAAAAACCAATCAAATGAGAAAGTTATGTTTAATAACCATGATTGCTGTATTCTGGATAATATATTCAAACGGAATACAGGGACAAACAAGCCGATTGGATTCTGTTATCTACAGTAAAAACTTAAATGTTCTGGAAGGGATGGTTCCCACCTATTATTCAGCAAGATGCGAGAATCGTGCAAAAGAAATGCAATCGCTACTAACAGATTTGATAAAGACATATTCGCTGAACAATATTGATGTTTTTAAAGTTAAGCTCGCTGTCCTTGATTCAATCACCTGGGTCGGCATGCCATCTCAGTATAAATTGCAATATGGTCTATTTTCTATTCGACAAGATTGGATTATTATTCCAGGCGATTTAAATGATAAGAATATTCTCAAAATCTATGGTTTTGAAGATTTCAAACCAGTCATTATTCATAATTTAAATATTGTTTCAAAAACTCTTGAAGATTTAGTTAATTCTCTTTATAAATTCAATGTATCTCACGAATTAGGGCATCTTTATACTCCAAATGGTTTAAAGGCTTTTCCACCAGACAAATGGACAGATGAATTAATGGCTGATTATTTTGCATTTGATTTTTTATTCAAAAAAGATCAGGAGGCATTGAAGACATATAAAACATCCGCACAAATTTACGCAAATGAATACAAACCTTTATACAGGTTGATTTCAGACTTCAACCTTAGGTATTCAGGTGTGGGAGTAAAGAATTATGCATGGTATCATACCATATTATATCTGTTGGTAGAAGAGATTTATCTCAAATATAAATCCGATTTTATGGAAATGTTTGCAAAGACATTTCCGCGAACTGATGATCAGAAAAAAATGTCTCCAGAGGAAATTAATAAAACAATGGACGATCTGACTGGTGGTATCTTTTCAAAATGGATAGACATAATTGAGGATAGATCCAAATTATAGAATTAACAAATTAGTCTTGATTATCATATTTTAGAACTTATTCAGAGTTCGGGTTTTTAATACCATGATTTCCAAAGAGGTGACTCAAATTTATTTGACTTCGCCTTTTTGGTGGTGTAACTTGAATCAATATTGCTGATTTGTAGATCTTAGTTTTATTCATTAACCAAAACCAAGTCAGATGAAAACAAAACTTATAATTCTGGTAATGCTTGTTGTCTGTTTTTCATGCGGATACCAGTCAAAAAAAGTAAGTTCCAGCGGCATTATCAATGTTAATGGGGTTGAACTGTCGTATGTAACAGAAGGAACTGGCCAGCCATGTCTTTTTTATGCCATACCACAATATTCACAAAAGTCTTTTTCAAACAATTTTAAAAGTCAGTTCCAATGCACATTCGTTGACAGTAAGTTTAATAATATAACTGCTGTTGCGGATACTTTGTCCCCATTTACTATTGATGCAGCGGTAGAAGAAATTGAAGCAATTAGAAAAGCATTAAACATGCCTAAATTCATTCTCATTGGGCATTCTATTTTAGGAATTATTGTGTTAGACTACGCCAAACAGTATCCACAAAATATCTCACATGTCATTGCAATTGGCACAATGCCTGAAATATCAAAAGATCAGAACAAGCTTGCAGCAGACTATTGGAATAATGATGCTTCAGCTGAACGCAAAGAAATATATTCAAACAACTTGAAAATAATTAAAAAAGATTCCCTGGCTAAATTATCACCTTCTAACAGATTTATTGCCTCTATTATCAGACAAGCACCAAGACGCTGGTATGATTCAACATACAACGAAAGCCATTTATTGGTAGGGCAAAACTACAATATGCCAATATTAAATCAACTATCTGCGCAGGACTTCTTCCTTTTCTCTGATTCTGTTAAAATTAAACCACCTGTATTTCTGGCAATGGGGAAATATGATTTTGCTTGCCCATATCCTGCTTGGGAGAAATATTTAGGGATGTTTGATGATATTACATTTCAACTTTTTAATTATAGTGGCCACAATCCGCATACTGAAGAAGCAGCCAAATTTGACTCATTGGTAATAGACTGGATTGAAAAGAAATAATTTCCTGATTTATTCTTTTATTTCCAGTGAAATCCAATAACATGGTTATTAAAACCATGATTTAAAACAAGGTGACTTAGATATAATTGACTTCACCTTTTTGGTGGTGCAAATTTGCATCAAACAATTGATTTATAGTTTCTTTATTCATTTACTAAAGTCTCATCAAATGAAAACCTCCACCAGATTTTATCTATCATTCAGCTTTTCACTACTTGTTAGTTATACGGTCTGCCAAGGACAGGAATATCAGAAGATACAGCTTAAAGATTATTTTGAATCTATTGAGGATAAGTCAAATTATAATATATGGCGGACTGACTTTTATATATGCACAGGGATAGCATATGCGAAATCCCTGGGAAAAACAGCAAATGATTTTGCCGTATTTGTAGGAAACCATCACTCCTGGGAGAGTATAAAGGGGAAGGGACTTGAACCCGCTGTACAAATTCTCAATGGATTATTAAATCTATATGGAAATGGTAAATTCGAAATCATATCTGAATCAGATTCATTAGTAACAATGAGATCAAATAGACCTTATAAAAATTACTTTCAAAGAGGTCCTATCTTCGGTGTCTCAGTTGATGAGTTCGAATCCTGTATTTGGGGACACATTGTAATTATGTCAGACCTGATTGGGCTTAAATTTAAATACAAAATAGAAAGTGATCAGATCGTTTCATCTTTAGAATTGAAAAAATGAAATTGTGTAGACAGAAAGATTCTTTATGCAGATCAGTATTTAATAAAGGTATTTAATTGTGAATTAATAGTCCCTATGATTATATCACCAATGATGCTCGAAGTATCTCTTGTGGGGGAGGAACATTTCCGTCATATCTTTTCGGTCAAAACACCCCAATTTTTCTCAAATCCTGGCACCAAACTGGCACCAAAAAAAAAGTTACAACTTTTGAGGTTGTAACTTCTTGATTTTTTGTGGGCTGCGCCCACCGTAGCCCGTAGAAGATTTGGCGGTACAAAGCCCTCTATAAAAAGGCGAAGCCCTCCTACGCCAAGGCTTCGGAGGGCGAAGGTGGGCCCAGCTGGGATCGAACCAGCGACCCCCTGATTATGAGTCAGGTGCTCTAACC
>JAFGIK010000058.1 GCA_016929645.1 Candidatus Dojkabacteria bacterium
AATATTTGTTAATGATTGTTTTTGGTTCTATTCTCATGACTACAGATTAATTTAAATCTGTTGCATATGTCATGGGACATTAAGATAATATTGTCTTTATTTTTTTGAGTTGGTATACTCAATATTGTTGATCTTGTATGACTGCGTTATCCTTAGATTTGTAAGTTTTCTTTTGTAATCCTGGATATTTTTGACTCTTTAGTGGATGTGAGCGTTGCTGTATTTATGTCGGGTTTGTCGGGAATTGTAATTGTCGGAAGCAACGCTCACTTCCGTCATATTATACAACATCTGTATAATAAATCAAATACCTACAATACTTATTTTCTCGGGCATATATGCCAATTCAATAAATTTTTTACTAAATTTCTGCAATAAATTTGGTAAAAATTCCATACTCAATTATTTTCTTTTTTGCTAATGCTAATAAATGACTTTTTAAGTCGTTTGGGCGAAATGGAGGATGTCTTTTGTATTGGAATATCAATGATGAATGTTGATCCTTTACCCTCTTTTGATTTAATCTCTATTTTACCGTCATGTAGTTGAATAATCTTTTGTGCTATGGACAAGCCTAATCCTACTCCACCTGTTTTTCTGGATCGGGATTTATCTATTCTATAAAAGCGTTCAAATATCTTTTGATATAAATCTTTGCGTATGCCATCCCCGTTGTCTGTAATTTCTATGGTGATACTGTTTTTATTTATTTTGCTTGACACTGAGATCTCTGATTTCTCTGATGAGTATTTTATTGCATTTTCTATTATGTTCATGATGGCTCTTGTTAGAAGCGGCTGATTTCCAAAAATCATTGTTTTGGCTGGTAGTCTGTCTGGTTGTTTTATGATTATTGATTTCTTTTGAGCTAGAACATTTAGATCTGCAATTGATGATCTGATAATTTCATTAAGATTTATAGTTTGTTTTGAAATTGAATTTTCTAGAATTGATAGTAAAAGCAGATCTTCTATTAGTTTGTTCATAAATTCTGTTGATTTTAATGAAGTTTGAATTAATTCCTTGTATTCATTTACAGATAAATGATTGCTTTGAAGTGCGGCTTCTAGGTTTGTTTGGATTATTGCCAGTGGTGTTTTCAGCTCATGGGATGAATTTTCCACAAACTGCTTTTGTGATTCAAATGATTTATCAAGCCTGTATGTCATTTTATTAAAATTCCGAATAAGCTGACTTATTTCATCATCGTTATCAATGAAGTCTATTTGCTGTGTAAGGTTTTGGGCTGTTATTTTATTAAATTTATCATTAAGCTCTTTTAAAGGTCCAAGCATTTGTCCAGATATGATATATCCCCCAGTAAATGAAAGTCCGATTAGTGGAATAAGTGAAAGTATCGAAATCTTGCGAATTTCATATAGATCGCGGTTTCTATATTGCTGAAGTTGGTCTTCTTCCTCATCGAGTAACTGTGGCAATGATGGTGGTGGAAACAATTCGGAAAATAACTCTTGTTGCTTTGTGCTTTGCATTTCTCCGATTGATTGGGTGTAATGACTTGTTATTATTAAGTTCATGATCAATATAAAAAAAACGCTTAAAATCAATAAAAGCGAAGAATACCACATTGTTAATTTGAAACGAATAGTTTTGAAGTATTTCATTGTTGATTGATTATATATTGATTTGATAGTGCAATCTAGGAGTTGGTGGTTGGGATCTGAAATAAAGGGCAATTTGGTTATTTGGTCTTTGCGTTTTGCTTTGATCAATCAATTTAGGGGAGCAAAAGGGCTTTTGCCCTTTTGCTCCCCTACTGCCAGTATTGCATCATATTTTAATTTGTTTTATTTATAACTTATTTAATATGTCTCTTCCTGCCCATTCATTTCA
The DNA here is from genome assembly GCA_016929645.1 of Candidatus Dojkabacteria bacterium. GTDB lineage: Bacteria > Patescibacteriota > Dojkabacteria > SC72 > JAFGCJ01 > JAFGIK01. The sequence continues at coordinate 1,855 of JAFGIK010000058.1, forward strand.
TATTTTGATTATTATTTTAATAATTTATTTAATTGGAGAAGTTGATTCAACTCTCTTTGTTTCTAATCTTTCTTGATAACTACAGAGTAGCAAAACATAAGTGAAGTGATTGTGAAGTTTTACTTAGTTTGTTTTAGCGTTTTTTTCAGCATCTTTTTATCAATCTTTTTATCAATAAGACAAATCGATGATATGACTTCGGGGATTTTACTGTTCGAGTATGTATCCTTTACCTCTAATTGTTTTTATAATCTTTTTTTCAGGATCAATTTTTTTTCTTAGTGTTTTAATGTGTGTTTTTACTGTTTCTGTAAATATATCGACTTCCTGGTCCCATACGTGTTCTAGTAGGTCCTCGGAGGACACAATTGAATTTTTATGTCGTATTAAGTATTCAAGGATTCCTATTTCTTTATTACTTAATTCGATTTCTTTTTTTGATGTTGTATCCTGAATTTTATTTTGGTTCAAGAATACTTCGTATTTTCCGAATTTTAAGATGTTATCTCTGTTTGGGCTGTTTCTTTTTATAACTGCTTTTATTCGTGCTATTAGTTCACTTATATTAAAAGGTTTAGTGACATAGTCGTCAGCGCCTGATTCAAATCCCTCCAATTTATCGTACATTTGTGATCTAGCCGTTACCATGATAATTGGTGTGTTATTTTTCTGATTCCTCATTTTTTGGGCAAGGTTGATACCGTCAATTTCAGGGAGGTTGAGATCAAGAAGTATACAATCGTAATCGTTGGTTAATACTGACTGTAAGCCATCTTTTCCATTGTCTACAAAATCCACGGCATAACCAATATTTTCCAGCATCTTCTTTAGCGGGATAGCTATATCATGTTCATCTTCCACTATTAACAATCTCACTTTATTAAGTTTATGAAAATTTTAGATTTGTCGATACTTTATTACTTGATCAAATTAATATCACTATATGGGTAATTGTGTAACGTTGAATCTATTAATTTAGAATTTTAACAAATCAATCCTTTTGTCCCTTCTCTTCGGGTCATTCCTTTTAGTGGGATGTCGATAAAAAAAGTTGTCCCCTTTCCTTCTTTTGATTCAAAATAAATTTTTCCTTTTGATGCTTCGACTATTTTCTTTGTTATGTAAAGTCCAAGTCCTGTTCCCGAGATATTAGTTGATACCACATTGTCTGCTCTATACAACTTTGTAAAAATTTTAGGCTTTTCATCCTCAGGTATTCCTAACCCTGTATCTTTAACAATCAATTTTATGTAATGTGGTTCCTTTTTTAGAAATATTTCTACAGAACCTTTATCTGGTGTATATTTCGTCGCGTTAGATATGACATTTTCTATAACAATTCTTATCAATGTAGGATCAACATTAATTAGCGGAAGTTCTTTTTCAAAATGATTTGTTATTTGAAGCTCTTTTTTACTTATTCTTGACTCAAGATCTTTTAGAACTTTGTTTACAATTTCTTCAAGGTTTGTAGGTTCAGGATTGATTGCAACTGTGCCTAGATCGATTCGTGAAACATTCAACAAGGCATTGACTAGTTTAGTGAGTGAATTTGTGCTTTCGTAAAGACTGGAGAGTATGTTTTTTTGTTGTTTATTAAGTTTGCCCGCATCATCATTTAATAAGGATTCCAGGTTCCAAGTGATACCTGTTAGCGGTGTCTTCAATTGATGTGATGCCAACGAGACGAATTCTGTTTTGGCCTGATCAATCATCTTCTCTTTTGTAATATCTCGCTCAAGAACAACAAAGTATTCAATATTTCCAGATTCGTCTATAACTGGAGATATTCTGATATCTGAATCATATTGTATCCCACTTTTCTTTTTGTTTTTAATGACACTTTTGAATAAACGCTTTTGCTTTTTTACTGTATTCCAAAGTTTTTTATAGTATTCTTTGTTCATTAATCCACCCCAAAGTTCTTTTGTTCCGGCTTTTCGATTCAAAAATTCCTCTTTTGGGAATTCTGTGATATTTTCTACTGACTTATTTCCATAAAGAATCTTTCCGTCTTCATCAGTGATTAGTATTGCATCACTTGCATTTTCAACAACTTTCTCAAACTTTGCAAGTTGAATTGCGATTCCTTCTGTCTGATTTTTTCTTATTTCCAAGTAAATTATTGTAGAGGAGAACATTACAAGGGCCAGAACTAAAGAGAAAATCACATAAGGAGCTGTGTTTGCTATCGGATACATTAACGAATCAATTTTATCGTACGGAGTAACTGATAATATAACCCAAAATCTATCCGGATCAAGATTAACGATTTCATAGATGACTATATATTTTTTACCATCTATCGTCATTATTCTGTTTCCGCTATTTCGGTCTAGTGCTTGATTTATTGTTTCTATCATAAAAGAATCAGAGAGGATAGGATCTGTTGTCTCATATATACTTAAACCTATATTGTTATGCTTTTCATGATGAAGTATGTCCCCGTTATCATCAATTAGATATACTGTGCCTTGGCTATTCTCCTCGATTTGCGTGATATAATTTTCATCAAGTTTATCCAGATATATTGATCCTCCGAGAGTTCCTTTGAAATTTCCATTATCATCATAAATTGGAACGTGCATGGTTGTTATATATCGAGAATGATCCTGGTATTCAAATTTTACAGCTCTGCTAAGTATGGAAGGTTCATCCGGGTTTTGAAATATTTGATCGATGTAGTCGTATCTATGAGCATCTACTCCTATGACGCTTGATATAACTCCACAGTCAAAGATTTCATTAGAATTTACTCTCTCTAGGTTGTTAACATTGGTAAGATTATCATCCATAAGACTGCGTAGTGTCTGATTGCATTGATCTGTATTTCCGTATTTAATCGCTTCTATTTCTGTAATTGTATACAATTGGCTTTCTAAATGATTAATTTCTGATGACAGATTATCAGCTAATTGTTTTTGAAGATTTTCTTGTTGTTCGATCTGTTGAATTTCTATAATGTTTGTAATTTTTTTTCTTACACTTTGGCTGAGTATCCAGGTCACGAAGATTAAAGTTATAGAAAGGCATAATATTGCTGCATAGATTGAAATATTTCTTTTCCTTTTCGTCATGTTTTTATTTGACTGTATTTTGTTCATACAAGTAACTTTTGATGACAGTTAAATATTTATAAATTCCTGTAGACTTTTGTATTATTTTAATGGATGTAATATCTTATTAATAATATACATTGAGATGTTCTGTTTTGAAAGTTCATTTAATATATATTTTTTATATCAAGAGTGCAATTCTGTTGTAACCTGTTTTATCTTTACTTGTAGAAGAGAGAAAAAAAAATAGCAAAAAAATATGGATATTTATACACAGGCTATAAAAGGAGACAAAGAAGCCTTTGAAACAATATATGTTGAACTTTATGATGGCCTGTGGAGGTACGTTTACTCTCGTATTAAAAATCCAGATTTCTCTTCTGATATCGTTTCTGAATCTTTTATTGCTCTTTTTGAAAATCTAAGGAATATCCAGAATGTCAAAGCAATTAAATCATATTTATACAAAATTGCTATAAATAAAATGAACGCATTTTATGCCAACAACCAGACTGTACCGAATTTGTTGTTTGATGCGGATGACATTTTAGTTGCTAATGACACTGACATTGAGGATGCTGACGGGTATTTTCAAAGGATGGAATCAGCAACTTCAAAGCAGAAATCTATTAAATTGGAGGCAATATTATCGAAACTTCCCGCTCGGTATCAAGAAGTTTTAAGGCTAAGGTTTCTCTCTAATCTTTCTATAAAAGAGGTTTCTGATGTTATGGATATAAGCGAGGGTAATGTAAAAGTTTTACAGAATCGTGCGATAAAAAAAGCAAAGGAAATAATTAACTCTAATGAAAATCTATAAAATAAAAATGATTGACGAAAAAAATACAATCAAAAAGGAAAACTCTCAAATAGATCCTGAAATAGAGCAATTATTCAATGCTTACAAAAATAATTTAAGTAAGGATAATTCTATGAAGCAATCTACATGGGACAAAGTCTCATCTGGGTTGGATGCTGATAAAGCAGTATCTCATCCTAAAAAAGGAAAGGCCGGATTGTGGGCGTTTCTTTCTGTCGTTATGGTTTTATTGGTTGCTACTGTTTCGTCTTTGGCCTCTATTTATAAGAGTGGGTGGAATAATGGTAATAAAAGTAATATCTTAAGTGAATTAAAATATCCATCATCTTGCTCTCAACTTTCAAGCCAATTTGAGAAATATAAAGATGTAAATAGTAATATGTACTGGGGTGGTATGGATGATATTATGAAAGAGTCTGATTTAGCTGCAATGGGCACTGCCAGTCCTGAGTCCGAATCATCAGGATCTAGTGTCTATCACTCTGACACTAATGTTCAAGTAAAGGGTATTGACGAAGGTGATATTGTAAAAACTGATGGTAAATATCTATATATAATGAAATCTTCTAGAGATTACATTGATATTGTTAAGGTTTATCCATATAGGACTGCAGATAAAGTTGGTACAATAGAGTTCTCTGATGAAGTTACTGGTACAGAAATGTATATTAACGATAATAATCTCGTTGTTATCTCAAGCAAGTATGCACCAATGGTAAAAGATAGAGATTCAAATTATGTCTCAATGATATCAGTGTATGATATAAATAATCCATCAAATCCAGATCTTGTAAGGGAATTTAACATCGAAGGCTCATTTATAACGTCAAGGATGAAAGATAATTTTGTATATCTTGTTGCTTCAAGTTATCCTATGAACATTAATGACCCAATACCTTTGTATCAAGATTCGAAAGAACATTCTGGTTATAAACCGTCGTGTGAATGTAATGATATCGGGATTCTTGATGACTCGTATATCTATCCAACTTTTACCAGTGTTATAACTTTGGATTTGCAGGATGTGGAAGATTCAACTGCTACTGTTAATAACTTTGTTGGTGATACAATCAATGTTTATATGAGCCATGAGAATATTTACTTGATTTCTGAGAGGTATCCAGGGAATTTTCCTGTGTGGGGTGGCATAATTGATGGTTTTTTGCCTGAATACAGTGATTACATAACTGTTATAACTAAACTTGGATATCAGGATCAGGACGTATCATTTGTTGGCCAATCTCAGTTCGAGGGTACCTTCTTAAATCAGTTTTCACTTGACGAATATGATGGATATTTACGAGTTGTCGGAACTAAAGGAAGTACTTGGGATGATACATCTGAGAGCTTTTTGATAACTTACGACAAGGATATGAATCAGGTATCTATGATTGATAAACTAGCTAAAGGCGAATCAGTCTATGCAGTTAGGTTCTATGAAGACACTGGAGTAGTTGTTACTTTTAAGCAAACTGATCCATTATTTGTGTTTGACTTATCAGATCCTGAAAATCCTGAATTAAAAGGTGAGTTGAAAATTCCTGGATTTTCAGATTACTTACACTTTATTGATGAAGACACCGTTCTTGGTATCGGTAAAGATGCAGTTCCTGCTGATGGCGAGTGGGGTTATGATTTCGCATGGTATCAAGGTTTAAAGATTGCAGTTTTTGATATTAGTGACATGAGTAATCCTAAACAGATATCAAGCGTTGCTATTGGTGACCGTGGTACAAGTAGTCCTGCACTTTATGATCATAAAGCAATAGTATTTGATGAAAAGCATGACAAGATAATAATACCTGTGCTTGAAGCCCAGGTTGATATGGAATACTGCAAGATGATGTATGGTACTTATGATGCTGATCTTGCTTCTTGTTATGGGGATAATTTATGGCAGGGCACTGTTATACTTGGAATTGATGATGATGGGAAATTGAGCGAAGATGGAACTATAAGTCATTATCCTCTTGATTATGAAGGATACTATTCAGATTATGATAGGTATTCGATTTATAGAAATGTGGTAGTTGAGGATGCTATTGTTAGTATTTCTGATGGATATGTAATGATAAACGATCTTGATAGCCTTGATGAGCTTAATACTGTGGATTTGGAATATGTGGAACCAGAACCGTATTATTGGGATTATGGATATGAAGAATAATCTGTAATTAAGTGGAAATTAATAGTGTTAGAGGTTAAGGAAAAGGTGGCGCGATGACTAAAGTCATCGCGCCACCTTCATTTAAATAGCTCCAGCTCTAGTAAGAGCAAAATCTAAATACAGTCAAAAACAAAACCTGTTCCTCTTTTGATAAACCATCAAAGAAAGCCTCATCTACCTCTATACTTCCTGATGCGAGTTTAGATTTAAATGAGCCAACCTGTTGGCCATCTTTTTCTATCTTGTATACGATTGGGATTAATGCTCTGAAAAGTAGTCCAGAGTTTCCTCTTACTAGCCAGTTTCCAATAGAATTTCCGTTCAAGAAGAAGAGTTGTTTGTCACTCTTTGTAACTTCAACAGAGTTTTTGAATCCTGCCAAGGTTGTGATGTGTGCAAGTGGATTCTCAGAACCTTCCTGATATAGATCCATATCAACTTTGCCAAAGTTGTATTGTAAATTGCCGATATAAAGGCCATTTTGCTCTGTTGTTGCAATACTTACGCGTGTTGGTTTAAGCCATCTGTCAGCTTCTGAAGAGACAACAACATTACCATCTCTAACTACAGAAATAGCCTTTCCTTTTCCGTTGACTTGAAATTGAATCATAATTTCTTGTAATTTAATTTATATACATTTATTCTACCAGATAACATGTAACTCTCTCAAGATGCAATCTTTTTGTATTTATTTGTTTTAATTTCCAGCGAACAGTATTATCTGTTATGTGAGCTTTAAATTTAAATAAAACTTTATGAGGCTTATAGCTGATTTTCATATACATTCACATTTTTCTCGTGCTACAAGCAAGGAGATGAATATTGAGGCACTATATCGTTGGGGAAAGATAAAGGGCATTAATGTCATAGGCACTGGCGACTTTACTCATCCAGCGTGGATAAGTGAGTTAAAAGAAAAGTTAGAGCCTTCTGCGCAAGGGCTTTATTCGCTTAAAAAAAAATACGCTAAGTCGATTGATGATTCTTTGCCTGAATCAATAAGCAATAAAGAGGTTCGATTTATTTTAACTGCAGAAATAAGTACAATTTATAGTAAACTCGGTAAGGTTAGAAAGGTACACAGCATAATTATTGTACCAAGTTTTGATGTTGCAGATAAACTTAATGAATATCTTGCTACAATAGGTAATATAAAATCTGACGGTCGTCCTATTCTAGGTCTTGATGCAAAGGAATTGCTTAAGATCACATTAGATTCTCATTCAAATTCAATGTTGATTCCTGCTCATATCTGGACGCCTTGGTTTTCCATGTTTGGTTCGAAATCAGGGTTCGATTCAATTGAGGAATGTTATGATGAACTTTCTTGTCATATAAAGGCTATTGAAACGGGTCTTTCTTCTGATCCTTTTATGAATTGGCGCCTTAATTCTCTTCGTAATTTAACAATTGTTTCAAATAGTGATGCTCACTCGCCTGCAAAACTTGGTCGTGAAGCTACAATTCTTGATTGTGCAACAAGTTATGATGAAATTATTGCTGCGCTTCGATCGAATGATGATCGTGTTGTTGGAACGATAGAATTCTACCCTCAGGAAGGTAAATATTTTCTTGATGGTCACAGAAAATGTAATGTCCGAATGATGCCAAGCGAGACTATCAAAAACAAAGGCGTATGTCCGAAATGCGGTAAACCAGTTGTTGTCGGTGTAAACTATCGAGTTAATGAACTTGCTGATGAATCTGATAGTTTTATTCCTAAATCTCATAAGTCTGTTCAGTATATTATTCCGCTTGCAGAAATTTTGGCTGAAATAGAAGGGGTTAAAAGTGTTAGCTCCAAAAGGGTAAAAAAGAAATATGATGAAGTTTGTGCTAATCTGGGCGATGAATTCTCTATTTTAAGGGATATTGATATTAAAGATTTATGCCAGTATGATAATGTTTTGGGTAATGCAATAAATCGAATGCGATCTGGGGATGTTTTTATGGAACCTGGTTATGATGGAGTTTTTGGAGTTATAAAGGTTTTTAAAGATGCGTCAGAATATGATCAATTACCGCTTGTTTAGGAATTTAGAACAACAGATAAATTTCAAATTCTTTGGTATAGTCCAATCAATTGCGCTTGTTCAATAATGTGTCCCTCTATTGCCTTTTGTAGGTCATTTGCATTGCTTTCTTCCTGGATATTAATTGTATTATCCAGGGCAACAATTCTAAAGAAATAACGATGAGTTCCATTTGGTGGACATGGGCCATCATAATTGTTATTTCCAAAATCATTAACGCCAACAACAGAATTTTGTGGAGTAGCTCCTTGCGGGATATTTAGCTTGTTAGTTTGGGATTTCTTAGGTATGATGTTCCATACAATCCAGTGAGTCCATATACCCATGGGGGCATCAGGGTCGTCTACTATTAAGGCTAAAGATTTTGTGCTTCCTGGTATTTCTTCAACAACTAATTCAGGGTTAAGGTTTGATCCATCACAAGTGTACAGGGATGGTATAAAACCGTTATTTATAAATGATGGAGATGAAACTTTCATTATTTCTTAATTAAAAATTTAGCTTTTTATCGTTAACTATTATAATGAATTTTTAATTAAAGCTTACGATTGCTAGTTGTTCATATTTTCTTTTTTGGCCATATACCCTCCGGCCATTAGTGCACTCCATAATACTTCAAATGAGATTCGCTCATTTTGAGCAATAAATCGGTCTTCTATCACTATTGCATAAACCTTTTCTACGTTGAAAATATAGACTTTGTTGTTAGTGATGTATTTATCGATGTGTTCCGACTCTAAATTTGAGATTTGAGGAGATAATAATATTTGAGTGTTTTCTGATTCTGTCTTCTCCTTGTATTCCTTTGCAGAAGCCGTATTTTCAACGATTTCTCGCGATTTTGATTGTTTCATATCTCGATATTTTAAAAATTCCTTGACAACATTAGAGTTCATGTCCTGATCATCATTTTTGTCAGAAAAGCCTTGTCTTATAATTTGAATTTCGCCATTGTCCGAATCATTGATTATCTGGATAATGATTTTGAATAGATTTTCCTCTCCTTCGTAGTATTTGACTGTTGTCTTGTTTAATTTAGAATTATATAAATTTGTTAGCTCAGGAATTGCTTTTTCTAATCCTACTCTTGCTTTTCTTTTAGTTGTCTCTTCTTTTTTGGCAAAATCGAGTGTTATTTCTGGAGATTCTGGAATTATGAACTTCTTGTCCCCTTCTCTTATCTCTGAAAGTAAGCCTTTTTTAGTAAGATCATCAATGACTAGATAACAAGTTGATCTTGGAATTCCTGATTTTCTTGAGATATTAATGATTGAGGCTTTTCCAAGTTCAAGACAAGTGAGATATATTTTTGATTCTTTATTTCCCAATAAAACTTCCAGTGAAGACATTACTTGTGACATATTATTGTATCTATATCGCTTATATTATTACCTAAGTATATTACTTGAGTTGTAAAATGTCAAGATTATTGACATTGATAAACTGTTATGTCGCAAAATTAAACTAAGGATTGTTAGGATATATGTCCGAATAAAAGTCGAGAACTATGCTGAATTATTGTTTGGAGTTAGATTATACTTTAGAACCTATTTTATGTTTACGTTGAACTTTTTCTATCGATAATCACTTAGATATTTTTCCTTTATTCTACAGTGAAAATTCTTTCACTAGATTTTTTGCAGGATTTTGTTTAAATTTTCATTAACCCCAGACCGAGACTCGAGTTAATTAATTTTTAACCAGTATATAAATGTCCAAACTTAATGAAATTCAAATGAAAATTCTAAAAAGGCTCCTGTTCCAACCAAATTGTAAATTTACGGGTTTGCTTCTTAGGAATATGACATCTGATCACCTTTCCTATCATCTTAAACAGCTAATTTCCTTGGGTTATGTTTCTAAAGATAAAATGGGGTTGTATAGTTTAACCCCACACGGTAAAGAATTTGCAAATACCTTTGATACTGAAGATATTGACAAAATTATCGTTGAAAAACAGCCTAAGGTCGCGGTTTTAATAGTTGCCCAAGTTGTTCTTTCAGATGTCACAAATCTGGTTATTCAAAAAAGACTAAAAGAACCCTACTTTGGCTTTCAAGGTTTTATTACTGGCAAAGTTAAATTTGGAGAAAGTTTTTATGATGCGGCTGCTCGTGAGTTAATGGAGGAGACAAATTTAACTGGAGATCTTGAATTTATAGGTATCATTCATGAGTTTGTTTATACTTTAGATAAAAAATCTCACAAGAACGAGATAGTTAAGGACAAATCAACAACGACAAATGAAACATTAATGGAAGATAAGATTTTTAATATTTTTTTAGCTAAGAGTAGTCTTTTCCAATTCGGAAATGATACCGAAATGTGGTGAGCTAAGTGTATTTCTTATCGAATCTTCTTTTGTAGCTTTTGATACT
>JAFGIK010000059.1 GCA_016929645.1 Candidatus Dojkabacteria bacterium
AGAGTATACAACAACATGAGACCTCATTTAGGCCTTAATCTAAAGACTCCTGCTGAGGTTGTTGCATATGTCTTGGGACATTAAGTAAGCTAAAAGCAATTATACATAAAGTTAAAACAACAATACTGGACATTATCCCTATATCCCTTTATATTATTATAAGATTAAATTTAAAAAGAATAAATATGGAAAAAGACACAAAATCAAAATTAGATAATTTAGAAAACACCTACCCAGAACCACCTTCAAAAGAAGAACAGAAATTTCAGACAGAGGATCAACCAAAAGATACAAAAGAAGAAGATATAACATCATCCGATTCCACAGAAACAAAAGAGGAAGGAATAGCTCAAATGGCAGAAGAAGTAGACCCTGAAGAAAATATAGATGTTCTTACAGATGAGTATTTTCAAAATAAAGACCTACTTATAACATTAAGAGATGACATTAAAGAAGCACAAGAAAAACATCCAGAATTTGAGAACCTTAACAAGCTAAACGAACAGACAAGAGCTATTCGAAAGAGAATGAAAGTTGATGAAGAGCTCGAGAACTTAAACGAAAAGGCGAGTGCAATAAGAGATAGACAAAAATTACTTAAAGAAGTCATTGCCTTTAAACTTGTAGAAAAAGGAGAGGAAGAGATTGTTAGAGGCAACAAGAAACTCAAAGTCACGCCAAATCTTAAAGAAATGAAGAATGAGGAGAGTTTAGACTTTGGTGAGTAATTGATAAGTTTTATGAATAGTTAACAACGAGAAAGTTCACTACTGATCCTATCAATCCAAGATTGGATTATTCTTTTGATTTCCTTCACAGGAATAGATCTCGGTATATGTGAGAATGCAAATTTCGTATTCAACTTTTGTTTTAATATTATGTTTAATGCAAGATAACACGATCTATTACATGAACCAAAAGTAGCTTTATCTGAAACATAAAACTCAACATTTCGTTTTTTATTATCTCTAATGCCATCAATATTTGGTAAATCAAAGGTTGGAGTATAATATTCAGGACCTTCGCTAATTAATTTCCCACTTGAAAACCTATTTATAAACCGGTCTTCAATTCTAACTCTTCTTGCTGTTTTTCTATAATCTGCAATTCCTATGATATATCGATAATTACTTTTTGATACATGATTTAGAAAAGTATTTAGTCCGGAAACACCATTAAAGTAATAGTTTTTAACAAGTGGATGCGTAACATTTCGTAACGCTTTAAAAGTCGAGCATTGCCTACGAAAAAAAGTATAAATAAGTATAGGTTTCATAAATTTCCACTTAACTAACTCTTTTACAGATAATTGATGTGATTCTATCATCAACCAAAGTTAATATTATCACAACGGCCATTTTACTGCGTTTTTTCGATTTTAATTTCAATTTCTTTCTAACCTCATCCACTTCCATTGGTACCCCGCGTTTTTTTATTTCAACAATACCAATACCATTATCTTTCAAGTATTTTCTTAAATACGATTCTTCAAAAGGAAAGTGATCAATTACTTCAAATTTTTCAAAGAAAACTTCGTTGATATCTGAATTAGATGTAAGATATGCAATGGAGTGGTTTAATTTATTTAATTTGTACCTAGTTGCAACTTGATCAACAAGATGTGCACGATTAATAGAACAATCAGGTTCATATATAAATTTTTGAGGAACACTAATCTCAGGCCTTGATACTAACCACCTATCATTTACAAACTTTTGAAAGGGAAGTAACGTTGCCTTAAATTTATAATATTTCTTAAATCCACCAAACCAAAGAATTGCTTCCTTACATTCTCCGTTTAAAGATACAATTTCCACAGAACAGCTTCCTAGTTGATTCAGCCCTTCAAAACTAATTCCAGGAGAAGCCTTAACGCAAACATTTATAGTTTTTTTCATTAAATCCTTAACGATATCTAATGACGGTTCATAATCAAAGATCGAAAATACCCGTCTATCACCAATTCTTCTTGAAGGATCAATAAAAATTGCATCACAATCAGGAACTGCTTCACTAGTAAAATCCATATTTATAAATTCAATATTTTCTCTTACACCATAGACTTCAGCATTAAGCTCAGCCATTTTCAATCTGATTGGATCTTTATCAACAGCTACAACTTTGCAATATCTAGCCAATTGAATCGTATCAGAGCCTATACCACAACCTAAATCGCACACTTTACTCAAATTCTTAAATTTCCCAGCACGATAAAAAGATATTTGCTCATTACTTGATTGCTCAAGAGCATCCTTAGTAAAAAACATCCGTTGAGCTTTTGTGAATTTCTTAATACCAAGTTTTCTATTTAATACAAGATCCATTGCTGCACCAATATACTTACTTTCGTACTTTTTAGACAATTTAGAAATTAAGCATAGTTCATTTTTGGTATCAACAAGAGATTCATCAATAACTGTTATTAATTCCGTTCCTTTTGGGGAAGTTAAGAATTCCAAACTATCAATAGTGTATAAATATGACATACCAGCATTGTATATAATTGAATTAAATATTTAAACAGGCCAAATATTAAACTTGATTGAAATTTTTCTAACAATCTAATAATATGTGTTATAATATAATTTATCTGAAAATCCAATTCAGATTTTTATTAATTAATATTTAATCTCCTTAAATAATGTTGAAATTTAATAAAGCAACAAAGGTAAGCCTTATGTTGTTAGGCCTTTTCGCATTTATGTTCTCAGGGTGTAATTATTTCAATAATAACCCTAAAAAAGTTGATGATGACGAAGATAGCGATTCAAGTGACGACTCTTCAGATAATAAATCATCAGAGACATTCAAACTCGGTGACAGAATTGAGTTCGGTGACTATATTGTCGAGATCAATACATTCGAGGATCCATATGTCGAAACAGACGAATATTTACAACCAGATGCAGGCAACAAATGCGTAGCATTCGAAGTTGAAATAGAGAATAGCACATCGGGTGACTCACTAAGCTATAGTGATTATGATTTCACACTTTATGATTCAGATGGTTATTCATATGATTCATCATGGCTATGCACAAAAGAGCCAAGTCTTGGTACAGGAGAGATCAATGCAGGCAAAAAAGTAAAAGGATGGGTTACATTTGAAGTATTAGAGGAATCCGAAGGATTTAGTGTTCAATACAATCCTGATTGGTTCTCTGAAGAGAACGTTGAGATCGAACTTTCAGACTAATTCAAATTTTTCTGAACGAAATCAAAAAGAGGCTCTTTAACGAGCCTCTTTTTTTGTATTTATAGCAAAGTATTTATTAAAAACCTAATAAATATGCTAATATTTTCAGTATTAAATCAAAATATTGACAATATACATGAAACAAATTCACCAAAATAAATACAAAAAATATAGCAAAGCCCAAATAACAAAAATTGACCCAGTTTTTGTTGCTGACGCAAAGTTAGATTATCATGACAGGGGATCGATGACACCTTACGAAATCGAAACAATATTAAATGAATTCCTAGAAAATAGCTATTCAGCAGGATATCACAATGTTTTAATCATAACGGGTAAAGGCCAGATCGTAAGACCATTAATAAAAAGTTTATTACCCAAACACAAACTTGTTTCCAGATTTAAATTTGCTGGATATTTCAACGGGCAAACAGGAGCATTTGAGGTTTGGCTAAGAGACTAACTCAAAGTTTAATTTTGACAACGGTCAGTTATACTAATGTAAATATCACCTATTATTTTTTACTGCTCGATTTTTTCCCCGATTTCGAACCTCTATCCAAACCTAATCGCTTAAACATGTTACCTGCAAGCAAGGATTCATCCCTACTCACTTTCAGTTGTTCCGAAGTGGCAAATGGCACGGTAAAGCTAAATACGCTACCTTTTCCAAGTTCACTTTTAATTGTAACTTTACCTCCATGGGCTTCGACAATACCGAATGTAACAAATAATCCAAGACCAGTGCCACCAGGCCGCACAAGAGAGGCCGTATACTGATTCGAACGATAAAATTTCTTTCCAAGGTTTTTAAGATCTTCCTTTGGTATACCAACTCCACTATCAATAACATCAACTCGTGCAAATTTGGAAGTTGACATAAGTTTTATTGTGGCACCACCAGTTGCAGTATACTTAACAGCATTACTTAAAAGATTATCCATTACTTCCTGAATCCTAACACGGTCAGCAAACACGCGCGGAAAAGATGCAGTATTGACAGGCTTATCAAATTTAAGATAAAGGCCTTTATCTTTGGCATGTTTTTCCTGACCAGTAATACCATCCTCGATAACGTCGATTATATCAACAGGTTCTAGATTCAGTTCAACCTTTCCATCATCAAGCTTAGTTGCATTGAGAAGGGTATTTATCAACTTGATTTCTCGATTAATATTTTCTTCAATTGTTTCAAGATATTTCTGATATTTAGTTCGATATTTTCTATTACTTAAATCCAGATCCATTTTTTCTAAAAGCTTAGGTAACAGTTCGTAATAATTGCTTATTATGGTCATAGGTGTTCTTAATTCATGTCCCATGATATCCATAATATCGTGCTCTTTTTGCCTGGCGTCGTTTAGCTGCCGAATTTTTCTTTGGAGATCTTTTGTCTGCTCATCAACTTTTCGCCTTAACGTATCACTGAAATCTTGAACCTCATGATGCAAGTTAGCTCTTTGCAGAGCTACCAACATAACGGAGAGGATCGACTCAATGTATTCAAGATCTTGAATCGAATATGATTTTGAGTCTTTTCTATTACCAAGAAAAACAAATATTTCCCAGTCCAAGTTAATAAATGACTTAAGAGGGAAAATTCCTTGAAAATCTAAATCATTAAGCCAGTTTATCATTTCTGTTTGATTAGAATTAAGGTATTTTAATTCATCTAGAAATATTGGTTCCTTAACTCTTTCCATAAACATTATGCGATAATCCTTCACTGAATGTTTATACTTATAATTAGTAAATTTCATTATTTTTTTGTGAGAAAATACAACAATATCTACCTCAGCACCAAGAACATTTTTTAATATTGTTCTGGTCCTTTCAAGAATGGAATCTAAATCTAGTAAAGTATCAATCTTTTTAATATAATTCTTTTTTTCTAATTGAGGATCAACAACTGATTGGTAAAAAGTTTTTTGAACAAGCAACTCTATGCTAGATCTAGAGTAAGAAAATATGTAAACAAAGATAACAGAATAGAGATATCCGGAAAGATAAGCACCAAGTGCATAAACTGAATGCCATGTCAAATTATGAATAAATATGACAATATAAAATATTGAGTAAGGGACAAGAGCAATAATCAGTGTGTATACAAACTTACTAAGAATCAGTCTCGTGCTCAGAAATCTATACCTCAGTATTGCGTAGTATGTAGAGAAAATAAAAAATAACAAACTAATAGGCCCAAGTGATCGAATCTCTTTTACTCCCCAAAAAGGTAAGATCAGATTAGTAAAAAAAGAAATTAATAATGATATAACTGAGCCAATAAGAATATAAAGCATCTGAGTTTTTAGTACATTGTTAGTCTGTTTTCGATACTCAAAGAAAAATCTGATTGAAGAGTAGACAAACATAAATCCAAGAAAAAGACTGAAGTAAAGATAAAGAGGCCCTTGGACAGATGTTAATTCATCATTTTTAATATATACACGCTCTACAATTTGATCAGTAAATGACAAAAGTATAAAAACCGAAGTTATTAGTCCCCAAAATATTGCACCGAAATATGATCTTTTTTGTGAACCAATCTGATATCTTCTTACAAATAGATAATACAGATGTACAATGACAAGAGATGTTGTGAATGAAAGTCTTGAAAATAACAATGCCCAAAACAAATAACGACTATAAATATCTGTTAAGAGTATTGATATAACCCATAGGATTATCCATAGGATCATCATTGCAAATGTACGTTTTTGAGGAAGAATTGAGATATCCTTAGAAAAAAGAATACTAAGGAAAATATAGAGACAAAGGATTAAAATAACAGATAGTATAACGATTTCGAGAATCATTTCTTTGCAAGATAGTTATATATAAACTCTACTGCAGAATTAATAGGATCTGGATACCGCTTATTTATTCTTATAGAATAGGCTTTAGCATTATTTGAGTAACTTGGATCTTCCAATAATTCCCGTATATAGGATACCATATTTTCAGGAACTCTATCATCCACAAATTGATAAGTCTCTCGTTTGGTAAATGAATATATATTAGATTTATTCGCATTTCGCCCAAGATGCATTTCTTCTAGTCGATTCGCAAAATAAGCCTGATCAATTCCAACGGGAAACGATACAACAGGTTTACCATTAACCAAAGCTTGCATAATAGCACCTTGAGATCCAGTATTAACAACAATATCTGATAATCTTGATAAACGAAAACCCGGTACAAAATTCCGTATAATCATATTTTCATTATCAGAAGGAAATTCAGATCTGTCAAAATTTGGCCCAAGAGCAACAATTTTCTTTGCATCAATTTTTTTTAAACCATCAAGAACTCTACCATATATGACTTTATCAAAAACACTTCCACCAAAAGTTACAAACAAAAGTTGCTTATTCGCTTTGAATTTTAGTATAGATTCTTCAGTCAAATCGCCGTCAATCTTTTCAAAACCGTTCCAGAATATAGGTCCAATGAACCTTGTATATTTTGTAATATTATCTTGAGGTTCAAACTCCATATCGCCTGGTATCAAAATTGGCATATCTGAATACAAATCTTCACGACTTTTAAAAGTGGTTTTAATGCCAATTATTCGATATGCATCAAGAACTTCACATAAATATTTCTTTATAAATTGTCTATTAAAAATCGGACGAAGAATATTCCTCAAAAACTTATGGGGAAGAGAATTATTTGAGAGTGAGATTCCCATCAAACCACGAGATGTCGGTACATATTGACCATTCATCAAAGCGATTGTAGGTACCCCAGTGGCGTGAGTGACATGAGGACCTAAGAAATTGGGCGAGCCAATGACTACATCAGCGTTAACATCTTGTGCAGCCTCAATCTCGGCCTTAAACCAAGTCACCAGTTCTTTCTTATGGGAAGAAAGATAGCTTACGGATTGATCTTGTTCATCATTCAAGTTAAAAGGATCATACACCTTTACAACAGAATAACCTTCTTTCTCTATAAATCCTTTCTTCAATGTACAGGAAGTAAAATAGACATTATGGCCATCCGATTGAAATCTTTCTGCAAGAGCAAAGCTCCTGATAATATGAGCAATCGAACTACTCGTAATTGGCGTAAACAAGATATTCATTTTTTTATTATTAATCTTATTATTCCCGACAGTCTTAAGCAATTTTTATCAAAACGCTATTATTATACACAAATGGAATCAAAATATCATCAAATAATCATTAAGCATATAAACTTTAATATGCTTAATAATCGCTGTAGAAATTTTTTCAGAAGCCTTGCCCCCGTAGTCTTTTCCAATTCGGAAATGATACCGAAATGTGGTGAGCTAAGTGTATTTCTTATCGAATCTTCTTTTGTAGCTTTTGATACT
>JAFGIK010000060.1 GCA_016929645.1 Candidatus Dojkabacteria bacterium
ACCATCAAAAGGATGCTTTGTGCAGTTAAATCCTTATTCTCATTTGGACATAGAATTGGCTATCTTCAATTCGATACTGGAAAGCCCCTGAGAATTCCTACTCCCAAAGAATCCATCTCTGAAAGAATCCTGACTCAGGATGAAGTGCTGTATATGTTTGAAATGGCTAAAAATCCAAGGGATAAGATGCTTTTAATGTTACTTTATTACACCGGGTTGCGAGTTAGTGAAATCTCAGGATTAAGATGGTCTGACTTTCAAAAACGGGATAAGACAGGGCAAATCACGGTTCAAACTAAGGGCAATAAGACCAATGTGATCCTTCTCCCTGTTCATGTATGGGATAAACTTTGTCAGTTTCGAAATGGAGCCAGTGAAGATTCTCCTGTTTTCAGGAGTCGGAAAGGCAATCCTCTTTGTGTGGGACAAATACAAAGAATAGTCCGCAGGATTGCACTCAAGGCAGGAATAACAGGCAATGTCAGTCCGCACTGGATGAGGCATAGTCACGCATCACATGCGTTAGATAATGGATGTCCGATCCATCTTGTTCAGAAACAACTCAATCATTCCAATATCGCTACTACGGGGAAGTATTTACATGCCAGACCGACAGAGAGTTCGAGTAGGTATCTGAAATGATCAACCGTTCAATTCAGAATATATTGCTTTATCAGGTAATACTGATTGGGCTAATATACTCATTTTTTTATCTTGGCTTATTAGAACATCCGAACGTGTTAAACACATGATATACTCAAGATCATACACATCGTTTGTAATATCAAAGTTCTCATATGATTGACCACTCACATTCCTCTTATAAGCCCATTCAAGTCCATAAATTATTATGAGTTGGAATAAACACCATGTAATCCAGTTGTTTTGGACATAGGTGCTTACGCTTGGATAAAGATAATTGATATATGATTGTGTTAATTCATGGCTCGCCTTTGCGAATTTTTGGAACCGAATTTTGGGATCATTGTCCGTATCAGACTTACGCCATTCAATGGAATAGTTTTTTTCGGATAACGTTTCCCACATCTTCTGAGCATATTCCTTTATGAAACCCAATGCGGGTTCAAAACTTTTATTACATTCATCAGCTTCTTTTTGAAAATCGATCTGTAAGTCTTCTATATTATTATCTCTTATTGCATTCGTACCGACCTCATCGACAATTGAATCTAATGCACGCAGATTGTCTTTCTCAATTTCAAGCATCTTGCCTCGTGAGAAAGAAATAAATGCTCCTGCCTTGATTATAGTTTCCGCCTTCTTTAGTAAAGACATGGGGGTTTGTTTTTTTTGCGTAGTCAGGCATTCCTCAAATAATACATGCGGAAGGATGATAATATGGTTATGAGCAAGTTGGGAAATACTATCGACTCCATTTCCTTGTAAGGTATTTTTGTCAATGATAATTTTCTTTTTGCTCATGTACTCTAAACCATTCCTTTCTACTGTATATGATTACACATTTTCTTATTGTTAGCATATCATATTTATTGTGGATGACAAATAAAAAAGGCTGTATAGAATAACCATACAGCCTCATATAAGTTAGTTGAATTTGTTGTTATGCTTTTCTTTTTCGCCGCAAAAACAATCCACCCAAAGTAACAAGAAACAAAGTTGCTGGCTCTGGGACCAAAACGATATTATCAAAGTATTGCCAATCAGATAATGCTATTTCAATTCCGACCTCCTCAATGATATTATTTTCAAAACCTATGGGAGTTTCATAGATCCGTGAGTAAACCAAAGAAGAG
Source organism: Candidatus Dojkabacteria bacterium (assembly GCA_016929645.1). GTDB lineage: Bacteria > Patescibacteriota > Dojkabacteria > SC72 > JAFGCJ01 > JAFGIK01. The sequence goes on from JAFGIK010000060.1 coordinate 1,776, forward strand.
TCTGAAATATTGTATATGCTGGCGTTCACTTGATTCAATCCTTCATCGTAAAACATTACAATTTTCCACCACTCTTGAACTGGTTGATCAGATATTATTGGAGGATTAGGTTCTCTGTCAAGCCAATCAGAACCATTGTACGCATTATGGACAATCGACCATTTTGTCCCTCCACTATCTGATTGAAAACGGGTACGAAAGTTATCGCCACTTGACATGTTAAAAGAAAAAATTGGATAAAAACTCGCAGTTGAAGACATGTATTCCGCTTCGAAATAAAAATCATTGAATGAAACATCTACACCTGAGATCAAACTTCTGTGGGCAGAAGAGGTGCCGGACATGGCTAATACCTTGTTATTTGTCCGAATAGGGTCAGAGATAATTGAATCTGCTCCAACAGGATTAGCTAAGTCCCATGTGGGATTATTTGAATAGTCCCCATCCTCAAAGTCATCAAGAAATGCATAGCAATTGAAGTGAACAAGGATAACAACAATAAACAGAGTAACTTTTTTCATCTTTCCATCCTCCATATATTTATGCTTCAACAGTTGAATTGCAGTGCAGAACAACTCTACACCGTCAATATTTCATCAACCTTTCATGCCTTACGCCTCTAAAGCTGTAATTACACAATATCCCACAATTGCAGCAACGATATTTAACAAGATGATTAGAACCCCATGTTTGGGACGTTCCTTAAGGCAACAGACAATCCCTAATACAAAACCCAATATGGGAAAAAATAATGCACTTAAATAACCAACAACAACTAACCCCATAGGAGCCGGTTTTTTCTCTTCTTCGTAGATATTAACCATCACGAAACCCTTTCATTTTACAGGCTATAAACCTGTCATCATTAACAGCACGATCCCCATTGCAAGACTTATGATTATAATTATCAATCCGTCCAAAACTCGTTTTGAACACAGACAGATGATGCCCAATATTAAACCTACAAAAGGAATAAGAAATGCAAATAAATACCCCAGAATTACAACAGAATAATTTACAGGTTTCTTTTTTTCTGATGGAGTCTGAATAACGACAACGTTACCTGTATTATACAGTGACGGGCTGCCCGTTGGATTGAATGAACTGGCTCCAGGGTACTGAGGCACATCGGAATTATTCATTGAAAGCGTTTCAGCTTTGCAAAGAAATCTTCTTCTTACTTCATTGCCTTTCTTTTCGGCATGTCCGAAAGTATCAAAAGCATCTTTCAACATACCCTTGAAATTTAGTATACAATGCTGACCATTGCTTTGAACAGAAACACAGACTCGAATGCCAAATAGATTAACTCCATACCTGAACTTTCCTTCTATATATCCCTTATCAGGATCAGCTTCGACTATTTTCCCTTTCAATTCCTGAATTGTTTGGGCAGTAAGATCAAAGGCATAA
>JAFGIK010000061.1 GCA_016929645.1 Candidatus Dojkabacteria bacterium
GCGGTGAAAGTCGCACGCACGGTTCGGAAGGGGCGCATTGGAAAAGTGCTTGCGTGACAAGTAACTCGCTGGTGCGCTACCTTACCCTCTGCCAGCTTATTGTGGGCGTTAATATATAGAGAAAATGTGTAATACTCATATCAGATAATTCAGAAATAGGAGAGAAATTATGTGGGATATCTTTATAAGTCATGCCACTGAAGATAAAGAAAATGTAGCAAGACCTTTGGCAAAAGCTTTATCAGAAAAAGGACTTAAAGTTTGGTATGACGAGTTGACATTAACTCTTGGTGACAGTCTTCATCAGTCGATCGAGCGTGGCTTGACTGAGTCAAGATATGGGGTTGTCATATTAAGTCCAAGTTTTTTCGCCAAAAAGTGGACTCAACGAGAACTTAACGGCTTAACTTCTAGAGAGATAACACGTGATAAGGTAATTCTTCCGATTTGGCATAATATTACTCGTGAACAGATTGAAGAATTTTCTCCGGTTTTAGCTGACAAATTTGGAGTTTCTACAGATCAAGGACTTAATATCGTTATACAAAAGATTCTTGAAGTGTTTTATCAAGAAAAAGTATTCCAAGAAAATCATGTGTTAAGGGATATAACCACAATGGAGACAGAATCCCCCAGTCTTTTAACTACGAGTTATATACCACCAGAAAGAAGAATCAGAATTCAGGCTTGTAATAACTGTAACTTGAATTGCCCTGCTTGTCATTGGGATGAATTTGAAGTGGAGAATCTTCCTCATTATAACCGAGTAATAAATTTGATAAAAAATCTAAAAAGGGATAGTCAGAAGACTTTTATTTATCCAAGGCCCAATCTCTCATTTACGCTAACTGGAGGAGAACCGCTTTTAAACGAGCAACATTGGAAAGAATTTATACAAATTGTTAAGGTAGATGAAAAAGATGCTGATGGAAATAATGTGAATTCTGCATATTTACTAACTAATGGAACTCAATTTACTGATGACAAAATTGACGTTATTAAACAAGAAGGGTTAAGGAAAATTCGTGTAAGCCTTAATTATGATAACAATGGTGAAATCCCTGAAAAAGATTCAAGAATTGAAGGAATTAAAAACCTATTAAACAGAATTGATGATGTTGAAATACGATTTAATCATGTTATCAGAACTAATTCATCTAAGAAAGTTAGACAATTCAACACTCTTATATTAAAAGAGTTTAAACCATGGATTCCTCGTAATGTAAAAGAAATCGGTTTTATTCAAGAAACAGGTAATGATTCTATTGATGTATTTAGGGTTGCTAAAGAATGGTTTGATTCTACTGGCCTTAATTGGCAAGAACATTATCTTGGAACAAGAAAATTAACAACAACACTTGAAAGTGGACTTAGGGTTACTTTCATAAAATTGAATTGTGACGTAAAAGATGATTATGTCTCCAGATGTTTTGATTGTGTTCAAGAACGGGATATTGGAATTTCTGCTGATGCTAGAGTGAGGATATGTTCTGGATGGAATGAAAATTTGAAACCTCAATTTAAATATGCTCAGATTGACTTTGATGCTCCTTTAGTCGGCATTGCGGGTGTTATTAGAAGACAATATGGATTTGCTGGGTTCTATGGGCATTTCCCCTTCTTGATCAACAAACTTGAAAGTAAAACAGTACCTGAGTGTTTTTACCAGAAACCCTTTGACATGAACTCCCTTAAAGGATTATTAAAACAAATAGGGTATCCTACTACTGAGGAGAATATTTGTTCAATTATTCCTCATATTGCTGGAATTATATCAAAAGAGAATTCTCCTATTAAAAAGCTTTACGAAGAAGGTTCTTATGATCAACAATCATTAGAATATTCAACTAAATTATGTAAACTTCTTTTAAGAGCAGCATACGATGTGGCCAAGGATTGTAGAGCTATCCATAAGGGTAATTTATTAAATCAAATACTCCTTATTCTTGCTTATTTGACAGTTGATGAAGACCTTTTTTCTACGGGAAGAACTATTCTTGTGCGTGGCATGACTAAAAAATTAATAGGGACCTTAACAGGGAGGTCACAACTTGAACATGCTTTTCTTGCACAATCAACATATTGTATTGCAACTATCGCTTTTGAGAATGTTGATCCTCGATTTGTTGAACGTTTTATAAATGCTATACTTAAAAATGAGTTACAAGAAAAATCTTGTGAGATTCTTTATTTAAAAGGTTGTATTTATCGCCAATTATCAGGAGAGGAAAAAGAACAAGATAAAAAAGACGTCATCGTTCAGCGAGCCATTAGTGCTTTTGAGAAGTGTTATGAAATTTCCGAACAAAAGTTAAAAAGTAAAAAAGATGAATTGTATAAAGAAATAAGAGCTGAATCACAACGAAGCCTTGGAGCAATAAAGAAGAATATACCAGAAAGAAAAGAGGAAAGTCGACAGCACTTCGTAACTTCTGAATTTTTAGGAGCGATGGATAAGACTTTTTTGAGGTATCATTCTCTATTTAGTGATGGGTACGCCTCATTACTCAATTACTTTAAAAACGAGTATGAAAATCCTGATTTTAGAATACCTGAAGAAGGTTATAGAGCATATAAATGTTTGAGTGACTCTATAGCTTTAAATTCAGAGTTCTATGCTTCATTAATTCGCATAGCTCTTTTGGAATTAGCATTTGATCATGTAGAATATGCCCAATCTCATCTTTTACAAGCAAAAAGTGTATTTTCGCGTCGAGGCCTTCTTACAGATCAAGAATATCTGAATAGTATTTTATGTCGTCTTATATACCTATATGGGTTATATAAAGTAGATAGGCATAATTTTGATTTAGGTAATTTGTCACAACTTTTAGATTTAACCATCGAAGATTGTACTAAAGTCGGAGCACGTGATATTAAATGTGTTCAGGAGGATGCTGATATTCTCAAGAAAATTATTCGACATGAACAGAGGAATTTAGTATCGGATAAAATCCTTTGGAATCTTGAGCTTCATATCGATGAATTCATTAACGAATGCGAAAAGTTATTACAACATAAGCAAAGAGGAGAGGAGAAAGCATGATAACCCATGTTGATCATATATCTATTCAAACAAATGACTTCGATTATGCTTTTAAGTTCTATCATCATATTTTGGGTTTTCAGATTGTAAAACAGCCATTTAGTTTCAAAACTCGGCGATTATGCTATTTAAATGCAGGTAATATTAACATTGAACTCTATAGTACCAAATCAAACGATAAGCCAGCTATCGAATATGTGGAAAACAGAGGAGGATTAGATCATATAGCTTTTATCGTAGAGAATATAGATAATACAGTTGAACAGTTGAGAAAAAAAGGAATTAAAATTATTAAAGCCCCCTTTTATCCTCCAACAGATGATAGAAATCAGCCTCGAATAGCATTTATTGAGGGACCGGATAAACAAGAAATAGAGATAAGAGAATCGACAGGTTCTAACAATACGGCTGAAGCAGACTTTTGACCCGCCTACAGATTCCAATATAGGTACTTGTCTGAAAACTTCTGCTGGTCTTATCTTTCTTGCCCTCGGGAGGAGCGGGTCAAAAGCTGCTTAGCCGCGGCGTTGGGCAGCTACGTTGTTTAAACTTTTATAAATTTAGGGCAAATGCTACGAGATCCTTTTTATAATCAAATTATCGAAAGACTACAAGGAAAACTTGATCCTGATTTATTTGAGGCTTGTGCTGCTGATTTACTCCAGACAATATATCCGACACTTGTGCCAATTCGTGGTGGGACTGACGCGGGAATGGATGGTGCGGTGGCTGATGGTCAAGGAGAACCGTTCCCACTTGTCACAACCACTTCAAAAAATGTTATCGGAAATCTGACGCGTAATTTAACGTCGTATCTTGAACATGGTGGAACGCGGCGTAAGGTGATTTTGACCACCTCCCAAGAGTTAACACCAAAAAAACAACGGAACCTGTATAAACGTGCAGCTGAATTAGGGTTTACACTACTCAATATACATGAACAAGCGACAATGGCGAACTTGCTTTATCGCAGCCCAGAGTGGTGTAAAGAGCTTCTTAATCTCAC
>JAFGIK010000062.1 GCA_016929645.1 Candidatus Dojkabacteria bacterium
ATGGTATTTTAAAATCTGAAAGTCCATTTGATCCGGCATATCTTGAAAAAAACACTGTTCAGGATTGACTTTCAAGACGGTATCTACCCGCTACCCGCTGTAACAGAAGAGAAACCTAGAAAGAGAATATGGACACCTTATTGCTTCGCAAGTCACACCAACCAATTATTGATCGCTTGTTGTATTTCGCCAATGGCGACTCTGATGAACGTAGAAAAGTTTACGAAGATTTGTTCTTAGAAACCTGGGAGCGAATTCCTAAAACTGATCACGACCAAATCCTTGAAAACTTAGAATTCGTCTTGTGTAAACGAGTTGATGATTTCTGGAATAATGGTACACCTGCATGTGCCTTATTGTGCAAAATCAGTCTCCGTAGTTTTGTAGTATTTGATCCCTTTGTCGACTCTCTAAAACACGTGACCAAGATTCACATTTTGGCGCATGAACTAGCTCATGTGTATTATAATCACCCTCGGATTGGGTATGAAAAAGGAACTGAAAAAGAAATAGAATTCATAGAGAAAGAAGCTGAGCCACAAGCTTATTCCCTGACAGAGGAAAGATGGAATATATTTCCTCATAAGGATGATATTGCTCGTTTGAAAGGATATAAGAAGTATGTAGAAACAGCAAATAATTCCTAATTCTGAAAATATCATCTGGAAATTCAGAAAAATAATTTTTCTATAGCCAACTAAACTACAAATAATTTGCTTTGAATATATTAATAGTGTCGTATTTTAACTAATAAAGATCCTTATTGGAGTTAAACATGACTTTCGTTGCTGCGAAATGCCCACAATGTGGTGGTGATTTACAACTAGACCCAGAAAAAGAGACCGTGTTTTGTATGCATTGCGGGAGCAAGATAGTTGTTAGAGACGCAATTAAGACAGTTTGTATCGATAACAGCCACATGATTGAAACTTGGATGGAAATGGGTGATTTTGCAGCCGAGTCAGGTAATAATAAAGAAGCTTATGATTACTACACAAAAGTGGTTGAGGCCCAACCTAATAATTGGAGGGCAATTTTTAAAAGAGGAAAAGCAGCTGGCTGGCAATCGACTTTAGTTAATGTCAGGTTGATGGAATCAGCGACGAGCTTTGCAAAGGCTATTGATTTAGCCCCATGGGAAAATGATGAAAGAGAAACTATAATACTTGACTCTGCAAGAGAAATAACTTCCCTTGCAGGTGCTTTAATTGCGCTTAGAGCAGAACGTTTTAAGAAATGGCCTGATGACGATGAAGCTGATGGGTTTTTTAACGACATCAACGCTATTAATAATGCAATTAATGTTCTGACAGAAAAATCTGGGGTTCAAATATCTGGCTATTTGGTATCTATAGCGAGTCACATAGATTCGGCAATTTCTTCGGCTTTTTACGGAACAATATCATCAGATTATAATGGTGATGATTATCATCCTGGCCAGTTTCAGTTTTATCAGTATCTTGAGCGTATTGATCGTTGTATAAATCTTCTCGAGAAAACCATTGATCTTTGCGAAGGTGATGACGGAGCTAACTTTGAAAGATATAAGCAAATCGTATTTCTCGAAAATAAAGCTATTGAAAGTTGCTCCTGGGATTACAAGATATATGCTTGGGGGCAAGATTGGCACAAAGAACTTCAATTAAGTAATAGCGCAAAGCAGTTTCGTAGAGCGAATATTGCATCAGCAAATAAAAAAATAGCAGATATATCTAAAAAAACGAGGCAGAAGGAAATTGCAGAAAGCCAAGAAAAAGAAAGAATTGCTAGAGAAGAAGAAGCCAAACAGCAAGAACTAATAAGGATTGTTCGAGAGATAGCCCGGAGAAAAGAAGAGGAGTTTTGGGCTACACACCCAGAAGAAAAAGAGAGCCGAGACAAACAAAGGCTCGAACAAAAGAAATTAGAAGAACAAGCTCGACAAGAAGAGAGATTGGAATTAGAACGGCAAGACAAAATTAGGCTGGACGAACTTGAACAAAAAAGATTAAAGGATAAAAAATCCAAAACCGCCAAAATGATTATTGCCGGATCAATTGTGACTGCCGTAGTGGCTCTATTAATTGTCTATGTTTTGGTTATTCCGCAAAATATGATTAACCAAGCAAAAGAAAATATTAATCAAAATCAATTATCCGAAGCATTACTAATAGTAAACAATTTAATCGCTCGGCAACCAAACAATAATAAAGCTATCGATGTTAAGGTTGAAATCGCGAAAAAGTATTTCGATCAGAATTCATACGACGAATCCTTAACTGTTATAAATGACATTTTGAACTCCTCTCATTCAAACGAAGCTGCTCTTGATCTTAAGTACAAAATTGCACTAAAGTATTATGAAATTAGTCAATATACACCAGCTAAATCAATTTTCAACGAAATTCAAGAATACAAGGACTCAAGTCAACAAATATTTATCTGTAATTATCAATTAGCCCTGGAGTTTTTGGACAACAACGACTATGTGAGTGCGATTAACATCCTTCAAGAATCGACTGCTTACCCGGAGGCTCAATCTCTGTTGCTAGAGATCCAATATGATTACGGGAAACAATTATGTAATGACAACCAAAACGACAATGGTATCAATGTCTTAACCAACATCAAAGATTACAAGGATACTGAAGAAATCATACTGAATTGCAGGATGACCACTTTACGAAATGCAAAGGTGAACGACATGATTTCTTTTGGGACAACTTCAAATGGAACCCCAATGCGTTGGAAAATCCTCGATAAACAAGGATCTCGTTTATTTTTATATGCAATTGGATCTGTAACGGAAATGGGGCATATTCGTGTTAATAACCCGGATGTAACCTGGTCAGGAAGTCTTATTAGAACCTTCTTAAACAGTAGTTTCTATAACTCAACTTTCAACGAAGCAGAAAGGAAATTGATACTGAACACTAATGTACCAACAAACATGGGTGAAGATACAGTCGACAAGATTTTCTTGTTGAGCCGTAGTGAAATTCTAAAATACATACCAAATGAAAACCATAGGGCTACTACTGGATTTTGGTTAAGAGACAATGGGGATGCTAAACATTTTTTTATGACTGTTTGGAAAAGTGGTTATCTTGGGGGTTCAATAAATGAAGACGGCGTGATTGCCAGTATAGAAACTGGTGTTTTACCAGCCATGTGGATTTCTCTCGATAATAATTAAACGTTAATCAATTAAGAGTGGATTATTGAAAATAAGCAAAATACTAACACTTCACTAACAAAAACAGATGAAATAATGACTTTAAGGGCGCTAGTAGCGCACCAAAAGCGTAAACTCGCTAAATTATTTTTTATATTCGAATGCCCAATAGTGCGATGCGGGTGGGGACGGCACTGTCGTACCTGTTCGCCCCCCCTGGCACCCCGTCGGGTGTGCTTCGCGAGCGGCTTCAGCCCGCTTTCCCGGCCCGCACAAACAGGAAAGTGGGGCGTTTCGTCAGCTTCTGATACCGTTCCGGATCTGCTCTTTCAAACGCTTCAGTGGGCATG
>JAFGIK010000063.1 GCA_016929645.1 Candidatus Dojkabacteria bacterium
CGACCAGAAAGAGCGGGCGAAAAAATTGGTCGTCAAATCTCATGTTCAGTCGCGCCCGCTCTTTCTGGCGCGTTATGCGCGGCGTTAGCATACAAAGTGAAAAGGTCACAGACATAAAAATAAATCATCACTCACTATGAGGATAGGGCGGCCACCCGAACGAGCGGATTTCTCCTGTCATCCGCTTTTCCTCATCTTTAAGAACGGTTGACAGGAGACAACGACAGGAGGCAATATGTTTATACGAGAAGATTTTTATATTTTTAAGGCAAATTATTATGGGATCATAAGTAAAGATGGGGTTGAGGCTAGATTGATACAGGTTACTGAAATTTTAAATCAAGACTCTCCTATTTATACAGCATATCCAAGTAAACATTTTGGCGATTTTTCTGCACGAGAGGGGTTTATTGGAAAAGGACAAACGGAAAGAGAGGCTCTTAATAATTGCCTGAATAAGATTGAAGGAATCAATTGGGATGAATTGTTTGATTAATTTTCTGAGCCAACTGTTTCATCCCGTCCTGTTCAATTTGAGAAAGTAATTCTTTGAAAATAGCTAATATTTCTGAGCGTGATATAAAAACTGTATTTCTGTCTATTGTATCGCGCTCAATATGAATTTTGATACAATCTTGCATAAAAACACCTCACAAGTTAAATTAGAGTAAAATAAAACATGACAATAGAGCAAATATAAGCTATGATAGCAAAAAGTCAAGAGGAAAGATTAAAAATGAATACAACTAGACGCTAACAATCCATTTGCAGCAGACGTAAAAAGGGCGCGGCGTGGTCAGGATTGCGCTGGTGTTTAGGGACATCGCCGTTGGCAAGTGTGGCAATGGTGTCAACTGCCCTTTTTCCGCTGCTGAAATGGGGCGTTAGGCGTTGAACGGTATAACATTATTAGGATCAGTATCATATCTTGAACTAAGGGAGGATAACATTTATGGCTAAGAAAATTAGAGAAGGAATGTGGATTAGTATCGCACCCAATATTGACGCAATTATTGAAGATGGCGTTGCTAAAGCCTATGACAGAGATGATAATGGAAGAGAATTAAATTTAAACAATATTGATGATAAGATCACAATTTATGAGAGGCAAGTACAAAAGTGGTTTTTGGATATAGCTCAAGATTTAAAACGTAATGACAATGCTGGGTTTGCTATTCTAATGATAGCAACTTCTTACGTAGAAAGCATTCAGCAAACTTATGAAGGGCAACCAAGCACACATGCAAGTAAAGCTTGCTTTCTCAGAGGATTCAGACGCATATTTGATCCAAATAGTCATGATAATGACATTAGATCTTTTTATGACCAAGTAAGGAATGGATTGTTTCATGATGGAATGACAAAAGACAAAGTAATCATAAATAGCGAGTATGAAGACGCTATAGATTTTTCAGATTCAGATATTATCAAGATAAACCCTCATTTAGTACTTGATCAAATATGTTCTGATTTTCAAAGCTATTTATCAAAACTTAAAAACCCAAACGAAAGTGAATTAAGAACTAATTTTGATAATAGTTTTAAGTTTTAGCAATATAGCAATCCTACGTCAGTTATAATCTTAAATGGGGTTCGTGTTTTTTTTCCTGCCATACTTGGCATCATAAGCAAAACGACGATCTAATGGAGATTACGACTGACGTAGGATTGCTATATCAAGGGAGAATATTCAATTTGCCTAACAATCCGCTTGCAGCCGACCCACAAGGGCGCGGGGGAAAATCTATATTGACCCCGAACAGCATGGCGGCCGCGCCCTTGTGGTCGGCTGAAGCGCGGCGTTAGAACCTGGTAAAAATATGGTAGCATTCACAAGAAAGACTCTCTTAAGGCTTATCCTCACGATCTGTCTCGGATGGGGGAGCGTGGGATGGGCATCTTCTGATCGTATCACAACACCATCCGGGAAAATTTGCACGATAGAAATCGAACAAGTTCCTCATCAATACGAAGTGATTATTCGTCTCCTCGATGAACTGAATGACGACCACGACGAGGTCATCTGCCACATCTATCGAGTTCTACAGCAGGACGACGATATGCTGTTGGATACGGCCAAGCTTATCCGTGTCAAAAAAGAATACATCAACGGCTTTTTTATTGGTATCTATCGAGATGGAAAAGATATGCCACATGGAACGAAAATTAAAGTCGTGTATCAGTATGCCCCTGATATGCCACCAGTAGAAACCTCGGTGGTGATGACATATCATTAACAATAACCATGAAGGATGGCCTTCTATAGTGGGCATACACACAAGAGACAGACGGCACAATACATGATACGATATGCTCTTGACATCACGGTAACATTGTCCCTGATAACCCGACATACGCGATGAGGGAAATACTTGACACGAGAAAGGATCTTGGGTACCACGTTTCATCACGAATGGATTCCCTATCATCATATAGGTTAACTGCATATGAAATAAGCGGTTCTAACGATCCGCTTGCAGGGGACGTAAAACGGCGGGCGGGAAAATTGGTTGCCAAAACTCAGGGTTCGGTAGCGCCCGCTGTTTTACGCCGCTGAAGCGGGGCGTTCGGCGTTGTATTGTGTAGTTAATCTATGAGGGTAGAAGTGTTTTTATTTAGGAATAGGAGGGAGAGAGACTAACAAATACAAACAATGAGCGAGTCTAAATGTAGCAAAGTTGTGTTTAGCTAAAATATCTAAAAATATTTGATAATTCTAACAAAGGAGGATAATCATGAGAAATTTTTTAATCTCTATCGTAGTAACACTATGTTCTATAGTCATCGTTATGGGAATCACAAATCAAATAGCAGGTCAAGACTCTTCCAGTGCCATTACTGAATGTAATTTGAATGGAAAGACGTTAATAGTCGCACATGATGTAAATTTTCCACCTTTCGAGTATTTACAAGATGATAAATATACAGGATTCGATCTTGATTTACTCAATGAGTTAATGCAAGTCTGTAATTTCAAGGCTGATCGAAGAGCAATGGATTTTAATGGGATTATTCCTGCTTTACAAGCTAAACAAGTTAATTTAGCTGTTACTGCTATGACTATTAGACCTAAACGGGCGGAAGTTGTCGATTTCTCGATTCCTTATTTCCGTAGTGGGTTGGTGTTAGTAGTTAAATCTAATAATAATGGTATCATAAAGCCTGAAGACTTGAAAGGAAAAACAATTGCTGTCAGAATTGGCACAAGTGGTGAAACTTTTATTCGTGGCTTGCCTTATGCGGATCAAATAAAAATAGTAACATTTGATAGTGTTAATGATACCTACTTAGCAGTGATAAATGGAATTGCTGATGCTATGATCAATGATGATTCGACTGTACGTTATTACATCGAAACGAGTGGAACTGACACATTAAAAATTGTTGGCGATTTACTTACTGGTGATGACTATGGAATAGCTATCCCTAAAGATCAAACAGATCTTTTAACTGCTATCAATAATGGACTGAAAGAACTTGTTAAAAAGGGGATATATAACAAATTATATCAGAAATGGTTTGGAGTAATCCCTGTTTATCGGCCAGGAGAGTTCTAAATCTTATCGATATCTACGGAGCTTGGACAATAGCACTTCTAATAAAACTGAGTATCTCCAAGCTCCTTTAGCTTTTATGTTTCAAGACTTTTGGATTATTTTAATTACATATTTTCCTAGATTGCTTAGGGGTGCGGTAGAAACTATACGTATTACAATTATGGGAATAAGTATAGGGATTGTAATTGGTATACTTGTTGGGATAATTCGTGCTTACAAGATACCTATCGTTCATCAAATCTTTCAGTGTTATGTTGATCTTATTCGAGGAACACCATTATTAGTTCAAGTATTTTTTATTTTCTTTGGTCTTCCTAGTATAATTGATCGACCGATACCTGCTCTTTTAGCAGGAGTGAGTGCTATAGCTATTAATTCAGGAGCATATTTTTCGGAAATAATACGGGGAGCCTTATTATCAGTTTCTTCAGGACAAATGGAAGCCGCCCAATCTTTAGGATTAAGTCGATTACAAGCCATCTATCATATTATTGGCCCTCAGGCGTTTCTAATAGCGTTACCTTCTCTTAGTAATCAGTTTATAATTAGCCTTAAAGATACTTCCTTGTTAGCAGTAATTAGCATTGAAGAGTTAACACGAAACGGTCAAATTATCATTGCTGCTACTTTCCGCTCTTTTCAAATTTGGGTCTTGGTAGGAATGATTTATCTATCACTAACAAGTATATTTGCAGTAATATTTAGAAGGATGGAAACTCGTTTACGTACTCATTAAGATGAAAGGGGGGTGAGATTCCAAGGATTGTTTTTAGCATAAATCAGCTTACGTTGAGATCAATGTCTATAATTCATGTTTTTCATTAAAAATTGTCTCTAAAAAAATAAGGAGGTTTTACAATGAGTATACCTGAAATAGCAGCATTTGTTGCAACAGCTTTAGTACCTATTATGCCTTATATAGGAAAGGCGGGAGAAGAAATAGCCAAAAAATTTGGTAATGAAGTATGGGACAAGGGCAAAGCTTTATATCAAGCGATCAAAAAGAAGTTTCAGTCTGATGACAAATCTAAACAAACGTTAAAATTATTTGAAGAAGATCCTGAAACATTCAAGACAGCTATAGAGAAAATCTTGATACAGAAATTATCTGAAGATGGTGATTTCCAGGCAGATGTACAAAAGCTAGTAGAACAAATTCAAAAATCTGAAAAGTCTATTCAGCAACTTGCAGTTGGAAATTATATAGCCCAAGCTAGTGATCACAGTACAGCAACTGTTCAGATTAATGAATCGAAGAAACAATAGTAATTCCCACAGGTGACAGATGGATGACTCCGAAAAAATTGGAACGCAAATTGCAATCGGCTCGTATATAGCTCAAGCGATGGGAGACAGAGCCCGAGCTGAAATTACAATTGTTCAGCCTGACCAAAGACCTGTCCCAATCCCACACCAAGCCCCTAGACTACCAGATTATTTTGTGGGTAGAAACAATGAGTTATCTTATCTCAAACAACTTGTTTTTGAGAATAAGATTACTTTAGTGGCTGTACATGGAATGGGGGGAATTGGTAAATCTACTTTAGTCACCGCCCTTGCACACAGTATCCCAATTAATCAAAATTTTCCAGATGGGGTGTTATGGGTAACAATAGGAGAAAACCCTGACTTGATCAGTATTCTTGGAGGGTTTGCTGCTGCTTATGGGTATAATGTGCAAGGGTATGTAGAGATTGAAGAACGGAGTAAAGCAGTACGTTCACTACTTTACGAAAAAAAAGTATTGATCGTATTAGATGATGCATGGGATATAATGCCTATAAATTCTTTGCTAGTAGGTGGCCCAAAATCATTCACAATCATTACAACGAGGCAAGCAATGTTAGCAAAAGCAGTAAGAGCTAAATTTCTAGAATTAGATGTGTTATCTGAAGAAGAATCTATAGATTTGATACAGGGATGGATAGGGGAACAAATGTTAGATTCCAACTTAGATCAAGCAAAAGAATTATCAAAGCTAGTAGAATATCTTCCACTAGCTTTAGAACTTGCTGCAACACAAGTTATTGATATAGGATGGGTATCAGTATTACGCCGTTTAAGATCAGATAAACAAAAGCTTTCGATACTAGAATTAGATGAAGCTCAAACAAAAAGGGAAAGCATAAGAAATTCTTTTCAATTAAGCTATGAACGACTAGACGACAAATTACAAGAAAATTTTAGGAAACTTGGAATATTTGCATATCAAACACCTTTTGACATCGAAGTAGTTAGAGTACTTTGGGATTTATCTGTAGAAAACACTGAAGTCGACCTGAATAAATTGTCTGGGCGGGCTCTTATTAAGCGGGTATCAGAAACACGCTATCAGATACATGGCTTACTCCATCAGTTCATTCAAGAATTAATGAGCCCGCAAGAATTAAAAATAGGGAAGTTTCGTCATGCACAAGGTTATTTAGAGTTTCTTCAGCAAAATTCAAAAAATTTAGAACGAATAAGATTAGCATTGCCTAATTTACGATTAGGGAGGGATAATGCTATAGATTTTCTTGATGATTGGGGTTCTCCTATTATCCTAAAATATGTCAGAACTATGCATCCTATACTGTACCAATGGGGGTTATGGAAAGAGAATTTAGAATGGATGCAAATAGGGATAAATATTGCGAGAAATACAGGGGATAAAAGGACAGAAGCATATCTCCTTAAAGAAATTGGCTACGCTTATCGGCGAGAAGCTAATTTTGATTTAGCTATAGAATCCCTGAAACAAAGTCAAATCTTATATGAAGAATTAGACGATCTTGCAGGTTTAGGGGCAGTTATTGGAAATGCAGCTATTGTATTGATGGCTAAAGGAGACTTTGATGAATCTATTGTACTTTATCATCGTTGTTTACAGCTTCACCAAAAATCTGGCGATCAATTTGGAATAGCTCAAGCATTAAACAATTTAGGAGATATATATCTAGGTCAAGGTCAATATGATAGAGCTATTGAATATTTAGAAGCTTCTTTAAAAATTAGAAAGGAGATTGGCGATCCCTTCTGGTTAAGTATCACATTAGCCAACATTGGTGCATACTATCGCTTAATAGGAGATTTGGATCGGGCTATGGAAACTTTTATCCAGGTCAAAGAAATTCGTGAGAATATTGGTGCACAAGATCGACTTGCGATGATATTACAAAGCATTGGAGAAGTTTATTTTCTTCGTAAAGATTATACACGAGCCCTAAACTATATTAACCGAAGTATAGCGATTCATGAACAATTAGGGGACTGGGGTGAATTAATATTGGCTTACAATAATATTGGTAAAATATATAATGCTCAAAGGAATTATGAAGAAGCATTAAAATACTATAAATTAGGTAAAACAATATATGAGGAAAAAGGAGGCTCAATAAAAGTGTACAGTATTATTCTTTCTGGTTTATCTCGCGTATATGAGGAGTTAGGAGAATATAAACAATCATTACTTTGTATTGAACAAGCTGTTTCAATCCAAAGAAAAATACAATATCGTGATCTTACTGAAAATCTTCAATATATGGATTTATTAAAATGCCGAACAATGGCATGAAGCTGAGTTTGAAGGGGCGCGGGGAAACATAGTTGCCAACGGTCAAGCATCGTGGCCGCGCCCCTTCAAACCAGCTTATGCCTGGCGTTAGCCGTGTTTTACTGGTATAGAAATTATTCTCTTGACATCTCTATTTGATCAAGCACAATAAGGATTTCATGCATAAAGGATATTCTCGTTAAATAAAAATTCTATCAAGCAGAAGAAAGGAGAAAATTATGGTAGAAGTTACAATTATTGCGCCAGATCATCCACCAAAACAAGCAGAAATAGATCCTGCCGCATCTCTTGAACGAATTAAAAATGATATAGTCCGAGGTCTCAAAATTGGTAATCCAGATGAGTTTGACATATTTATTGCACCAAATTCAAAAAAAGAAGCTTTACAGAATTATGTACCAAGTTCAGGCGATACCATTTTGCTCATAAAGCCTGAGACAACAGGACGTTCAACGGTTCGCTTTAAGGATTAAATTTTAGAACAATGACCAATGGTAATGTAGTAAGGTTTTTAGATGATTCTGATGCTAAACCTGTCAAAAATGATTCTCAAGCAGCCGTAAGATTTTATCCCGATCCTATCACGATAACAGATTTATTGACAGTTGAAAATTTTTATCTAACCCTTATCCAAAGTTTTATATTTATTCACAATAAGAAAGATGCATCGGATCATCTCATTGACCTAATAAAAACTTTTATGGGATCGTTATGTGAATTTGAGACTCTTCAAATCCATACAATAGATTCCAATGCTATTATAGAGCAAGTTCAATCCCAAAAGAAGGAAGCAAATAAATATCGTATCTATCTTATTGATTTAACCGGCGCAATACAAGATATTCAAATGTTTTGTATACGGTTGTCATCTGTTATTAAAGGTTGCCTGCATGGAGTTTGGATTAAAGGATATATTTCTGATTTGAATCCAAGCATTATCTCTCTATTTGATTCTTTGTTTGTTTTTGATTTGTCAGATAAAGAATATGATATCCTGAGAACTGTAATCTCATTACCTGTAGATATTGCAGAACAAATGAGAACTACGACGAACAGGATATTTTCAAGTAATAAAGTTCTATTTTTTATCAACTATAGACAAGTAAAGAATGTACCCAAATTTGATCAAAACCCAAAAGTATTAAAACTAACAAAAGGAGAAAATCTTATGAGTATTACAGCCTTTATGCCTGTTATCGTTGAAGCCTCTAAGTTTATTTTTAATGAAGTAAGCAAGTGGATAGACGATATTCGCAAGAAAGCATCTTCCAAAGAAGTAAAAATGGATTTGCCTGAATCTATCAAACAAATAATAGCTAATGAGTCAAATCCTGCAAAAATTGCGACACTTATTGATAGTGCGGCCACTGCGGATGATATTGAAGAAATGGAAAGTTTAATGAAACAGATTAAAACAACAAAAGAGCTCTTATTGAAACTTGAGGAACAAGAGGTTCTTGCCTCTGGGGGAGAGCAAGCAAAAATAGAGGTTTTAATAAAAGAGAAAGCAAGGATAATCGTTGCTAAGGTTGATCGGTTAAATGACCTTCTCAAAAGTGTATGTACTAAATGATGAGTTTTTAGATGGAAATAAGCCGAATAGTTAGTGAGAAAATACGGCTAACAAGGCAAATGAACCGGACTTCAAAAAGGCGGCGGGGAAAATTGGGTTGTTTTCTTTAGCTTCATTGGCCGCCGCCTTTTTTCGCCGGTTATTTGCGGTCGTTATCCCTTACATGGTAGGTGATGACAGATTGAAAGATATTGAGGGAGGATAGATATAATGGCAAAAAGAAGAAAATCCAAAAAAAGTAAGGAAAAGAGTGGAGGATGTTTGACATTGATTGGAGTGGGAATTATTTTTATTGCATTGGCTGCTTTGTTTGGGAAAGATAAAAAACCGGAACAACGGACTATTTCGCAACAAACACCTGTGCAAAAACATCAAGCGACTCCATCACCAACGCCGACGCCATCACCACGACCGACAGCGACACCGACACCGAGGCCGACTGCAACTCCGACAAAAAAACCAATACAATACAGTACAGACCAGTCGTCATCAAAGTTTTCATGCAGCCCGAGAAAAAAATGTACAGAAATGGTTTCATGCGAAGAAGCCTATTACCACTTAAACACGTGTAGGAATAAACAACTTGACAATGATCGTGATGGCATCCCATGTGAAACGATTTGTCAATAATTGGAGGGCACAATTATGGAAAATTTATTTTATATTGCAGGAATATTTTTTTTCATTTATGCATGTGCGATGCTTGCAGATTTTAGCAAGCAGTTACATAATATATCACAATCTATTCAACGAAAATCTCGAACACACGAGGAATAGTTAAGTATGGCTCAACAGAAATTTTATCAAAAAGCAACTGTTCAAGTCGCCATTGCCACAGCTATAGGGCTTATTATTGCAGCATTAATTTCAGAGTCACTCCCTCTTGTCTTCAAAATTCCTGAACTAACAGCACAGATTACTGAACTTCAACAAGAGAATTTAGAAAAAAATCTTGAGATTCAAAGGCTTGAGACACTTCTAACCCCATTCAAAACTTTAGCCTTACAACGATATACAGGGACTGATACAGAAGTATTATCAAAATTAGCATCGAGGGTTCAAGAAATAGAAACAATGGTTTATACACTTCAAACCTATTCAGATGTTGCTAAAATGGATATAACAGGGAATCCTGGGATTGTCGGGACACCGCCTATATCACTCACAACTCCAATTTCTCGAAAGTTATCAGGTGTGTTTACAGATGAAAACGGTCAAAAAATATTTACCTGTAATGAAGATGCTCTCCAAAAATATAGAAAAGTGATTGAGGAATTCCCTCGTTTTCCCTTTGCATATTATATGCTTGCAGTATGTTATAATCGAGCAAAGAATGAAGACTGGAAACCTTTAGCAAAGGAGGCCATTTCTATTTTTTAGAAAACAACCTTAATTACAGGGCATAATGAATTTCACGATAAAGCTATGCAAAACTTATTACAGGTTCTTCAGGAATAGGCAGTCGCTAACAAGCGAATTGGTTTTGAGGGGATAGGGTAGCTCCCGAAAAGGTCAGACCCCCGTGACTGGCCTTCCCTTTTTATATAATGTCACGGGTAGAATCCAGCGGGGAGGATAGTATAATGCTTTATGTCGAAAAGGATTCAAGAGCGATTGCAGATCCAGCAGTTGCCCCAATAACAGAAATTCAATTTAAACCATCGAATGTTATTACACAAAAATTATGGCGGACTGTTGAATCATTACGTGATATTGATAATCTTTTAGACGATATTATAGAAATTCAAGATAACTCCAAAAAACGAAGAAGAATGAAAATATTAGCAACACCACTTTATTCTTTCTATCAATCTATTAGAAATATCAAAAATTACTATGAATCTGAGAAAGAATATAAACATCATTCAAGCAAAAAGCATATAAAGGACACATGGGAACGCATTAGCGGTGAAATTGATATTGACAGATTAAAAACGATAAGGGATAAGCTATCAGGCCATATTGATAGAAAATTATGTGTTGAAAACGTGGGACAAATTGCACAAGATATGAGCCATTTTCATATTACCATTTGGCTTCATGCTTGTATTCTTATGCTTTTTGAATTACTCGATCTTCAAATATATGGCTGGTATACAGATGACGTCCAATCAGATAGAATAAGATTAATGGTTGCGGATGGTATGCTTGTGACAATAAATCAAGAGAATGGTCATCCAGGCTATATTGAAGCCGTAACTGTTACGCAATCACCAAAGCATCAAATTGAGCTTATTTGCCAAAGAATTGTAGAAAATACGCAATGGGTGTTTCAGGAGGCTCTTGAGTCAGGCTATGTTATTCAAGGATGATTATTTCATTTTTAAGACAGGTCATAGAATTTATGCCAATAACGGGATAATTGGAATCTCTCCATCTTTAGAAATATCTGAAGGGTATGATGGCGAACTTGATACGTCAACATTCAGTCCTGAAGATTTACATGAACTTGCAACGTATATGATACAAAAATGGGAAGATGTCAAGGCAAGTATTTCTAAGAATGGAGAGAGGCGATAACAATTCAAAATAAGGAGGAATTATGAAAGTCTATCGTATTATTCTTATCAGTGTCTCAATTCTCGCAATCTTGTCAGGCTGTGGGAGTAAAGAAGAACGTCTTATTAAAGCCTGTCAACAAGGACAATATGATACAATGATTACACTCCTCAAGGAAGGAGTAAATAAAGACTTCCAGACCGAAAAAGACGGGGCAACCTGCCTAATGGTGGCCGCTGGAAATGGACAGACGAAGATAGTTGAAAAAATGTTAGCTTTACGAGCAGACAGTATGATTACTGACAAAAAAGGAAATACCGCAGTTGAATACGCAACATATTATAAACATCATGAAATTGCAACGATGATAACAGAATATCGTGAAAAACTACGACTTGAAAAAATTGCTGAGGAGGAAAGAAGAAAGAATATGCCCATTAATATCTCAATTCAGACATGGGTACAATATCGAAAAACATATCGAGATAACAAAAAGACTATGACAGAATTGCAGTTTGACGAATGGTGGAAAACGTATCGAGAAGATATTTTGTCACAATACAAGGGGAAGAAAATCACAACATCAGGATATATTTATGAGGTTGACGAGGGACTCCTTGGAGGATTGAATGTTAAATTAGATATTGATAAAGATAATTCGTTTAGTTTTTCTGAGATAACATTGTTTTTAGATAAATCCCAAAAAGATGAAGCTCTAAAATTGAAAAAAGGAGAATTATTAACATTTACCGGGAAATTGAAGCATTTTGACTATATGCTTGGAAGTATGCACATTCACTTTGAAGATGTGACATGGTAATTTTTGAGGATAGGGCGACGGCCTGAATGGAGCGGATTTCTCCTGTCATCTGCTCCTTCCTCATACAATCAAATAACATGACAGGAAGGAAGGACAGGAGATTATGAGAAAAACTAAACAAGATTTTATTGATTTTTTAGAATCACTTCAAGGAAAAGATATTTTTGAAATACACGCCATTACGAATAATGAATATCGCGAATGTGATAAGCTAAAAACAAGATTTCCTGAATATGTAAGATATGTTGAATATATTGGAGAATTTTTATTTTTTGTAAATACTGGAGTAAGACCATGCAATATATCTTTTGAAGAATTTTTACTTTATAAACCGATCTGTGAAAATTTGGTTGAGACGGGTTCTTTGAAAAAAGAGGTATTGGAACTATTTAAACATGAATGATTTTTAGAATTTGGCTTGTATAAGATGGAACATTTTCTAATATGACGAAAGAATTGCGGCATAATGTTGTGTCATTTGCTCTAAATGTAATTCTTGCATCGCCTTCATTTTTGGCATAATGTTGAAAAGATGTTATATTATCATTTCTATCAATAACATCAATAATGTATTTATTCATAGTATATAACTCTCAGCAAAGTTAAATTAATGTAAAATAAAACGTGACATCACAATAAAGATAGGCAATTAGAGGAAAGAGTCAAGAGAAAAGATTGAAGAAAAATACAACCAGACGATAACAAGCCATTTGCAGCAGACGTTACAAGGGCGCGGCATGGTCAGTTTTGTAGTGGCGTCAAGGGACATCGCCGTTGGCAAGGTCGGCGGCATCGTCAAGTGCCCTTGTAAAGCTGCTGAAATGGGGCGTTAGC